>NZ_CP132480.1:5543670-5843670 GCF_030770395.1 Telluria beijingensis | reverse complement strand
CTCCGCCCGAACCGTACCGCCATGGCATGCTGCCAGTCGACGCGCTTCACTCCATTTATTGGGAGGAATCCGGCAATCCGCACGGCGCGCCGGTACTGGTGCTGCATGGCGGGCCAGGTGCCGGGAGTTCGCCCATATGGAGGCAGTTCTTTGACCCGGATCATTACCGCATCGTGCAGTTCGACCAGCGCGGCGCGGGCAAATCGACGCCGCCCGGCGAATGGCGCGCCAATACCACGCCCCTGCTGGTGGCCGATATCGAAGCGCTGCGTGCGCTGCTCGGCATCGAGCAATGGCTGGTATTTGGTGGTTCGTGGGGCGCCACCCTGGCGCTGGCCTATGGGCAGGCGCATCCGGCAAGCTGCCAGGGCTTCATCCTGCGCAGCCCGTTCCTGTGCACGCGCGAGGAGATCGCCTGGTTTTTCGAGGGAGCGCGACTGTTCCATCCCGAGCTGTATGCGGAGCTGGCTAGTCCGATCCCTGCTGAAGAGCGGGGAGATCTGCTGGGCGCCTATGCCCGCCGGCTACTGTGCGACGACGAGGCGACGTATCTCCCCGCAGCGCGGCGCTGGAGCCGTTTCGAGGTGGCGCGTGCTTCGCTGCGCGGCGCCGTAACCTCGGATTCGCCGCTTCCGGATGCGCTGGCCATCAATCTGGCGCGCCTGGAGGCCCACTATTTCCGCAACGGCGGCTTTTTTGAAGAGGGTCACTTGCTGCGGAATATGCACCGCATCGCCCACCTGCCTGCCATCGTGATCCAGGGGCGGCACGATACGCTCAGCGTGCCGCTGACGGCCTTTCGGGTGGCCGGCATGTGGCCGGGTGCTGCGCTGCGCATCGTTGAAGACGGCTGTCACACCGCCCTCGAGCCCGGGATGCAAGAGGTACTGCTGCAGGCATCCGAGCTGTTCAAGCGGAACGGACACTTCCGCGCTACCTGAGACCGCTCGCTCCGTTCGATTTTTCGTCGACGCGACTTGCCGCAATGCACTTGTGAGATTGGCTAGGCCCGTATATGATCTTTCTTTCAATCTGATAGTTCAGCCGGTAGAGCAACGAACTCTCAATCCTTGTCGATGGTGCGATGTCGCCGGGACTCCACGATTCAGAAAACGGTGCCTCCGGATGCGTTTTTGCACTCCCAGGCCAGCCATGCACACACTTCCACCCTGCCCCCAATGCCAGTCGGCCTACACCTATGAAGACGGCACCGGCCAATATGTTTGCCCGGAATGCGCCCACGAGTGGCCGGTCCAGGCCCCTGCCGCTGCCGGCGACAGCGCACGTGTCTATAAAGACGCTTCAGGCAATATCCTCCAGGATGGCGACACCGTCACCGTGATCAAGGACCTCAAGCCCAAGGGCTCGGGCGGTGTGATCAAGCAAGGCACCAAGGTCAAGAATATCCGCCTGGTCGATGCCGACCACGACATCGACTGCAAGATCGACGGCTTCGGCGCCATGAGCCTGAAGACGGAGTTTGTGCGCAAGGTGTAAGCGCAACTGCTGGCACCGTTCCTCCAAACTTACGCAAAGCTATTCATAGTTAACTTTGCTGCTGGATTCCTGCTTCGCCGGGGCCGGTTTCACCTTGCGCTTCACGCGCAAGGCCAGCGCCTTCCCCTCAGCAGGCAGTGACGGTGGAACTCACCGCCATATTTCTCAGGTTATTTGCCGCGTTCTCGTCGAGGTCTTGGAGGGTGTCAGAGTCGGGAAAGCGCCATTGGCGCAGGTGTAGGTCGAGCACATCGAGCCGATGGCCGCAGCATGAGCACGTCTTACTGCTGGGATACCAGCGATCGACCACGACGATCTGCCCACCGCGCCACGCCGCCTTGTACTCCAGCTGTCGGCGCAACTCACCGAAGCTCATGTCGGCGATCGAGCGTGCCAGACATCGGTTCCCAAGCATGCCCTTAACGTTCAGATCCTCGATCCCGATGATCTGGAATCGCCGGCTGATTGACGTGGTCAGCTTGTGCAGGCCGTCACGGCGTATGTCGGCGATCCTGCGGTCCGGCGACCCGGCATACAGGCGGGCGAGCCTCATCTTCGCCTTGGCGTAATNCCGATGATCTGGAATCGCCGGCTGATTGACGTGGTCAGCTTGTGCAGGCCGTCACGGCGTATGTCGGCGATCCTGCGGTCCGGCGACCCGGCATACAGGCGGGCGAGCCTCATCTTCGCCTTGGCGTAATTGCGGGAACCTTTTACCTTGCGCGACAGGCTGCGTGCCAGGCGCTTCACCCGCACCAGGGCCGATTTCAATGCCTTCGGTCCGACAAAGGTTTCACCGGTTGACAACGTAGCCAGTGCCGTGACACCCAGGTCGACTCCCACCGCGCCTTGGTTTTCGGCAGGCGGAAAGAATGACGCATCGGTGTCGACAACAATGCTGGCATACCAGCGGTGCCGGCCGCCGCGGCATCCAGGCGCCCGGTTTCGTTCGCAATGCCGGCCAGCGCCTCGCGCGCCGTCGCCAGCTCGCGCCAGTTGCGCTGCGCAGCCGCGAGCCGTTCGCGGCGGGTCTCCAGCCGCAGCCGTTCGGCGCCGATCGCCTCGGCGTCGAAGGCCTCGAGCGCCGCCATCGCCGCGCGCCGCTGCGCCTCGAGCGCTTCAAACCGTTCGATGGCCTGGGCCAGCGCGGCGGCGGCCTGGGCATCGCGTCCGGCCGCCTGGTCGGCCGCGGTGCGGGTCGACTCCAGCGCAGCGCTGCCCGCGGCGAAGGCGTCCTGCGCCTGCCCGGCCTGGCGCAGCAGCCGTTCCCACTGCGGCCAGCCGGTGGCCACGGCGTCGTGCCGCGCCTGGTTTGCCAGCCAGGTAACGGCCGCGTCGCGCAGGGCGCGGGCGCGGGCCAGTTCGTCGAGCTTGGCCTGGTGCAGGGCGCGCGTCTCGCGCGCCTGCTGGCGCGCCGCGTCGAGGGCGGAGCGGGCCTGGGCATGGCCGGGGGCCAGGGTGTCGAGCGCCGCATCGAGCGCCTTGGCCTGGTCCAGCTGCGGAGCGGCGCTGCGCAAGCCTTCCTCGGCGGCGTCGAGGCGGGCGATGGCGGCGTCCACGTCGGCGCTGCTGGCGCGGCCGGCTTCCAGCGCCGCCGCCAGCGCGGCCTCGAACCCGGCGACCGAGGAATGGGCCTGCCGTCGTTCGGCTTCCAGTCGCTGCACGTCGAGCGCCAGCGGGCGCGCCGGCTGCACCGCTTCCAGCGTGGCCAGGCGCTGGCGGCGTTCGCCGGCCTCGAGGCGCTGCGCATTGGCCGTCGCCAGCGCGGCTTCGGCCTCGGTTTCGGCGCGCTGGAGCTTGTCCTGTTCCTGGTGCCAGCGCAGCTGCGCCTCGAACAGGGCGTGGCGCTGGTCCAGCGCGGTGCGCGCGGTGTCGGCGGCGGCGCGTTCGAGGTCGAGCGCGGCGCGTTCGTCCGGGGCCAGCGGCGCCGCGTCGGCCAGCTTCGCCTTCAGCAGCTCGGTGCGCTGCTGTTCGAGCTTGTAGCGCTCGAAGGCGCGGCGCGACAGCTCGCTGTAGATGGTGGAGCCGGTCAGCGTTTCCAGCAGCTCGCCGCGCTCGTTCTCGTCGGACTTGAGGAAAGCCGAGAACTCGTTCTGCGCCAGCAGCACGGCGCGCGTAAACTGGTCGAACGACAGGCCGATGCGCTGGACGATCTCGGCGCCGGCCTCGGTATTGGTGCCGCCCAGCGGGGCCATTTCGGGCAGGCGGTGCAGCGTGATCTTCACCGGCTGCAGCGCGCCGCCGGGCTTGTTGCGCGAACGGCGCACGGCCCAGCGCGCGCGGTAGCGGCCATCGTCGCTGCCGACGAAGTCGACTTCGGCCCAGCCCTCGGCGGCGCCGCGGCGCAGCAGGGTGCGCGGGTCCTGCGCCGTCACCGTCTCGTCGCCGACGTCCGGCAGCCGGGTGCCGGAGCGCTTCAACAGGCGCGGCGTATCGCCGTACAGCGCCAGGCACAGGGCGTCGAGCAGGGTGCTCTTGCCCGCGCCGGTCGGGCCGCTGATGGCGAACAGGCCGCTCGACGCCAGCGGGCCGGATTCGAAATCGACCGCGAATTCGCCCGCCAGCGAGGCCAGGTTCTTGCCCCTGATGCTCAGGATCTTCATCGCGTCTCTCCTTCCACGGCGTGGAACAGTTCGGCGAAGGCGTCGAGCTGCTCGGGCGGGGCCTCGTCGCCATACTTCTGGCGCCACAGTCGGCGGAAGATGTCGTCCGGTTGCAGCTGGGCCAACTGGTCCAGGCTCAGGGCTTCCGGTTCGTCAGCCGCAGCCACCAGCCTGCGGGTCGGCTCGATCTTGGCCAGGCGCACCGGCTTGCCGGCAAGCGCCTCTTCGACCCGGCTGCGCAGGCCCGGCTCGGGGCCGTCCAGCAGCACCCGCACCTCGAGATAGGGCCAGGCCTGCGGCGGCAGGTCGGGGTCGAGCTCCAGCGCTGCCAGCGCCGCCAGCGCGTCTTCGAGCGGCGCGGGCGCGGCCGGCACCCGCAGCAATTGGACCGGGCGCGGGATGAAGAGCGGTGTGATGGCGTCCACCTTGCCGTCCGCGAGATCGATGCGCAGCACCTGGTGCCGGTAGCCGACTTCGGAGAACGACAGCGGCAGCGGGCTGCCGCAATAGCGCACGTGTTCCAGGCCGCCGATGCGCTGGGCCAGGTGCAGGTGGCCCAGGGCGGCGTAGGCGATGCTCGGGTCGAACAGGCTGACCGGCAGCGCCTCGCTGCCGCCGATCACGATGCGGCGCTCGGAGTCGTCGGATGGCTGGCTGTGCGCCATATGGCAGTGGCCCATGGCGACGATGGGCTGGCGGGCGCCGGCGCGCTCGCGCGCCAGCGCATGCGCCTGGCGGTAGAGCAGGGCGGTGCCGTGCAGGTAGGGATCCCGCGGCGCCGCTTCGGCCGCTTCGTCGCCCTCAAGGGTGGCCAGGCGCGGCAGGTCGCCCGGACGCAGGAAGGGCACGGCCAGGCACCAGGCCGCGATCTCGCCGTCGCGGTCGCGCAGCGGCACCAGCAGGCGCTCGAGGTCGATCTCGCCGTCGCCGCGGCGCAGCACATTGCCGACCACGATTGTCCCATGGGCTTCCAGCAGCGGCGTCGGCGCTTCCAGCCGGCCCGGCGAATCGTGGTTGCCGGCGATGACTACTACCTGCAGGTGCGGCACGCGGGTGCGCGCCTGCTGCAGGAAGCGGTAGAACTGGCGCTGGGCGCTGGACGACGGATTGGCGGTATCGAAGATGTCGCCCGCGACCAGGAGCACGTCGATGCGCTCTTCGTCCAGCGTGTCGGCCAGCCAGTCGAGGAAGCACTGGTGTTCGTAGGTCCGGTCGTGATTGTGCAGGGTCTGGCCCAGGTGCCAGTCGGAAGTGTGCAGCAGCCGCATGGAGAAATGACGAGTGAAATGAGCAGGTTCGAAGGTAAAGCCGGCGCCTACTATAACGCAGCCGGGCGCCGGCCCGCCAGCGAACGGCTGGGCGAGGGCGCTAGCATGTCCCAAGTACATTTGGTATGGGAAATTCAACCGGCCTGACCTCGCTCGCATCGTGAAATCGGGTTTGACCAAGGTCAAACCCGCCGACCTCCTTCTCTCTAAACTACGAGATTCCCGTTGGCCGGCGTCATAACAAACCAATAGCCGGCTACCCCTTATAAAGCATCCCCGACCGCCCCAGGCGTGGCTCGTCCACGCGCGCCGGAGGAGCAACCTAGAGGAGACAGCATGCTGACATCCACCTATACGCTGGTCGCCTTGTCCGTCGAGCAGGCGCGCGCGCGGATCGAGGTGCAGGCCCTGCTCGAACGCTGGCGGCCCGGGGCCTGGTGGGGCGAGCCGCCCTCCCTGCGCCAGTACGAACAGGCGTGCGAGGCGCTGCGCCAGGCCAGCGAATCCTGCCACTGGCGCAAGCTCGACAAGTTCGTGCTGCCGGCGCTGCGCCGGCGCGGCGAGGATGCCGCCCGGCTGGTGGCCGAGCTCGACGCCCTGAGCCGGCAGGCGCTCGAGGCGCGCCAGGCGGCCCAGGCGGCGGCGCTGGACGGCGATCCCGGCTGCCTGGCGGCGCTCGAGCGCTGCTGCGAGCTGCTGCTCGACCGCCTCGACCGCGAAGAGCGCGAGCTGCTGCCGCTGGCCCGCGCCATGATCCCGGGCGAGACCTGGTTCGCGATCGCCAACCAGATGCTGGCGCACGATGCGCACCAGAACGAGAACCGGAGCGTCGGCGTGGGCACACCGGGCGGCATGCCGTCTCCTGAACTTTCGTCAAGGCAAAATCTCGCCTTGCCAGCCGTAAACTAAACAGGGGCGGATGGGACAGGCATGCCGATCGGTGCCGAGGATTTTGCTATGATGGGAGTTTTGGAAGTGCGATTTCATCATGTTCGAATTCCTATTCAAGCGGCAGGGCACGAAAGCGGCCGCGTCCGGCGACAAGCCAGCGGCGAAGTCCCCCGCGGCGGCCGACGGCAGCGCCAGGCCAGGCGCAGGCAAGTCGGGCAAGACGACGTCCACTCCAGCGCCGGCGCCGGCGCTCGAGGCCCGCGCGGCGCTGGCCCAGGCCCGCGAGCGCCAGGCCGCGCAGCTGGCGCAACTGTGCGCCGACCAGGCGGCCGCCGTCGACTTCATCCTTAAATCGGAATTTTCCGAACTGCGTCTTGCCGCAGCCGAACTGGTCCATGAGCGCGCGCACCTCGAACGCGTGCATGCGGCGATGCGCAACGTCGACCGCCGCGTCGCCAAGCTGGCCCAGGGCCGGCTGGATGCGATCCGCCACCACGAATCCGAACTGCGCCGCGGCCAGGACGCGCTGGCCCAGGCCAGGGCGCTGCTGGGCGACGCCCTGCTGACCCCGAACCACGTCGCCGAACTGGACCGCAAATGGTCGGTGATCCGCGCGCCCGAACTGGCGGCCGAATTCGACGCCGTCCGCGCCGAGCTCGGCAATCGCCTGGCTTCGCAGGTGGCGCTGCAGCGCGCCATGATCGACCGCCTGGCCGCCTTGCGCCAGCTCGAGACGGCCGGGCTCGACGCGGCCGCGCTGGCCGCGCTCCAGCAAGAGCAAGAGACGGCCCTGGTCGATCCGGGCCATGCCTCGCTGCCGCGCGCGCTGGTGGCCGAATTCGCGACCGAACACGCGCGCCTGACCGCCAGCCTGGCGACGCTCGAGCACGACCAGGCGGCGCTCGCCGCCCGTGAAGCGGCCCTGGGCGCATGGGAAGCCCAGGCCCCGGCCGAACTCGCGCACGACACGCTGCGCAGGGAATGGGCGCGCCTGCCGGCCCTGCCGGCGAATGCCGCCGGCGCCGCCCTGCAGGCGCGCTTCGATGCGCTGCGCGCGGCACTGCCGCAGGAGGCCCGGCAAGAAGCGAAGCCGAAGGCTGCGCCGGCCGCCGCGAAGGAGGGCAGCAAGGACGGCGCCAAGGACGGCGCCAGGGACGGCGCCCGTCGATCCACCCACGGCGCCGACCAGGCCTTCCTCGACAACCTGGACGCCCTCGAAGCCGCCCTGCAACAGGGTTCGCTCGGCACCGCGGCCGAACTCGACAAGGCGCTGAAGGAAGCCAAGGACAAGGGCATGCGCCTGAACGCGCAGCAGGCCGACCACCTGGCCCACCTGCGCGCCGAGCTCAAGCGGCTGTCGGACTGGGCGCGCTGGGGCGGCAATGTCTCGCGCGAAGAACTCATCAAGACCGTCGAGGCGCTGCCGGCCCAGGGCCTGGCGATGGCCGAACTGGCCAAGAAGGTGGGCAGCATGCGCGAGCGCTGGAAGGCGCTGGACAGCCTGTCCGGCCCGGCCCCGCGCAGCCTGTGGGAACGCTTCGACGCCGCCTGCAGCGCCGCCTATGCGCCGGCCGCCGCCCACTTCCGACATTTGGCCGACGAACGCCACGCGAACGCCGCGCGCGGCCAGGCCCTGGTCGAGGAAGCCCGGGCCGAGGTCGAGCGCGTGCAGGCCGACGCGGCCGACTGGAAGCACGTGTCCGCCACCGTGCAGCGCCTGCGCACCGCGTGGAGCCACCTGGGCGCGGTCGACCGCAAGGAGAAAAAGCGCCTGGATACCGAATTTGCCGAGGCGCTGACCACCTTGCAGCGGCCGCTCGAAAACCAGCGCAAGGTCGAGATCGCGGTGCGCGAGCAGCTGATCGAAGAAGTGGGCAAGCTCGATCCGCACGAGCGCCATGCGGTCGACCTGCTGCGCGAGTTGCAGGCGCGCTGGCAGGAACATGCGCGCGCGCTGCCGCTCGAGCGCAAGGCCGAGCAGGCGCTGTGGCAGCGCTTCCGCGGCGCCTGCGACGCGCTGTTCGCGGCGCGCAAGGAACACGCGCACGCGGCCGACAGCGAGCGCCGCGCCCACGAGACGGCCAAGGAAGCCCTGTGCGCGCGGCTCGAGGCGGCCGCGCCGGACGCCACGCCGGCCAATGTCGGCAAGCTGCTGCGCGAGGCGGCCGCCGAATGGCAGGCGATCGGCCCGGTGCCGCGCGCCCACGAGGCGCGCATCGACAAGCGCTACCAGGCGGCGATCGCACAGATCCAGCAGCATGCCGACGCCGCGCGCCGCGCCCAGGACACGGCGCTGGCCGGCGCCGTGCGCGACAAGCTGCGCCTGGTGCAAGGGCTCGAGACGGCGCTGGCCAATCCCGACGCCCACACCCAGGCCGCCGACTGGCGCGCGCGCTGGGACGCGCTGCTGCCGCTGGACGGCGGCTACGAGCCGGTCCTGCAAGCACGCTTCGACGCCGCCCTGGCGGCGCTCGAGGGCGAACGCGCCGCCTACCTGCGCCAGCTGGAAGACAACCGCGAACGCCTGCTGAGCGACTTGCTGCGGCTCGAAATCGCGGCCGGCATCGACAGCGGCGCCGAATTCGCGCGCGAGCGCCTGCGCCTGCAGGTCGAGGTGCTGCAAAGCTCCCTCAAGTCGGGCCGCAAGCCGGGGGCGCAGACGGCCGAACTGCGCTCGCTGCTGGCGCTGCCGGCCCTGCTCGATGTGCGCACCGAGACGCGCATCGAGCACCTGCTGCTGCGCCAGCCGAAGGACCACCCATGAACGAGGTGCGGGTACAAACCGGGGACTTCGACCTCGGCGCCGAAGTGGCGCGCCTGCGCGCCGGCGATGCGCGCATCGGCGCCGTGGTGTCGTTCGTCGGTACCGTGCGCGACCTGAACGACGGCGCCCGGGTGTCGGCGATGGAGCTGGAACACTATCCGGGCATGACCGAGAGCGCGCTCGCGGACATCGCGGAGCGCGCCCGCGCCCGCTGGCCCCTGTACGGCACCCTGGTCGTGCACCGCGTCGGCCCGCTGGCGCCGCTGGACCAGATCGTGCTGGTGGCCTGCAGCGCTGCGCACCGGGGCGACGCGTTCGCGGCCTGCGAGTTCATCATGGACTACCTCAAGACCGAGGCGCCGTTCTGGAAGAAAGAACAGACGCCGGACGGCGCGCGCTGGGTCGACGCCCGCACCAGCGACGACGAGGCCAGGGCAAAGTGGGCGCGCTAGCGACGCCGCTGGGCTTCGCGGCGGTCGGCCTGGGCGCGGCGCTCGGGGCCTGGCTGCGCTGGGGCTTCGGCCTGTGGCTGGGCGGGCTGCACGGCTTCGTGCAGGTCGGGACGCTGGCCGCCAACCTGCTGGGCGGCTACCTGGTCGGCCTGGCGCTCGGCTGCTTCGCCGCCCAGCCGCACCTTGCGCCCGAGTGGCGCCTGTTCATCGTCACCGGCTTCCTGGGCGGCCTGACCACCTTTTCCAGCTTCTCGGGCGAGTCGCTGACCCTGCTCCAGCGCGGCGAAATCGGCTGGGCATTGGCGCACACGGCGCTGCACCTGTTCGGCGCGCTGCTGCTGTGCGCGGCCGGCTTCGCCACCTGGCGCCTGCTGCGTGGCTGATCCTGACTTGCCGTCGACCGGCCACCGCATCGATGCCGCCATCGCCCGGTACCGGCATGGCGAATACGGGCCGGCGCTGGCCGCGGTCGATGGCCTGCTGGACGGCCCGGCGGCCAATGTCGACGCCCTGAACCTGGCCGCCGCCTGCGCACTGGCGCTGGGCCAGCCGGTCGAGGCCGAGCGCCGCTGGCGCCTGGCCCTGGCGCTGGAGCCCGGCCATGCGGCCTGCCGCGACAACCTGCGCATCCTGCTGCAAGAGCAGGCCGATGCGCTGCAGCGGCAGGGCCGGCGCGCCGAGGCCGAGCCGCGCTACCTGGGGGCGCTGGCGCTGCAGCCGGACAATCCCGAACTGCACAACAACCTGGCGGCGCT
Organism: Telluria beijingensis; assembly: GCF_030770395.1. Classification (GTDB taxonomy): domain Bacteria; phylum Pseudomonadota; class Gammaproteobacteria; order Burkholderiales; family Burkholderiaceae_D; genus Telluria; species Telluria beijingensis. The sequence goes on along the minus strand of NZ_CP132480.1, from coordinate 5,833,440 downwards.
GTACGCGGGCGCCGGGCATGCCGGCCCGGCCGAAGGACACTACCGGCGCGCGCTGCAACTGCGCCCGGCCTATGCCGAGGCCTGGCACAACCTGGGCCTGCTGTATACGGCGCAGCGGCGCCTGCCGGAGGCCGAAGCCGCGCTGCGCGAGTACGTGGCGCTGCGCCCGCAGGATCCGGAAGGGCTCAACTCGCTGGGCAATGCCTGCCAGTACCAGCACCGTGCACCCGACGCCGAGGCGATCTACCGCGCCGCGCTGGCACTGGCCCCCCATAACGCGCGCACCCTGAACAATCTCGGCGCGCTGCTGCAGCGCGAAGGGCGGCCGCAGGAGGCCGAGGAATCGTACCGGCGCGCCATCGGCGCCGATCCCGATTACCCGGAAGCGCGCTGGAACCTTGGCTTCCTGTTGCTCGCGCGCGGCCGCCTGGACGAGGGCTGGCCGTGGATGGAGGCGCGCCACGACCCTGCGCTGGCGCGTCCGATCGCACGGCGGCCACGGCTCGCCTGCCCGCAATGGCAGGGCGAGCCGCTGGACGGCCGCAGCATCGTGGTGTGGCCCGAGCAGGGCTTCGGCGACACGGTGCAGTTCGTGCGCTACCTGCCGCTGCTGAAGAAGGCCGGCGCGGGCCGGGTCACGCTGGTGTGCCAGGACGCCTTGCTGCCGCTGCTGGCGGCGGTGGAGGGCGCCGACGCCGTCGTGGGCCTCGGCCAGGCCGGCGCGCTGCCGCCCCACGATGCCTGGGTCTTGTTGCTGAGCCTTCCCATGCATGCGCGCACCTCGCTGGCCACGATACCGGCCGTGCTGCCCTACCTGGCGCCCGATCCGGCCCGCGTCGCGCACTGGCGGGTTCGGTTGGAGCAGCGGTTGGAGGAAGGTGGGAATGCGGCCGGCGCGCTGCGGGTCGGCCTCGTCTGGCGCGGCTTCGGCGGCCACGTCAACGACGCCAACCGCTCGCTGCCCGGCCTGGACTGTCTTGCGCCGTTGTGGCGGGTGCCGGGAGTGGGCTTCGCCAGCCTGCAGCGCGGCATGGGGGCCGATACGGGAACTGGAGAAGCGCTGCCGGCCCACCTGGCCGACCTGGGCCCCGACATCGCGGACTTCGGCGATACCGCCGCCATCGTCGCCGCGCTCGACCTGGTGATCTGCGTCGACACCGCCGTGGCTCACGTGGCCGGGGCGCTGGGCAAGCCATGCTGGGTGCTGCTGCCGGCCGTGCATCCGGACTGGCGCTGGATGGAAGAGCGCCGCGATTCGCCCTGGTATCCAGGCGTGCTGCGGCTATACCGCCAGGCCCGGCCCGGCGACTGGGAAGCGGTCGTCAGCGAGGTCGCCGCCGACCTGGCAGCGTGGGCCGGCGCGCGCTGATCGCCTGACATATTGGTATGAATGTGTAATTTCTGACGTCTGGTGCAAGGATCTGCGCCACACACTGTGGCGAAATGCACACGGCATGTCGAGAATGCGCTGTTGCGGCAAGTTATATTGTCTTTGGGCATTGTTTCCACTCGATAATATCGGTTTTACGGCCTTCGCCGTTTTCGCCACCGACCGATACCGCCCATGAACCATATCTACCGCCTCGTCTGGAACAAGAAACGCCGCATGCTGATGGCTGTCGCCGAAGTCGGCAGCACCAACGGGAAGGAAACGGGAACCGATGCCGGCGCCCGCGCCACCCGCCTCGATGCCGGCAGTGCCTTCCCCTGCGCGCTGACCGTGCTGGCGGCCGCCGCGCTGTCGCTGTCCTCGATGGCGGCACTGGCGCAGCCCATGGTCACCGAGATCCAGCCCTGGGAGAACCGCAATCTGAGCGACAGCGACGGCAGCAATGCCGCAGCCGCCGGCTGGCGCCTGCGCAACGACGGCTGGCTGAATATCAGCGCGACCGATGACGGCACCAGCCTGGAAAGCCTGTCGGGTTCGGGCGGCGTGTATCTGGGCGAGCGTACCGTGACACTGACCGATGCCAACGACCTGTTCGCGGGCAGCATCCATGGCAGCGGCGGCCTGGTGCTGGCCGGCGGCAGCGAGATCCTGGGCGGCGTCAACAACTACTTCGGCGTTACCGAGATCCGCCTGGACAGCAAGCTGTCGCTGTCCGGCTCGGGCAGCATCGCCCTGTCGAGCGGTGTGCTCAATAACGGCCAGTTCGATATCTCGGCCACCAACGCCGGCGCATCGATCCGCTCGCTGGCCGGCGACGGCTCGGGCAGCGTGCTGCTGGGCGGCCGCACCCTGGTGCTGAGCGCCGCCCAGGGCGAATACGCCGGATCGATCGACGGCGCGGGCGGCCTGAGCGTCACCGGCGGCCGCGAAGTGCTGAGCGGCGCCAACGGGTACACCGGCGCCACCACGGTCGGGCGCGGCGCGACCCTGGCCTTGTCCGGCCTGGGCAGCATCGCCGAATCCAGCGTCGTGAACGCCAACGGCAACCTCGACCTGCATGCGCAGGCCGGCGCGACGGAGCTGCGCGCGCTGTCCGGTTCCGGCGCCGTGATGCTGGGCGAAGGCCCGCTCGCGCTGACCGGCCATGGCAGCGACTTCCAGGGCACGATCTTCGGCCAGGGCGGACTGACGGTCGACCACGGCACCCATGTGCTGGGCGGCGCCACCTATTACACCGGCGCCACCAGCATTGGCGCGGACGGCACGCTGGCCCTGAGCGGCAGCGGCAGCATCGCCCTGTCGAGCGGCGTGGAAAACCACGGCGTGTTCGACATCGCGGCCACCAATCACGGCGCCGCGGTGCGCAACATCAGCGGCGCCGGCACGGTGCAACTGGGCGGCAAGACCTTGACGCTGACCGATGCCCAGGGCGCCTTCGACGGCAGCATCCACGGTTCGGGCGGGCTGGCGATCGACGGCGGCTACGCGACCCTGACCGCGCAGCAGCACTACACCGGCAAGACCGACGTGGCCCAGTGGGCCGGCCTGACCCTCACCGGCCAGGCCAGCATCGCGGCCTCGAGCGAGGTCGCGGTAGGCGGGACGCTCGACCTGGCCGGGCTCGACGCGGACGCGACGCTGCAATCGCTGTCCGGTTCCGGGGCCGTACTGCTGGGCGACAAGGCGCTGACCCTGACCGATGGCAAGAGCCGCTTCGACGGCACGCTGTGGAGCTCGTCCGGCCTGACGGCCGCCGGCGGCACGCAAACCCTGGGCGGCGTCAACCAGTACACCGGCGCGACCCTGATCGAGGAAGGCGCCGGCCTGGCACTGGCCGGTTCGGGCAGCATCGCGCTCTCGAGCGGCGTGGTGGCCGATGGCCGCTTCGATATCGCGCGCGCGACGAATGGCGCGGAAATTTCGACCCTGTCCGGCTCGGGCGCCGTGCTACTGGGCGGCAAGACACTGACCCTAACCAATGCCAGCGGCAATTTCGCGGGCAGTATCCAGGGTTCGGGCGGCCTGGTCATCGCCGGCGGCCATGAAGTGCTCAGCGGGGCCAATACCCATAGCGGGGATACCGTGGTGGCGCAGGGCGCGCGCCTGACGCTCGAGGGCGAAGGCAGCCTTGCCAACAGCACGCTCGTATTCTCCAATGGCAGCCGGCTCGACATGTCGGCCACCGACGGCGGCGCCGCCGCCAAGGGCCTGTCCGGCTCCGGCTGGATCACGCTCGGCGAACAGACCCTGACCTTGACCGGCGCCGACGACACCTTCACGGGCCGGATCGCCGGCTCGGGCGGCTTGATCATTGCCGGCGGCACCCAGGTGCTCAATTCCCACACGATCCGCTTCCTGGGCGCGACCGAGATCGCCCAAGGAGCCACGCTGGGCCTGGCGGGCGCCGGCAGCGGCGGCCTGGCGGTCTCCAGCGGCGTGCTGGTCAACGGCACGCTCGACATCGCCGCCATGGACAAGGGCGCGCAGATCAAGACGCTGTCCGGCGCCGGCGCCGTCAACCTGGGCGGCAAGTCCCTGACCCTGACCAATGCCAGCGGCAATTTTGCGGGCAGCATCCGCGGCACGGGCGACCTCGAACTGGACGCCGGCCGTCAGGTGCTGAGCGGCCGCAATACCTATAGCGGCGACACCCGCGTCGCCAGCGGCGCGACCCTGGTGCTGGCGGGCCAGGGCAGCATCGCCAACAGCCGCGTGACCGGCAACGGCACGCTCGACATCTCGGCCAGCAACGCCGCCGCCACCATCAAGAGCCTGGCTGGCGCCGGCTCTGTCGTGCTGGGCGCGAAAACCCTGATCCTGTCCAATGCCGGCGACACCTTCGGCGGCAGCATCGACGGTGCGGGCGGCCTCACGGTCGCCGGCGGCAAGGCGGTGCTGGCGGGCGACATCCGCTACACCGGGCGCACCAGCATCGGCGCCGGCGCCACCCTGGCCCTGCTCGATACCGCCAGCCTGGCGCGCTCGAGCGGGGTGGTCGCCGACGGCACCTTCGACGTCAGCGCCGCCGACAGCGCCCGCATCAAGACGCTGTCCGGCAATGGCGCCGTGAAGCTTGGCAGCAATACCCTGGTCCTGACCCAGGCGACCGGCGATTTCGCGGGCGTCATCAGCGGCGTCGGCGGCTTGAGCGTGATGGCTGGCAAGGAGACGCTGAGCGGCGTCAACACCTATCGCGGCCGCACCACGGTCGCCGAGGGCGCCACGCTGGCGCTGGCGGGCAAGGGCAGCATCGCCGACAGCCGGGTCGAAGTCGACGGCGTGCTCGACATCGCGGCCAGCAGCGGCAAGGCCGCGATCAAGAGCCTGCTCGGTGACGGCGNCACCTATCGCGGCCGCACCACGGTCGCCGAGGGCGCCACGCTGGCGCTGGCGGGCAAGGGCAGCATCGCCGACAGCCGGGTCGAAGTCGACGGCGTGCTCGACATCGCGGCCAGCAGCGGCAAGGCCGCGATCAAGAGCCTGCTCGGTGACGGCGCGGTGCGCCTCGGCAGCCAGACCCTGAGCCTGACCGAGGCCGCCGACACCTTCGGCGGCACCATCGGCGGCGCCGGCGGTCTCGACATCGCCGGCGGCAAGCTGACCCTGAGCGCGGCCCAGGAGTATACGGGCGCCACCACGATCGCCGATGGCGCCAGCCTGGTCCTGGCCGGCAAGGGCGCTATCGCCGCCAGCGCGCTGGACGTGGACGGCGTGTTCGACGCCAGCGGCGCCGACAGCGCGCGCATCAAGTCGCTGTCCGGCAACGGCGACGTGCAGCTTGGCAGCAATAGCCTGGTCCTGACTCAGGCGGCCGGCAATTTCGCGGGCGTCATCGGCGGCGCCGGCGGCTTGAGCGTGGAGGCCGGCAGCGAAACGCTGAGCGGCGTCAACACCTACAGTGGCGGCACCACCATCGCCGACGGCGCTACGCTGATCCTGACGGGCAAGGGCAGCATCGCCAACAGCCGGCTCGAGGTCGACGGCAGCTTCGACATCGCCGCCAGCAGCGGCAAGGTCGCGCTCAAGGGCCTGAAGGGCGCCGGCACGGTGCGCCTCGGCAGCCAGACCCTGAGCCTGACCGAGGCCGACGACACCTTCGGCGGCACCATCGGCGGCGCCGGCGGCCTCGAGCTTGCCGGCGGCAAGCTGACCCTGAGCGCGGCCCAGGAGTATACGGGCGCCACCGACATTGCCAAGGGCGCCAGCCTGGTCCTGGCAGGCAAGGGCGGCGTCGCCAACAGCGCGCTGGGCGTGTACGGCGTGTTCGACATCGCCGGCGCGGCCGGCGCGGTGAGGGTGGCGGAGTTGCACGGCGCCGGCACTGTCCTGCTGGGCGCGAACACGCTGGACCTGGCCCACGGCAGCGGCGCTTTCGACGGCACCTTCGCGGGCAGCGGCGGCCTGAACCTGAACGGCGGCACGCTGGCGCTGAATGGCGACAATACCTATACCGGCAAGACCGTGGTGTCGAACGCCACCCTGCGCACGGATGCCGCCGCCAACCTGGGCCGCGGACGCAGCGCGCTGGAACTGCGCGACGCCACCTGGCAGACCGGCGCCAGCCTGGACCACGACCGTGGCCTGCTGCTGGCCGGCGTCGGCACGCTCGACGTGGCTGCCGCAACCACCCTGCACGAGACGGGCACGGTGGCCGGCAGCGGCACGCTGGTCAAGCAGGGAGCGGGCACCGCGATCCTGGACGGCGTGCTGGCCAACGGTAGCGGCCTGCAGGTGAAAGGCGGCACCCTGGCGCTCGGCGCCGACAATACCTATACCGGCGACACCACGATCGGCTCCGGCGCCACCCTGCGCATCGAGCGTGACACCAACCTGGGTGCGGCCGGCAACGGCCTGGTGCTCGACGGCGGCCGCCTGCACACCACCGGCACGCTCGACTCGGCGCGCGCGATCGAGGTCACGGCGAACAATGGCCAGATCAGCACCGACGGCGCCGACAGCGTCGTCACCCTGGACGGCAATATCAGCGGCGCCGGCCGCATCGTCAAGGACGGCGCGGGCACGCTGGTGCTGGCCGGCGACAATGCCGGCGGCCGGCTCGGCGCCAACCGGCCGGGCGACGGCTGGACCGGCGGCCTGACCATCAACTCGGGCCTGGTCAAGGTGACCAATTCCTGGGGCCTGGGCTGGGGCAGCGTGATGACCTTCAATTCGGGCACCATCCACGCCACGGTCGACATCCTGACCGGCCAGGACATCAATATGGGCCGCCAGACCGACATCAACGTCGATGCCGGCACCACCACCTCGCTGACGGGCGGCCTGATCTCGACCGGCAGCGGCGACGGCTGCTTCAACAAGACCGGCCTCGGCACCCTGAACGTGCTCGGCGCGGCGCGCATCGACGCCACCTGTGTCCTGGAAGGCAAGCTGCTGGCCAACGGCGTGTTCGCCAGCAAGGTCACGGTGGCCAAGGGCGCGACCCTGGGCGGCGCCGGCACCGTGCAGGGCGACGTGGTGGTCCACGGCACCCTGTCGCCGGGTAATTCGCCGGGCATGCTGAGCGCCGACGCGAACATCACGATGGCCGCCGGCAGTACCTACAAGCAGGACATCGGCGGCGCGGTGCAGGCCAGCGCGAACACGCCGGTCGGCGCGGTCGGCCACTACTCCTTCCTGCACGTGGTCAACGGCAAGCGCTTCACGATCGAGGCCGGCGCCACCCTGGCGCCGGCGCTGGCGAACCTGTACACGCCTGGCCAGGCTGGCTACGGTTCGGCGGCGTACGTGCCGGAGCTGGGTCAGAACTTCCGCATCCTGACGGCGCAAGGCGGCATCGACGGCCGCTTCGACACCCTGGCGCAGCCGCAGGGACTGGCCCCGAACACCCGCCTGGCGGCCTTCTACGACTACGGCGGCAACGACAGCATCGAGCTGAAGGTGCTGCCGGCCTCCTACGCCACCTGGGCGCAAGAGGAGGGCGCCAACGCGCAGGCCGTGGGCGGCGCGCTCGACCGCATCGTCGACCTCGACCAGGCCGGCAAGGGCAGCGCGACCCAGACCACGCTGAGCTACGAGACCGGTTCGCGCAATGCGCAGCAACTGGGCGGCGTGCTGCAGGGCCTGTCGGGCGAGGTGCACGGCGCGCTGGCGGCGGCCCTGCCGCAGGCCGGCTGGGAATTGCAGCGCACGCTGCTGCAGCGCGCGGATAGCCAGGACGGGCGCGCGCTGTGGATCGACCTCGGCGCCGGCCGCGCCAAGTGGAAGGACGGCGATGTCGCATCGGGCTTTGACGCCGACCGCGTGCAGGTGACGGTGGGCTTCGACCTGCTGCAGGGACCTGGCATGCGCCTGGGCTTCGGCGCCAGCCACGCCAGCACCGACCTCGACGCGCAGGCCGGCAGCGGCAAGCTGCGCCAGAACAAGGTGTTCGCCTATGGCGAGGCGGCCGCGGGCAGCGTGGTGTTCGACCTGCAGGGCGCCTATGGCCGCGACAAGACCGAAAGCCGGCGCGCCGATCCGCTGGGCGGGTCCGCCGGCCTGGCCACGCGCGGCGCCGGCAATAGCGCGCTGCTGGGCTTCGGCGCGAGCCTGCCGAAGCCGATGGGCGACGCCACCCTGGCGCCGTTCGCCCGGGTGACGCTGCAGCGCGTCGAGCGCGACGCACTGCTGGAAGCCTCGACCTCGGCGGCGGCGCTGGCGCTGGACGACTGGTCGGCCACCGGCACCCGCGTGGTGGCGGGCCTGGCCGGCGCTTCGCGCAACGTCGATCCGCTGCAGGCCTCGACCTGGCGCTTCAAGGTCGGCGCCGGCGTCGACGGCGGCGAGCTGCTGCGTCCCGAAGTGACGGCCACCCTGGCCGGCGCCCGCTTCGGCATCGGCGCGCCGGATGTGGGCCGCGGCTTCGTCGAGGGTAGCGTCACCGGCACCGTGCAGCTGAAGAAGGGGGCCTACCTCTACTTCGGCGTGAACGGCGAAGCGCGCAGCGACTACCGCACGGTGGGCGGCAACGCCGGCCTGCGCGGGGTGTTCTGATCCGGTCGCCGTAGGCTGCAATCCCTGCATGGGCCGGCACTGCCGGCCCATGTCGTTTTACGCTAGACTGGACGCCATGCTCGAAGGACTGCCCCATTTCTGGATCAACCGCGCCGCCGACGCCCAGCGCCGCCTGCTGGCGCAGCAGGCGTTCGACGCCGCCGGCGTCGCGCACGCGCGCGTGGAGGCGGTCACGCCCGACACGCTGCCGACGGCCAGCGTGCGCGAACCGTTCGCCAACTCGTTGCCCGAGCTGTCCATCTTCGCCTCGCACCTGCGCGCCGCCGGCGCCGCGCTCGCTGCCGACCTGGATGGCAGCGGGGCGGCCGTGATCATGGAAGACGACGTGCGCGCCCACCACCGCTACGACGGCGCGGCGCTGCTGGCGTCGGCCCCGCCCGACTGGGAAATCCTGCAGCTGCACGTGAGCCACGCGCCGGTGGTGGCCGAGCTGGGCGAACTCTACCTGCGCCACGGTATCCTGTGGCACGAGTGGGAACCGGTCTGCTATTCGGCCGGCGCCTGGGTCGCCCGGCGCGGCGCGCTGGAAGCGCTGCTGGCGCGCTACAGCCCGGACGGCGTGGGGCTCGACCTGTCGGGGGTCTACGCCTGGGGCAAGCTGGTCGCCGACCACCTGCTGTACCGGCGCAGCATCTGCTATACGGCGACGGTGCCGTACTTCTACGACGACGTCGCGCTGGCGTCGACCCATGCGCCGCAGCGCGACGCCACCCACCATCGCCCGGGCGCGCTGGCGGCGCAGCAGCTGCGCCAGCGCATCCTGGCGGAGAAGGGCGGCTATCCCTTCGCGGTGGCGCGGCCATGAACTCCGGGAGCCATGCCGTCGCGGTGGCGATCGTCACCACCTGCCGCCTGTCGCTGGCGCGCGCCGTGCGGTCGGTCTATCGCCAGCGCATCGACGGCCGCATCCAGATCCTGATCGGCGTCGACTGCGATCCGCAGGGGCAGCTGGACGCGCTGCTGGCGGAGCTGGTGCCGGCATGCCCGCCGCACGTGACGCTCAGCCTGATCGACCTCGGTTACTCCACGTCGCGGCGCCACGGCGGGGTGCACGCCTCGTTCTATGGCGGCTCGCTGCGCTCGGCGCTGACCCTGCTGGCCGACAGCCGGGTGGTGGTCTACCTGGACGACGACGACTGGTTCAAGGAAGACCATTGCGCGCAGGTGTTGGGCGCGATCGAAGGCAGGAAGTGGGCGTTCTCGTATTCTGTCTACGCCGACGGCAATACCGGCCAGGAACTGTGCGTGGACGAGATCGAGAGCGTCGGCGTGGGCCGCGGCATCTACGCCGAGCGCTTCGGCGGCTTCGTGCGCCCGAGCGGGCTGGCGATCGACAAGCTGCAGCTGCTGCATATCGTGCACCTGTGGTCGTGCGCCGCGTTCTCCGGCGGCGACGGCGAGGACCGGCTGGTGTTCGAACAGCTGCGCAAGGAGCCGCATGGCTGCACCGGCGTGGCCAGCGTGTGCATGGCGCTCGATCCGAAGGATGCGATGCACGCGACTCGGGTGGCGTTCATGCGGTCGCGCGGGGTCGAGGTGGAAGTGGCGGCCAAGGTCGAGTCGAGCCGTTAGGCGCGGCCGATATCGGTCGCAGGCGGCCGCTCAGTCGAGGATCGCGCGTAATCGGGCGAGTGCGTCTTCGACCACGAAGTCGGGCACGGACTCGATTTTTTTGGCGCCCCTGGCCGCCAGGTCCATCGTTCGGACCATATTAACGAGTGCAACGCCCTGCGTCTCGGCTCCCGAACCGCTCAAAGGAACAGCGAAACCCGTATAGCGGGCGAAATCCCCACCCTGGGTAATGGGCGCCACCAAAGCCACGCCCATGAGATTGAAAGCGGCTGGTGACAATACCAGGGCAGGACGGAAATCGCCCTGCTGTTCCCGGCCCACGACCGGGTTGAGGTTGACGCGAACGATATCGCCGCGGTTGAACAGCGTGCGCTTCACCATACTTCGTGGCCCACCGGCTTGGCGATGTCCCACTCGGTTACGTCCGCTGGCGGCGCCACGCTAAGGTCACACTGCGCCATCAGCTCCGCGAGCGAATAGGTCTTGCGGGCAGGACGCAATACCAGCCCCTCGGGACGCATATTGGCCTCCAGCTTGTCTCCAAGCTCCACGCCAAGCTGACTTAACAGTGCGCTGGGCAAGCGCAGCGCGGCACTATTGCCCCATTTTTGAATCGACAGTTCCATGGCATTGCCTCCTCATGTAGATACATTGTATAACTCACGTTTGAGGAAGGCAAGTTGTATCTACAATGTAGATATGATCGCCCCATGCTATGGCGTCCCGGCAAGCGCCGCCTCGTTTTCCCGGTATCTGTTTCATTGCGCCGATTTCTCGCCTCATCCAGCATGACGTTGCTCGAATACGGCCAATTCTTTCCGAATCCTGTCGATCCTGCGCAATGCATCTCCTGCTCGGTTGCGACATGCGTGAACGTCACCACGATGCCAGCGCAGAACCGCATTCCAGGAATGCGCTCGGCGCCCGCTACGTCGTGGTCGGGCCGCTGGATGCCTATGGAGTCCGGCAGGATCCGCAAGCGCCAGTCGAGCACGTCACGCTGATTCCCCCACCTGGGGTGGATGGTCCGGAAGTCGATTTCCGGATGCCGGTTCCCATGGGAGCGACGGTCACGGTGCTCAAGGTGATGCGCACCAATCGCCTGTTCGATCCCGAGATGACCTTCATCGTGGCGCTGGAGGGTGCCGCCTTGCCGGTCAATGCTCCGGTGCGGATCGATCTTTTTCGTGGCAACGAAGGGGAGGGCCGACTGCAACTGAACCCGGCCATCTACCGCCGACTACCGGCGCCGTGAGTCGGTAGGGTGGACGGCTACGCCGTCCACGCGTTCAAATCACGCTGAAACATCCACTTACGCTCTGGCTGGACGCGTGGACGGCAAAGCCGTCCACCCTACGGTTCCCGCCGCATTCCTGCCAGCGCGGCGGCATACGCCGCATGCGGCCCATGCTTACCCAGGGCCGCCAGCGCCGCCTCGTACCCCTCCGACGGCTGCTCGAAACTCGCCGCCGCCCAGATCGCCTCGAAATGCTGCGCCGTCCAGGTGTTCGCCCCGGTCTGCACATAGGTGTAGGCCCACGGCGCATCGAGCAGCAGCACCCGCCCGCGTCCCAGCATCGCGTGCATCACGGCGGTGTCCTCGCCGCGCGCCAGGGCCGGGTAGGGCGGCACGCTGGCGCGGCGCGCCAGCATCGATCCTTCCCATTCGCGCGCGCCGGACACGCCCAGCCGGCGCGCGCCCGGCGTCCATAGCATCCAGCGCTGCAGGAACATGGCGTCGGCCTGCAATGCCTGCAGGCCCTGCATCCCCAGCGCGATGCGGTCGGGGTGGTACAGGTCGTCGTCGTCCCACTGGCAGATCCAGTCGCCGCGCGCGGACGCGAGGGACAGGTTGCGCAGCTCGCCCAGGCTGGACGCGGGCGTGGCCGGGAACACCAGGCGGATGCGCGGATCGCCGAGCTGCCTGCAATAGGCCTCGATCTCGGTGCCGGGTGCGTCGCACACCAGCACCAGTTCGCGCTCGGCCCAGCGCTGGGCGCGGAAGCAGTCGACCGCGAAGCGCGCCGGGAACAGGCGCCCGCGCGTGACCATCAGGCACGAGACCAGCGGCTGGGCGCCGGGCCAGGCCAGGTGCTGCAATACGCCCTGCAGCACCAGCGCGCCGTCCTGGCCCAGTTTGAAGCCGGCGCCGCGCCCGGGGGCTGGCAGGAAATCGGTGAAATCCGGACGTTCGCTCATGGATGCATCACGGTAGGTAGGGACGCGCCAGCAGCGCATAGGTCGAGCCGCCGGCGCGCACCCAGTCCTCGGTCAGCAGGCCGGCGTGGAAAGTGGTGAAGTCGGTGCGCGCGGCGTCCCACCACAAGTGGCTGCACAGGTGCAGGCTGAACACGTCGCGCAGGTCGGGATCGACCCGCTCGAACAGGTTGCGCATGCCTTCCGGCGTCCATGGATGGCGATAGAAATACTGGCGCGGCACCACGTGCACCAGTTCCGGATGCGCTTCCCACAGGCGCGTCGCCAGCTGGCACGAGTGGCTGGTCCACTTGCCGTCGAAGGCGTCGTACGAGTCTTCCAGCCAGCGCGCGACGAAGGGCGCGCCGGGCCGGGCCGCGATCAGGGCGTTGCACAGCGACGGGCGCAGGATGCCGCCCGCGTCGGGCAGGGCGCCTTCGTCGCCCAGCACGCAATCGTTGTCGTACAAGTGCTCGGGCATCGACGCCACGAACAGGGTGTCGATGTCGGCGTAGACGCCGCCATGCTCGGCCAGGATGCGCAGGCGGATGAAGTCGGCCTCGTGGGCATAGCTCCAGCCGGCGGCGGCGATCAGGCGGCCTTCGCTCGAAGCCTGGTAGGCGGCCTGCGGCAGCGTTTCGCGCTGGACCTTCTTCAGCACCAGGTGCGGCTTGATGCGCTCCCACAGCGGCCCCCACGGTTCGTGGTCGTGGTGGAACCAGATCGCATGGCCGGGGTTGAGCCGGCGGCAGGATTCGAGGCACAGGTAGTGCGCCAGGTGGAACGGCTCGTCCTGCACCCGCAGGCCGAAGATGAAGTGGAAGACTTGCGGAATCACGGCTGGCCCTCCAGGATGCCGATCGCGCGCGCGAAGCCGCGCATGACCGCGCCTTCGGCGTAGCGGTTGGCGATGGTCTCGCTCAGGCGCCGCGCGTGGGGATCGGGCGCATGGCGGTGTGCGAAGCGGTAGCGCATCTTGGCGCGCGCGTCCGCCACGTCGGCCACCGCCCAGCGCTGGTCCGGCGCATAGGTCGTGCCGGGCCAGTCGATCGCTTCCAGGCGGCCGCCGACCAGGCCCGGATGGTCGCGCCCGAGGTAGTCCAGTTGGCCGCTCCAGCCGGTCATCAATACCGGCCGCCCGAGCGCGGCGGCCTCGAAGGCGCCCATGCCCCAGCCTTCGGCGCGGCTCAGGGACACATAGGTGTCGCCGATGCCGTGGACGGCGTCGATCCAGGCGCCCTCGACGCCGTCGCCGGCCAGCACGCCCACCGGCGGCAGCTGCGCGCGTCCGCTGCGGGCAGCGAAGGCCTGCGTCACCTCGCGCACCAGTTCGAGCGAGGTCTTGCCCTGCTCGTGCGGCAAAGGGTGATGCACGGGCCGGGCCGAGGTCTTGATGCACAGGGCGGCCGGCTCGTCGGCCGAGAATTCTTGGAAGAAGGCATCGATCAGGCGCGGCAAGTCCTTGCGCAGCATCCAGGCGCCGATCGTGTAGAACACGTGGTGGCCGGGCGGGATGCCGAGCCGCGCGCGCAGGTCGGCGCGCAGTCCTGGGGTGACCTCGTCGATGGCATGGCGCCGGATGTGCGGCACCACATGCACCGGCACCGTCACGCCGCCGGCGCGGAACACCTCGGCATTGAAGGTCGATGGCACCAGCACCGCCTCGAAGCGGTTCAGGATGGCCGGCCAATGGGAGGGAAGGCGGTCGGACTCCCAGGTGCAGTAGGCATAGTTACGCTTGCCCGGCTCCAGGCAGGCTTCCAGGTATTCGGGCACCAGGTGCGTGACCACCACCTCGCAGTCGCGCGGCGCGGCGGTGCGCGCCAGGATGGCGGGCAGGTCGCGCAGCGCGGGATCGGCCGTCGCCGCGCGCATGCATTCGAGCAGCTGCGGCGCCATCGCGGGCGTCCAGAACTGCAGGCCCTGCGGCCCCCAGAACACGGGTTGCCAGTGGACGTCCAGGCCCAGGTTCAGCAGGCCGCGCAGGTAGGCCAGGCCGGACAGGCCATAGCCGGTGGTGTCGCCATAGGAGATGTACTTGATGCTCATGCCGGTGCCCATTCGTTGTCTTGCTGCGGACGCTCGATGCGCAGGCTGGCGATGCGCAGCGGCGCGGCGCTCGCGCTCAATACGCCGATCACGATGTCCTTGCGGCTGCTGGCGATGTCGAGCGCCAGGGCCGGCTGCGCGGCGCCGCCGGCCAGCCAGTGGTCGGCGCGCGCCAGCGCCTGGCCGGAGCCGTTCTCCAGCGCCACCAGGGTGAGCGCGGCGCCGGGGGCTGCGTCGGTCAGCTCGAGCAGCACCCGGTAGCGACCTGCGGCGAACGGGATCGGCAGGTGGCACAACGCCACGGTGTCGAGCGTGTCGCCGCCCCGGGCCGGCGCGCCCGGATAGGCCAGCTGGCCGTCCTCGAGCGCTGCCGCGGTGCGCCCATGGCGCGCCAGGTAGTCGGCGCCAACCAGCACCGGGTAGTCGGCCGCGTAGCTCAGGTGGGCGTAATAGAAATCGTTGTAGTCGTTGACGCCCCGTTCCAGCCCCAGTTCCTGCAGGCCGGCGGCGCGCTTGGCGCGGTAGCCGACCAGGCGGCCGTCGGTGGCATCGATGAAGGCCAGCGACTCGGTGTCGCTGCGCTGCGCCAGGTTGCTCACTTCGCCCAGGTGGATCTGGCCGGGCTCGCAGTGCAGGGCGATCGCCTTGCCGAGCAGGACCGGCCCGGTCGGGCACAGCGACGAGGCGCCGCGGTAGCGGCTGCGGCAGTTGGCGACGATCATCCGGATCGCCGCCTCCAGCGCCGGCGCCCGCGCCGGCGCACCGAGGATGGTATTGCTGACGATCCAGGGCGCGACCACGGCGCGGTCGCGGAACACGATCATCTTGCCCGCGTCGAGCGGCAGCCCGGCATGGAAGAACACCGAGAGGTCGGCGTACAGCCCACCGAATTCGTGCAGCAGGCACAGGCGCGCCAGGTCGGCGCGGTAGGCATACGGCAGCAGCTGTTCGTAGGCCCAGGCCACGTCGGCCTCCATGTGCGTGCGCAGGAAGTCGCGGATCGCCGGCTGGTCGTACAGGCGGTGCGGCAGGCCGGGATGGTGTTCGCGCAGCGACGCGAGATTGCGCGCGATCGCCGGGGGCAGCGCCGCCGGGTCGGCAAGCGGCTGGTCGGCGATGAGGATGCTGAACAGGTTCATTGATGACGAAGAAATCGTTGTGAAGGGATTGTACGGGATAGTTCAGGGGCAGGAACGGGTTTGTCCGGGCAGGGAGGCCGCGCCCAGCGCCAGCCGATGAGCTGACCGGCATCTACGGGCGTTGCGCATCTTGAAAAGCCGCCGCTCATCCCTATCTTGCCTTCAAGCTAAGAACAACCTCTAGGGAGCAACACCATGCGGCAAGATAAATTGACGACCAAGCTCCAGGAAGCCCTGGCGGACGCCCAGAGCCTGGCGGTCGGCAACGATAACCAGTACATCGACACCATCCATCTTTTGCTCGCCCTGCTCAACCAGGACGACGGCAGCGCGCGCTCGCTGCTGCAGCGCGCCGGCGTCAATGTCGGCGGGCTGACGAATGCCCTCAAGCTGGCGCTCGAGCGCCAGCCGAAGGTCACGGGCGCCGGCGGCAACGTCCAGGTCGGGCGCGACCTGATGGCGCTGCTCAACCTGTCCGACCGCGAGGCACAGAAGCGCGGCGACCAGTTCCTGTCGTCCGAAATGGTCCTGCTGGCGCTGACCGAGGACAAATCCGACGCCGGCCGCCTGGCGCGTGAGAACGGCCTGGCCCGCAAGTCGCTGGAGGCGGCCATCTCCGCCGTGCGCGGCGGAGAATCGGTCGATTCGCCCGAGGCCGAAGGCCAACGCGAAGCGCTCAAGAAGTATACGCTCGACCTGACCGAACGCGCCCGGGCCGGCAAGCTCGACCCCGTGATCGGCCGCGACGACGAGATCCGGCGCGCGATCCAGGTGCTGCAGCGGCGCAGCAAGAACAATCCGGTGCTGATCGGCGAGCCGGGCGTGGGCAAGACCGCCATCGTCGAGGGCCTGGCCCAGCGCATCGTCAACGGCGAGGTGCCCGATTCGCTCAAGGGCAAGCGCGTGCTGTCGCTCGACATGGCGGCGCTGCTGGCAGGCGCCAAGTTCCGCGGCGAGTTCGAAGAGCGGCTCAAGAGCGTTTTAAAAGAGCTGGCGCAGGACGAAGGCCAGACCATCGTCTTCATCGACGAGATTCATACCATGGTCGGCGCCGGCAAGGCCGAAGGCGCCATGGATGCCGGCAATATGCTGAAACCCGCGCTGGCGCGCGGCGAGCTGCACTGCGTCGGCGCCACCACGCTCGACGAGTACCGCAAATACGTCGAGAAGGACGCCGCCCTCGAGCGCCGCTTCCAGAAGATCATCGTCGACGAGCCGAGCGTGGAGGCGACCATCGCCATCCTGCGTGGCTTGCAGGAGAAATACGAGCTGCACCACCAGGTCGACATCACCGACCCCGCCATCATCGCGGCGGCCGAGCTGTCGCATCGCTATATCACGGACCGGTTCCTGCCCGACAAGGCGATCGACCTGATCGACGAGGCGGCGGCCAAGATCAAGATCGAGATCGACTCCAAGCCCGAAGTCATGGACCGCCTCGAGCGGCGCATGATCCAGCTGAAGATCGAGCGCGAAGCCGTGCGGCGCGAGACCGACGAGGCGTCGCAGCGCCGTCTCGAGCTGCTGGGCGAGGAAATCGGTCGACTGGAGCGCGAGTACAACGACTATGAAGAAGTGTTGAAGGCCGAGAAGGCGGCGGTGCAGGGCACCACCCATATCAAGGAAGAGATCGAGCGCATCCGCTACCAGATGGAAGAAGCGCGCCGCCAAAGCAACTGGCAGCAGGCGTCCGAGCTGCAGTACGGCCGCCTGCCGGAGCTCGAGGCCCAACTTCGCCAGGCCGAGGAAGCGACCGCGCGCGCCGACGCCGATGGCGTGAAGCCCAAGCTGCTGCGCACGCAGGTCGGGGCCGAGGAAATCGCCGAGGTGGTGTCGCGCGCGACCGGCATTCCCGTGTCGCGCATGATGCAGGGCGAGCGCGACAAGCTGCTGCACATCGAGGACGAGCTGCACAAGCGCGTGGTGGGCCAGGACGAGGCGATCGAGGCGGTGTCGGATGCCATCCGGCGCTCGCGCGCGGGCCTGTCGGACCCGAACCGCCCCTACGGTTCCTTCATGTTCCTGGGGCCGACCGGGGTCGGCAAGACCGAACTCTGCAAAGCGCTGGCCGGCTTCCTGTTCGATACACAGGACGCGCTGATCCGCATCGACATGAGCGAATTCATGGAAAAGCACTCGGTGGCCCGCCTGATCGGCGCGCCGCCGGGCTATGTCGGCTACGAGGAGGGCGGGTATCTCACCGAGGCCGTGCGTCGCAAACCGTATAGCGTGATCCTGCTCGACGAGATCGAGAAGGCGCACCCGGACGTGTTCAACGTCCTGCTGCAGGCGCTGGACGATGGCCGCATGACCGATGGCCAGGGCCGCACCGTGGACTTCAAGAACACGGTGATCGTGATGACCTCGAACCTGGGCTCGCACCGGATCCAGTCGATGGACACCGACGAGCCGGCGGTGGTCAAGATGGCTGTGATGGCCGAGGTGCGCGGGCACTTCCGTCCCGAGTTCATCAACCGAATCGACGAGATCGTGGTGTTCCATGCGCTCGACGAAAAGAATATCGGCGCCATCGCCCGCATCCAGCTGCACAACCTGGAGCAGCGCCTGGCCAAGATGGAGATGACGCTCGACATCGACGATGCGGCGCTGCAGAAGATCGCGGAAGCCGGCTACGATCCGGTGTATGGCGCGCGGCCGCTCAAGCGCGCGATCCAGCAGCAGATCGAGAATCCGCTGTCCAAGGCCATCCTGTCGGGCCGCTTCGGGCCCAAGGACACGATCCCGGTGCGGGTGCGCGGCGGCGAGCTGGCGTTCGGCGAGGACACGGTCGACCTCGCCAAATAAGCGCGGGCGGTCGTCATGCAAAGGGCGCGGCATCTGCCGCGCCCTTTGCCGTTTACGCATCCACTCCAGTATGTTTCTTGACAGGAATTAAGACGCGATTTTTCAGGATGCGAAATGATCATCCTGCCATGTGGGAAATGCAGCAAAGCATAACGCGAAGCTGTTCTCATCGTAAGAAATTTCGTTTCGCATACCGAAATTAAGGTGGCAAGCCATTGAAAACAATGAGGAAAATTTCACTACTCTGTCTTATATAAGAGTGATTGTGCTGCGCACAATCCGGTCTATCATTTGTTCAACGGATTCGCACTACTCACCATTGCATCACTTACTATCAGGAGAGACATCATGACAAGCCGTGAACAGCAAATCGCCGACCTGCAGCAGGACTGGGACACCAACCCGCGCTGGAAAGGCGTGGTCCGCAACTACACCGCGGCCGACGTCGTCCGCCTGCGCGGTTCGGTGGCAATCGAGCACACGCTGGCCAAGCGCGGCGCCGACAAGCTGTGGAAGCTGGTCCATGACGAGCCCTATGTGAACGCCCTCGGCGCGCTCACCGGCAACCAGGCCATGCAGCAGGTGAAGGCCGGCCTGAAGGCCATCTACCTGTCGGGCTGGCAGGTGGCGGGCGACGCCAATGCCGCCGGCGAGATGTATCCCGACCAGTCGCTGTACCCGGCCAACTCGGTGCCGCTGGTGGTGCGCCGCATCAACAACACCTTCCAGCGCGCCGACCAGATCCAGTGGTCGGAAGGCAAGGACGACATCGATTACTTCGCCCCGATCGTGGCCGATGCCGAAGCCGGCTTCGGCGGCGTGCTCAATGCCTACGAGCTGATGAAGTCGATGATCGAGGCCGGCGCCGCCGGCGTGCACTTCGAAGACCAGCTGGCTTCGGTCAAGAAATGCGGCCACATGGGCGGCAAGGTGCTGGTGCCGAGCCGCGAGGCGGTCGAGAAGCTCAACGCCGCGCGCCTGGCCGCCGACGTGATGGGCACGTCGACCCTGGTCATCGCCCGCACCGATGCCGAGGCGGCCGACCTGCTCACGTCCGACGTCGACGCCAACGACAAGGAATTCTGCACTGGCGAGCGCACCGTCGAGGGCTTCTTCCGCGTCAAGCCCGGCATCGAACAGGCGATCTCGCGCGGCCTGGCCTATGCGCCGTTCGCCGACCTGGTGTGGTGCGAGACCGGCAAGCCCGACCTCGAATTCGCACGCCGCTTCGCCGACGCCATCCACGCGAAATTCCCGGGCAAGATGCTGGCCTATAACTGCTCGCCCTCGTTCAACTGGAAAAAGAACCTGGACGACGCCACCATCGCCAAATTCCAGCGCGAGCTGGGCGCCATGGGTTACAAATTCCAGTTCATCACACTGGCCGGCTTCCACGCGCTCAACTACGGCATGTTCAATCTTGCCCACGGCTATGCCCGCACCGGCATGTCGGCCTTCGTCGAGCTGCAAGAGGCCGAATTCACCGCCGCCGAGAAAGGCTTCACGGCCGTCAAGCACCAGCGCGAAGTGGGCACCGGCTACTTCGACGCCGTGACCCAGGCCATCCAGCAGGGCCAGAGCTCGACCACCGCATTGCATGGCTCGACCGAGGACGAACAGTTCTTCGAAGAGAAGAAAGTCGCATAAACGGCGCTTTCACCAATTGCAGGCCGCAGCCCCACAAGGGCTGCGGCTTTTTTGCGTGGCGCATCGCATTCCCCGCCCCGAGCGTTGTAGTGGATAATGGCGCCTAATTCTGCCGCTAACTTTTTTGCGGCAACCTCTTTTAGGAATTCCAGCTTATGTTGAGCTACCGCCACGCCTTCCACGCGGGTAACCACGCCGATGTCCTCAAGCATTTTGTTCAGGTACAGCTGCACCTGTACATGAACCAGAAGGACGCCGCCTATACCTATATCGACACCCATTCGGGGGCCGGCGTGTACGCGCTCGACAGTTTCCAGGCGACCAAGACCGCCGAATTCGATACCGGCATCGGCCCATTGTGGAATTGCACCGATGTCCCGGCGCCGCTGAAGGAATACCTCGACCTTATCAAGGGCATGAATCCGAGCGGCAAGATGCGCTACTACCCCGGCTCGCCCTATGTCGCCGAGCAGATGTCGCGCGAAGAAGATCGCCTGCGCCTGTTCGAGTTGCACCCGGCTGACTGCAAGATCCTGGCCGATAATTTCCGCAAGCTCGATGCGCACAAGGCCGAGCAGGGCGTGCGCGCCCGCGGCCGCCGCGTGATCATCGAGCATGGCGACGGCTTCCATAGCCTGAAGGCGCTGCTGCCGCCGCCGTCGCGCCGCGCGCTGGTGCTGATCGACCCGCCTTACGAGATCAAGGACGACTACAAGCGCGTGCGCGATGCGCTCGACGAAGCGCTGGCCAAGTTCCCGAGCGGCATGTATGCGATCTGGTATCCGGTGCTGCAGCGCATGGAATCGCGCCAGTTCGCCGACCGCCTCAAGCGCCTGCCGGCCAAGGAATGGCTGAATGTCACCCTGACCACCAATACCCCGACCCCGGACGGCACCGGCCTGCACAGCAGCGGCATGTTCATCCTGAACCCGCCGTACACGCTCGAACCGATCCTGCGCGAAGTCATGCCCTACCTGGTGCGCGTGCTGGGCAAGGATGCCGGCGCCCGCTTCACGATCGAGAAGGGCACGCAAGTGACCGGCGCGGCGACCGGCCGCCTGGCCGGCGACGCGCCGCGCGCTCCGGTGGGCAATGCGCGCCGCGCCAGCCCGCTGTCGGGCAAGGGCAGCCTGCGCCTGCCGGGCCAGAGCATGCCGCGGGCCGACGAGGCCCCGGCTCCGGCCATTACTCAGGCTGGCGGCGGGTCCTCGATGCGCGCCGCCTGATTACTCCGGCACAATTGCTAGCTGCAGCCGTCAAAGCAGACTGATCAGGGAGTTCACCGAAATAACGCGAACAGCGCCTTTTCGTTTGGCGCCAGGTCAGCGATGATCGAGATGCGCGCTCATGGCCGCCATCTCGGCCACCATCCAGTCGCGGAAGCGGCGCACCTTGAGCATATGCTCCTTGTGCGGATTGGCCAGGAAGCGATAGCCGTTCGCGAACGGCACGCTGCGGCAGGGGATCAGGCGCAGGGCGCCGGCGGCGATGTCCTGGAACGCGATCCCGTAGGGCACCAGGGCCACGCCCTGCCCCGCCACCGCCGCCTGCACCAGCACGCCCCAGTGACTGTAGGCGCGCGAGAAATCGTAGTCGCCCTTGAGCGCGCGGTTCTCGTTGAGCAGCTGCAGCCAGGCTTCCGGCGAATGCACGATCAGCAAACGATGCTGGTCCAGGTCGGCCAGGGTCAGCGAGGCCTGGCCAGGGGCCAGCAAGTCGGGGCTGTAGGCCGGCACCAGCCGCTCGCGAAACAGCACCGTCGGATCGCCCTCCGTCACCGGCCCATAACGGATCGCGACGTCGGTGCTGTCGGCCTGCAGGTCGACCGGCGCGTCGTTCGAATCGAGCCGGATGTCGAGTTCGGGATACAGCTTGGTGAAGCGGTGCATGCGCGGCACCAGCCACTTGATCGCGAATGAATGGGTGGTGGCGATGCGCAGCACGGCCTCTTCGTCGCCGCTCTGCAGGGCTGTGACCTTGGCGCGCAGCTCGCCCAACATGCGGGCGGTGGCGATCGCCAGTTCCTGCCCTTTCTCGGTAAGCGCGATGTGGCGCGGATGCCGCACGAACAAGGAAAAACCAATGGTTTCCTCCAGCTGCTTGACCTGGAGGCTGACCGCCGCCGGCGTCTTGTGCAGCTCGTGCGCGGCCAGCTTGAAGCTGCCCCAGCGCGCGGCGCACTCGAAGTCGATCAGGCCGGACAGGCTGCGCAAGGCCTTCATGCAGGCTCCATGACTAAGTTTTTCTTATTCATTGTCATTACTTTTTCTCGTTTGAAGAATTGTACTGCGGCTAGGAAAATGGTGGCGATCATACAAGGAAGCGCTATGCCAAAGAATATTCTCGTGATCGGTGGAACCCGGTTTTTCGGCAAGCTGCTGGTGCAGCGCCTGGTCCGGGCCGGCCACCACGTCACCATCGCCACCCGCAACTACGCCCCGGACCCCTTCGGCGCACGCATCGAGCGGGTGCGGGTCGACCGCCGCAATGAGCAGGCCATGCAGGCCGCATTCGGCGGCAAGCGATTCGATATCGTCTATGACCAGATGTGCCATTCGCCGCTCGATGCGGCCATTTCGAGCCGCGTCTTCAAGGGCAATGTAGGGCGTTACATCATGACCTCGACGGTCGACGTCTATCGCGCCCTGGAACCGCAGTCGCAGCCCTTCGACGAGGAGTCGCTGCATGTCGACGCCCAGCCAATCGATACCGGTTTTCCCTGGCATGACCCGGCGCGCGCCGGCGACAGCCAGGTCGCGGGCAAGGTCCAGGCCGAGGCTTATCTGTACCGCGCCGGCGGCATGCCGGTGGTCAGCGTGCGCATGGCCCACGTGCTGGGCGGGGTCGACGATTACACGGGTCGCCTGGCGCATTATGTCGACCAGGTGCGGTTGGGCGCCGTCCTGCCGTACACCAGCGCCAGGGCGCGCACTTCATTCATCGAGGCGCGCGAAGCGGCCGATTTTCTGGCCTGGGCGGGTAGCCAGGAATTTACCGGTCCGGTGAACGCGGCGGCCGACGGCGCGCTGTCGGCCTACGAGCTGCACGGCCGCGTGGCGGCGGCGCTGCAGGCACCGGCGCGCACGCGCAAGGTGGCGACAGGCGGCGCATCGCCGTTCGATTTGCTCACGCCATTGGTGCTCGATACCTCGCGCGCCAAAGCACTGGGCTACCAGTTCAGCCATATCGACGACTGGATCGACAGCGCGATCCGCCAGCACGATCTCGCGCATATATAGCGCCAAACGACACCGCAAGATAAGCACGTCGTCCCCGCGCAGGCGGGGACCCAAGTTTGCTCGCGCAGCCGCTGGAGCCAGCGATCATGGTTCGCGTGGGACTTGGGTCCCCGCCTGCGCGGGGACGACGATTCTTGGGCTAAGGCTTACGCCTTCTTCGCCTTCTCGCGCGCCACCCAGTACAGCAGCACCACGATGGCGGCATACGGAATCATGCTCAGCCAGTTCGCCACCGCCCCCGCGAAGAACGGATTCGACGCCTCCGCCCAGCGTCCGACCGCGGCATCGAAGTCGGTGAACACCCCGGCCGTGATGGCGATGATGATGCCCGCCAGCGCGCCGCCGGCGATATAGCCCGACGCCAGTAGTACACCCTGGCTGCGGTCGCCCGCGGCCTGGCGTTCTTCTTCATTCAGGTGCGCATTCTGCGGCAGCTTGTTGTTGCGGCGGTCGGCCAGCCAGCGCACGGTGCCGCCGATCGCGATCGGCAAGGTCGCCACCAGCGGCAGGTAGACGCCCACCGAGAACGCCAGCGAGGCAATGCCCGCCATTTCCAGCACGATGGCGATCATCACGCCGAACAGCACCAGGGTCCACGGCAGTTCCTGGTCCAGGATGCCCTTGATGATGTATGACATCAAAACAGCCTTCGGCGCATCGTATTTCTTGACCTCGGTGCCGTCAGGACGGGTGTTGTGGTGGCCGTTGATGCCCGGGTCGACCAGGTAGATCGCCTTGCCGGCGTCGTCGACGAAGTACTTGCCGGCCGGGCCACCCACGGTATCGGTCTTGTGCCAGACTTTATACGTGTTGGCGTCGTCCCTGGCCTGCGGCCCTTGCAGCTGCGCGGTATCGACGAGCTTCGAGGCATCGACCGCCAGGCCCGGCGCCACCTGGGCCGCCGGCACGTACACGGTGCCGGCCTCGTTCAGTTTCAACAGGATCGGGCCCAGGATCAGCGCCGACGCGAAGGCGCCGCACAGGATCGCGTACTGCTGCATGCGCGGGGTCGAGCCGACCAGGTAGCCTGTCTTGAGGTCTTGCGAGGTGGTGCCTGCATTGCTGGCGGCGATGCAGACGATCGCGCCGACCGACAGCGCGGTCACGTAGTACTGGCCGCCGGTCCAGCCCATCACCAGGAAAATCAGGCAGGTGAACAGCAGGGTCGCCACCGCCATGCCCGAGATCGGGTTCGACGACGAGCCGATCTCGCCGGTCAGGCGCGAGGACACGGTGGCGAACAGGAAGCCGAACACCAGGATCAGCAAGGCGCCCAGCACGTTCATGTGCAGCGGCGTCGCCAGCGAGATGATGGCGATGATGGCCAGGGAGCCGATCACCACCCACTTCATCGGGATGTCGCGGTCGGTGCGCAGCGACTGGTCGCCGGTCGAGCCTTGCTTCATGCCGGCCAGGCCGCCGCGCAGGCCATTCCAGATCGTCGGCAGCGAACGCGCCAGCGAGATCAGGCCGCCCGCCGCCACCGCGCCGGCGCCGATGTAAAGAATATAGGCGGCGCGGATGTCGTCGCCCGTCATGTCGCGGATCGGGATGGTCGCGGGCGACAGCGGCACGGTCGCCAGCTCGCCGAAGAACTTGATCATCGGGACCAGCAGCAGCGAAGCCAGCACGCCGCCGGCCGCCATCGTGAAGGCGATGCGCGGGCCGATGATGTAGCCGACGCCGACCAGCTCGGGCGAGATCTCGGCCCCGATGCTGCCGGTCTTGAGCGGCGCGCCGAATTCGAAATTGACGGTATCGCGCCAGCCCTTGAAGGACACGCTGAGGGTTTTATAGAGGATGCCGACGCCGAAGCCGCCGAAGATCAGCATCGCGCGGCGTTTCGCCGTCCTCATGGCTTCGCTGCCTTCCGCGGTACCCTCGTCGCGCACCTCGCCCGCGGCCTGGCGAGAGGCGTCGGTGGCGGCGGCCTTGAGCACCTCGGCGCAGGCCGTGCCTTCCGGGTACTTGAGCTCACGGTGCTGGTCGACGATCAGGGTGCGGCGCAGAGGGATCATCATCAGGATGCCGAGCAGGCCGCCCAGCACGCCCACCAGCATCACGCGCGAGATCTCCAGGTCGAAGCCGAGGATCATGATGGCCGGCATGGTCACGCCCAGGCCGAAGGCCAGCGATTCGCCGGCCGAGCCGGCGGTCTGCGCCACGCTGTTCTCGAGGATCGTCGATTCGCGCGCGCCGAGCTGTTTCGCCATGCCGAACAGGGTGATCGCGATCACCGCCACCGGGATCGAGGCGCTGACCGTCAGGCCCACTTTCAAGACCAGGTACAGCGACGAAGCGCCGAAGATCATGCCCAGGATGACGCCCATGATCAGCGCGCGTGGCGTCATTTCGGGCAGTTGGGCGGTGGCCGGGATATACGGCTTGAAGCCGGCCGGATTCGAATCGAGTGGCATGCGTTTCCTTCGTGACGGGCATGGCGCGCCCTGGCGCCGGCGAGCCCAAAGCGAGAATATCGCACATGCACGAACGGAAAGAAAGTGTCAGTCGAAAGCGGATTATAATCGCCCGCTCATGGCCATGGCCTGGCCCAACAGCGAGAGTTCAGCAGTGAGCGATACCAACAAGAAGTCGGGCAAGACGCTGTTCGGCATGAAGCGCATCCACGCCTTCATCCTGATCGCCTGCGCCGCACTGCTGCTGCCCGTGGCTGGCGCCGCCGTGTATATCATGACCGCGATCCTGCCCAAGGTGCCGCCGATCGACGCCGTCACCGACTACCGTCCCAAGATCCCGCTGCGCATCTACACTGCCGACAATGTGCTGATCGGCCAGTTCGGGGTCGAGCACCGCGACTTCGTGCCGATCGCAAAGATCCCGGCCATGATGAAGAGCGCTGTGCTGGCGATCGAAGACACGCGTTTCTATGAACACGGCGGCATCGACTTCATCCGCGCGCTGGGCGCGGCGCGCGCCAACCTGCGCGGCGGCTTCCGCCAGGGCGCCTCGACCATCACAATGCAGGTGGCGCGCAACATCTTCCTGACCAACGAGAAGACCATTACCCGCAAGCTGACCGAGATCGCGCTGGCCTACAAGATCGAGGATTCGCTGACCAAGGACCAGATCCTCGAGCTGTACATGAACCAGATCTTCCTGGGCCAGCGTTCCTACGGCTTCTCGAGTGCGGCGCGCAGCTATTTCGGCAAGACCCTCGACCAGTTGACCCTGGCCGAGACGGCGATGCTGGCCGGCCTGCCGCAAAACCCGGCGCGCACCAATCCGGTATCGAACCCCAAGCGCGCGCAGGCGCGCCAGCACGCCATCCTCAAGCGCCTGCGCGAACTGGGCGAGATCGACGAGGCGCAGTACCGCCGAGCGCTGGCCGAACCCCTGCGCGTCAAGCGCGATGCCGGCCAGTCCTACGCCACCCGCGCCGAGTACGTGGCCGAACTGGCGCGCCAGACCGTGTACCAGCAGTTCGGCGAAGAGTCGTACACGCGCGGGATCGTCGTCACCACCACCATCCTGGCGGCCGAGCAGGATGCCGCGTATGACTCGGTGCGGCGCAATGTGCTGGCGTACGATGGTCGCCACGGCTACCGCGGGCCCGAAGCGCGCATCGAACTGCCGGCCGACCTTGACGAGCGAGAGGAAGCGATCGTCGAGGCGCTGCAGAAACGGCCCAGCAGCGATGGCCTGCTGCCGGCCATGGTGCTCGAGGCCAGCGCCCAGGAAGTGCTGGTCGATACCCTGTCGGGCGAGGACATCGTCATCAAGGGCGCCGGCCTGAAATTCGTGGCTGCCGCCCTGTCGCCCAAGGCGCGCGAGGGCATCAGGATCGCCCCGGGCGCCGTGGTGCGCATCAGCCAGGGAAAGGACGGCGCCTGGTCCATCACCCAGGTGCCCGAGGTGGCGGCGGCCTTCGTCGCGATCGACGCCGACAGCGGCGCCTACCACGCGCTGGTGGGCGGCTTCGACTATAACCTGCAGAAGTTCAACCACGTGACCCAGGCCTGGCGCCAGCCGGGATCGAGCATCAAGCCCTTCGTGTATTCGGCCGCGCTCGAGAAGGGATATGGGCCGACCACCCGCATCCTGGACGCACCGATCGAGCTGCCGGGCGCCACGCTTGAGGCGCCATGGACGCCGCAGAACGACGACGGCGTGTTCGACGGCGAAGTCACGCTGCGCCAGGCGCTGGTGAAATCGAAGAACGTGCCGACGGTGCGCGTGCTGCGCGCGGTGTCGGTGCCGTTCGCCCACCAGTACCTGGAACACTTCGGCTTCGACCTGGCGCGCCATCCGCAGAACTACACGATGGCGCTCGGCACCGGCGCCGTCACTCCGCTGCAGTTGGCCGGCGCCTATGCCGTGTTCGCGAACGGCGGCTACCGCGTGAAGCCCTACCTGATCGCGCGCATCCAGGACGGCAATGGCGCCGTCATCTTCGAAGCGCAGCCGCCGCCGGCGAAGGACGAGGCCAGGCGCGCCGTCACCGCGCGCAACGCCTTCGTGGTCGATAGCATGCTGCGCGACGTGACACGCTTCGGCACCGCCGCGGCGGCCACCAAGCAGCTGGGACGGCAGGACCTGGCCGGCAAGACCGGCACCACCAACGATGCGATCGACGGCTGGTTCGCCGGCTATGCGGGCAATGTGGTGGCCGTGTCTTGGATGGGCTACGACGAGCCGCGTTCGCTGGGCGGGCGCGAATTCGGCTCGACCCTGGCGATGCCGATCTGGATCGACTACATGCGGGTGGCGCTGGCCAGGACGCCGCCGGTCGAGCGCACGCCGCCCGACGACGTGGTGCACGACGGCCAGGACTGGATCTATCCCGAGTTCATCGATGCGGTCGAAGAGCGCACGATCGACATCGAGCAGGCGCACGTGGAACAGCCGCCCGACCTGCCGCCCGGCAGCCAGGAAGTGCCGCCCGATGCCTCCACGTTCGACGAGCGCCCGGCCATCGAGGCCTTGCCGCAGGTGGCGCCGCCCGCGCCTGTGCCCCCTCCTGCGCCGCCGCCGGCAAACCAGCCCGCCCCCAACCCGCTGTGGTAATCTGCGCAGTTCCCGGGACGCTCCCCGGGAACCTCGCGGAATGCCGCTGGTCAGTACGAACGCGGTTTGCGCGTCCAACCTTACCGAGGAGACTTCCATGCCCTACGTAGACGGTTTTGTGCTGCCCATTCCCACGTCGAAACTCGAAGAATACCGCGAGATGAGCAACAAGTGCGCCGACATCTGGCGCGAATACGGCGCCCTCGAATACCGCGAATGCGTCGCTGACGACGTCAAGCCCGGCAAGCTCACTTCCTTCCCCCAGAGCGTCAACCTGGAGGAAGGCGAAACGGTGGTGTTCTCGTGGATCGTCTATGAGTCGCGCGAGAAGCGTGACGAAGTCAACCGCAAGGTCGAGCAGGACCCGCGCATGGCCGACATGATGAAGCCGGGCGCCATGCCGTTCGATGGCAAGCGCCTGATCTATGGCGGCTTCGAGATGTTCCTTGACCGCTGAAGAAACTTGTCCGTCCGCTTTCCGGTCAATACAGGCGCACCACTCACTTCAGGAGAAACATCATGGCGTATTGCGACGGTTTTGTGCTTCCCCTCCCCACCTCGAAACTCGATGAATACCGCGCCCAGGCCTCGCTCGCCGGCCAGGTCTGGCGCGAGCATGGCGCGCTCGAATACCGCGAGTGGATCGCGGACGACGTCAAGCCCGGCGAACATACCTCGTTCCCGCAGAGCGTCAAGCTGGAAGACGGCGAAACGGTGATCCTGGCCTGGGCGGTCTACGAGTCGCGCAGCCACCGCGACGCAGTGCTCAAAAAAGTCATGCAGGATCCGCGCCTGGCCGACATGATGAAACCGGGCGGCGTCCCGTTCGACGGCAAGCGCATGTTCTTCGGCGGATTCGACAACCTGGTCGATCTGTAACCGCCTGCTGTGCCGGAATGCCACGCGGCATAAAAAAATGTCACATGGAAAGGCGCGCACAATTGACACCGCGCCTTTTCACATGCCAACATCCATTTCTAATACTCAACAGCTTACCGCTTTCGACACCATGACCGCTACCGCTATCGCGTTCGACGCTCCCGACCTGGCCGCGCACCTGGCACAATGCACGCCCGAACAGCTCGACACGCTCGACTTCGGCGTGATCGGCTTCGGCGCCGACACCCAGGTCACGCAGTACAACGCCTTCGAATCGCAGGCGGCCGGCCTGTCGCCGCAG
Organism: Telluria beijingensis; assembly: GCF_030770395.1. Lineage (GTDB taxonomy): Bacteria > Pseudomonadota > Gammaproteobacteria > Burkholderiales > Burkholderiaceae_D > Telluria > Telluria beijingensis. The sequence continues at coordinate 5,804,184 of NZ_CP132480.1, read as the reverse complement.
CGGGTGCTGGGCCAGCCGCTGTTCACCAATGTCGCGCCGTGCATGAACAATTTCATGGTGGCCCAGCGCTTCGAAGACGCCCACGATGAGCGAAGCGTGCTCGACGTCACCATCGATTACGTGCTGACCTTGCGCATGCGCCCGGTCAAGGTCGCCCTGCGGCTGCTGGCGGCGCCCGACGCCGCCACCCGCTACGTCCTGGTCCAGCGCCAGCCGCGGTGACCCTCGACCTGGCCCAGCTCGGCGCCGAGCACGAGGCGCTGATGCAGTTCCTGTACCTGGCGCCGATCGGCCTGGTGCAGGCCGACATCCATGGCGAGGTCGCCATGATGAACCCGGTCGCGGCCCAGTTGCTCATGCCCCTATCGCGCAATGGGGGCCTGGACAACCTGTTCGTGGCGCTCGAAGGTGTCGCGCCCGAATTGCGCAACCTTGTCGCCCACCATGCCGAGCCGTCCGGCAAGGTCTGCGACGGCCTGCATGTGTACCTGAGCGCAGGCCAGGACGGCAAGCGGGTGCCGCAGATTCTCGCGCTCACGCTGCTCAAGCTCGACCCCGGCCGCATGATGGCGGTCATCGGCGATATCACCGAGCAGGTGCGGCGCGAGCGTCGTCTGCGCCAGAACGACGCCTGGCTGAACGCCATCCTGGCCGGGGTCAAGGACTATGCGCTGGTGAGCCTCGACCTGCACGGGCGTGTGAGCGACTGGAATCCGAGCATCGGACGCGTGACCGGCTTCGGCCCGGACATCGTCGGCCAGCCCTACACGGCGTTCTACCCGCCGGATGCGATGACGCTCGAGCACCGCCACGACCGCCTGCGTGAGGCGGACGCCAATGGCTGGTCGCTCGACGAAGGGCGGCGCTGCCGCGCCGACGGCAGTATGTACTGGGGCAGCGCCCTCATCGCGCCGCTGCCTGACCGCGAGCCGCTGCCCGGCGAGAGCGGCGGCGCCGCCTATTGCCTGATCCTGCGCGACATCGGCGACCAGTACGGCCTGGCCGAGCGGCGCCACGACGACGCCGTGCGCGACCACCTGACCGGCCTGGCCAACCGGCGCGCCCTGTTCGAGGCGGCCGAGCGCGAACTGGGCCGCAGCAGCATCGCGCCACGCCCGACCGCCCTGCTGGTGATCGACGCCGACCACTTCAAGGCCATCAATGACCGCCATGGCCATCCTGGGGGCGACGTCGTCCTGCGCCACCTGGCGGGCGTGCTCGGCGAGAGCTTCCGCGAGGTCGACGTCATTGCGCGCATCGGCGGCGAGGAATTCGCCGTGCTGCTGCCCTCGACCGACCTGGCGCGCGCGCTGCCGGTGGCCGAGCGCCTGCGCGCCAGCGTGGCGGCCCACCCCGTCATGCTGGCCGGGCAGCCGGTGCATTACACGGTCAGCACCGGGATCGCGATTGCCCATGATGGCGACGGCGGCATCGACCGGCTGCTGGCCCAGGCCGACCGCGCGCTATATGCCGCCAAGCGCGCCGGCCGCAACCGGGTCGACCATTGGCGCTCCGAACTAGACGCCCACGCCGGGCGACAGCAGGAGAATGCCGATGCAGCATGAAACAGGCGACGCCCAGGAAGCGCTGATGCAGTTCCTGTACCGCGCCCCGATCGGCCTGGCCCAGACTGGCCTGGATGGCGCGGTGGAGATGCTCAACCCGATGGCCTCCAGCCTGCTGATGCCGCTCGCCACTAGCCACGGCCTGGACAACCTGTTCGAGGTGCTGGCGCCGGTCGCGCCGCAACTGCCCGCCATGGTGGCAGCCTTCATCGAGCCGTCCGGCATGATCTGCGAAGGGCTGCGGTTGCCGGTAGGCGTGCACCATCCGGCCAGCGGCATGCTGCAGGTGCTGTCGCTCAACCTCATGAAGCTCGACCCCGAGCGCCTGATGGCGACCCTGGCCGACGCCACCTTCGAGGTCCAGCGCGAGCAGGAGACCCTGTCGCGGCGCCTGCGCAATGCTGCGCGCACCGACGCCCTGACCCGGATGCCGAACCGCGAAGCGGTGCGCGACGAGTTGCTGCGGCTGCTGGCGCAACCGGCGGCGGCCCATGATTACGCCGTGCTGACCCTGAACTGCGACCGCTTCCGCCAGCTCAACGACAGCCTGGGCCAGGCCGGCGGCGACCAGCTGCTGCTGCACCTGGCCGACCGACTGCGTGGCGCCCTGCGCCCGCCCACCAGCCTGATCGAGGCGGGCGCGCGCAGCGGCCAACTGGCCGCGCGCATCGGCGCCGACGAATTCGTCGTGATCCTGGACGGCATGCGCTCGCGCGCCGACGCCGAACGGGTCGCGCTGCGCCTGCTGGACGCGGTCGCGCGTCCCTACACGATCGGCGGCCACGAGATCGTGTGCGGCGCCAGCATGGGCCTCGCCTGGGGGCAGGACGTCGCTGCCCTCGGCCAGCACGACCCGGACGACGTGCTGCACGACGCCAGCATCGCCATGGTCGAGGCCAAGCGCGCCGGCGGCAACCGCTGCGTGGTGTTCGAGCCGGCCATGCGCGAGCGCGCCGCACGCCGCGCCGGCATCGAGGCCGAGCTACGCCAGGCCCTGGTCGAGGAACAGCTGTTCGTGGTGTACCAGCCGGTGGTGGGCTTGTTGCCGGACGTTGGCGTCGACCACGCGGCCGGGGTCGAGGCGCTGGTACGCTGGCGCCATCCGCAGCGCGGCATCGTGCCGCCGGGCGAATTCATCCAGGTGGCCGAGGAGTGCGGCCTGATCGGGGCGGTAGGCGACTTCGTGCTGGCGCGCGCCTGCCGCGACTTCGTCGACTGGCGCCGGCGCCTGGGACCGCGCGCGCCGCGCCTGATGGCGGTCAACCTGTCGCGCGCCCAGCTCGGCCAGGCCGGCTGGATCGACGTCGTCGAAGGCGTGCTGGACGACAGCGGCATGCCGCCGGCCTGCCTGCAGCTCGAAGTCACCGAGAGCCTGGCTGCCCAGGACCAGGACATCCAGGCGCGGCTGCACGGCCTGAAGGCGCTGGGCATCCAGCTTGCGCTGGACGATTTCGGCACTGGATACTCCTCGCTCTCGAGCCTGCACCTGCTGCCGGTGGACACGGTCAAGATCGACCGCTCCTTCGTGTGCCAGGCCGATACCAGCCCCCACCACCGGGTCTTGATCGAAGCCACTGTCAAGGTCGCGCAAAGCCTGGGCATGAAGACCGTGGCCGAGGGCATCGAGACCCGGTCGCAGCTCGACGTGGTCCGGGCCCAGCGCTGCGACAAGGTGCAGGGGTATTTCTTCAGCCGGCCACTGCCTGCCGACGAGTTGCTCGACTGGCTGCATGCCAGGGAAACGGTGGCGGGCTGACGCGTTTCAGGGAAGTGCTCCTACAGCGGTAACGGAATTGTTCCTATTCTCGTGCTCGGCGCTGGCGACGAAGATGGAGACATACACAAACCGAGGAGCAGACCATGAAACGCACCGTTCACAGCGCAGTTCTCGCCGCCATGATGGCTTTCGGCCTGGCCGCCTGCAACACCACCGACACCACCACCGACACGATGAGCGGTTCGAGCGCCACCGGTTCGACCATCGGCAGCGGCGTGCAGACGCCCAGTACCACCGGCGGCACCTCGAGCTGGAATTCCGGCGCGAACGGCGCCAGCGGCGTGAATGCCGCATCGGGCACCACCAGCAATAACGAACCGACGACCGACATGCCGGTCAGCCGCTAATCCCGCAAAAGGAGGAAGGCCGATGAGTATGTCGGCCACCTCCTACAGGTATTGACGAGTTCTTCCTATTTCACGTGTCCGGCCGGGCTCGCATGATGAGCCCACCCCACAATCGAGGAGAAACATGATGAAGAAGCTCTACACTGTAGTGCTGGGCGGCATGATGGCGTTCGCCCTGGCTGCCTGTAACACCACCGACACCACCAGCGGCTCGTCGTCGATGGGCGCCACCGCCGCCGGCTCGACCGGCAACCCGACCGTCGACGCGCAGATGGGCCTCAACCCGAACGACGCGCAGAACACCGGCCCGGCCAATGCCACTGGCAGCGCCAGCACCCCGACCAATACCGGTCACACCACGACTGGTTCGAACAACGGCCAGTAAGCCACCGCACCGTCGTTCCCGCGAAGGCGGGAACCCAAGTTTCTTCGCACCGCCGCTGCATTGGAAGCAGTGGCAGCGCTTGCGACTTGGGTTGCCGCCTCCGCGGGAACGACGGTGCGCACATTAGCATTCGTGCGTGCCTGCCTGGCCTGTGCGCAGGGTAGAATTGCTTCATGCCCTTGCTTTCCGCACTCTCTTTCCTTCCCGCCTGCCCATGAAGCGCTGGTTCGCACGGCTGTTCGGCGCGCGCGAGGCGCTCGATCCCTCTGTTACCGCTACCGCGCCCCAGGCCCATCCACCCGCGGCGGAAGAAGTCATTGAACCTCCCTGCCCGGACCTCGACCTCGCCTTCTTCCACTGGCTGATCGCCCCGCACGTCACCGGCCTGCCCGCCGCCGACGGCCCGATCCTCGACGAACTGGCGCGCCTGGCGCACGACCCGCAGGACGCGGCGGCCCTGGTGCCGCGGGTCCCGGCCGTGATCCCGCAACTGCTGCGCAGCCTGCGCGCGCAGGATAGCGGCGCCGGCGACCTGGCGCGGCAGGTGGCGCAGGACCCGGTGCTGGTGGCCGAGGTAATCCGCGAGGTGAACAGCCCGTACTACCAGCCCGCGTCCCCGATCCGCAACCTGGAAGGCGCCGTGCTGCTGCTCGGCCAGAATGGCCTGCGCATGCTGCTGGCCCGGGTCGCCTTCCGCCCCATCATCAGCCAGCAGGCCGGCCCGCTGGCGCGGCTGGTGGCGCCGCCGCTGTGGCGCCAGTCCGAACTGTGCGCGCAGGCCGCCGGCCTGCTGGCGCCGCGCCACGGCGCCGATCCCTTCGAGGCCTATCTTGCAGGACTGATGCACAACGTTGGGCTGGTGGTGGCGTTCCGCGTCATCGAGCAACTGGTGCCGGCGGGCGGCATGCCCGACAGCGACGCCTTCGGCGCGCGCCTGGTGCAGGCCGCGCGCCTCGTCTCGGGGGCCATCGCCGGCCAGTGGGAACTGCCGCCGGCGATCGGCCACGCGCTGGCGCGGCTGGGCGATCCCGAGGCCGTGGCGCTGCCGCTGGCGCTGGGCGATGCCGACCGCCTGGCCAAGCTGCACATGCTCGCCAGCGGCGGCCAGCCGGTATTCGTGCGCGCGGCACAGGCGCTGCCACACGAAGCCAGGCAGATATACGATCAGTTGGCCGGCGACGATTAAAGACCGCGTCGCCGGCGACCCATCACAAGGGCAAGCCCACGTAATTCTCCGCCATCACCGTGCGCGCCGCATCCGAGCGCACCAGGTAATCCAGTTCGGCCTTCTGCATCCGGCTGCCGAAGTCGCCCGTCTCCGGGAAGCGGTGCATCAGCGAAGTGAACCACCACGAGAAGCGCTCGGCCTTCCATACCCGCGCCAGCGCGCGCTGCGAGTAATGGTCGATCCCGAGTTCGCTGCCCTTGTAATACTCGGACAGTGCCTGGTACAGGATGCCGACGTCGGACGCGGCCAGGTTCAGGCCCTTGGCGCCGGTCGGCGGCACGATGTGGGCGGCGTCGCCGGCCAGGAACAGCCGGCCGTAGCGCATCGGCTCGCTGACGAAACTGCGCAGCGGCGCGATGCTCTTCTCGATCGACGGGGCGGTGACCAGGCGCCCTGCGGTTTCTTCCGGCAGGCGGCGTTTCAGTTCGGTGAAGAAGGCTTCGTCCGACCAGTTGGCAGCCTTGTCCTGGGCGTCGCACTGGATGTAGTAGCGCACCCGCGTATTGCTGCGCATGCTGCACAGCGCGAAGCCGCGCGTGTGGTTGGCGTAGATGAGTTCATCGTGCACCGGCGGCGCGTCGGCCAGCACGCCCAGCCAGCCGAAGGGATAGACCTTCTCGAAGGTCTTGAGCGCGTCGGGCGGGATGCTGGCGCGCGATGGGCCGTGGTAGCCGTCGCAGCCGACGATGAAGTCGCACTGCAGCACGTGCTGCTCAAGCGCGCCCTCGACGCCGGTCTCGTAGGCGATGCTCGGGCTGTCGCTGTCGATGTCCTGGGGGCGCACGTTGCGCGCGCTGTAGACGGTGTCCAGGCCGGCCGCGGCGCGCGCCTCCATCAGGTCGCGCGTCACTTCGGTCTGCCCGTACACCGTCACGTGGCGGCCGGTCAGCGCGGTCAGGTCGATGCGATGGCGCTCGCCGCCGAAGCACAGGTCGAAACCGTCGTGCGGCAAGCCCTCGCGATGCAGCCGCTCGGACACCCCGGCCTCGTCGAGCAGGCTGACGGTGATCTGTTCCAGCACGCCGGCGCGGATGCGGCCGAGGACGTATTCGGGCGTCTGCGCCTCGAGGATCACATGGTCGATGCCGGCCTTGGCCAGCAGCGCGCCGAGCAGCAGGCCGGACGGGCCCGCGCCGATGATGCCTACCTGGGTACGTTTGTTCATTGCGAGACTGCCTTTCCATTATCGAGGGCCAGGCCCTTGCTCTTCACATGCCACTCGGTCTTGCTGCACAAGCCGCAATCGGCGCCGACGAACTGGCGCGCCGCCTGCTGGTCGCCCTTCAGCTGCCAGCGCAGCCAGTCGACCGCCACCCGGGCGAAGACGCCGCCGTTCGGCTCGCGGTAGGTGCCGGCATGGCCGGTCTGTTCGCGCCAGGCCCAGAATGCCGGGCCCTGGAGGCGCTCGAAGTCGTCCTGGGCGTTCACAAAAGCGACGTCGGCCGGCTCGCCGGACACGTATAGCGCGGGGATGCGCAGCTTTTCCAGGTCGGCCTTGTCGGCCCGGGCGGCGGCGATGCCGTAGGCGAAGCCGTCCTTGGGGAAGGTGCCGCTGTTCCAGACCCCGAAGGTCGTCACGCGCGGATCGCGGGCGGCGTCGATCGCCTGCAGGCCGCCGCACGACTGGCCCATCACCGCGATCTTGCCTGTGTCGATCCGGCCTTCGTAGGGACTGCCCTTGCGCCCGTTCTCGGCGATCGCCCAGTCGACCGCATCGAGCATCTGGCGCGGGGTGGTCGGCGAAGCGCCCTTGCTGCCCGCCACCGGCGGCTCGTTGCGCGCCGCCGGAGAGCCGGGCGCAGGCGGATTGCGGTTGTCGCCGCTCGACAGCGCACTCTCGGCCTCCTTCGGCGCCATCGTGCCGGTGGCGATCGCGATGAAGCCGTGCGAGGCGATCTCGGTGAGGAAGTAGCGGAAGCGGTTGCCGACGTTGACGCAGCCGCCATTCGCGAAGGCGACCACCGGGAGCTTTTCGCTGCCCAGCGCGGCCAGGTTGGCGGGACGGTAGACGACGTGGGTCGCCAGGCCGGGATCGGCCTGCATCACGGCCGGGAAGGCGCCGCTGCCCTGCGGCGTCTCGGGGCTCACCCAGGGTGGCGGCGGCGCCAGCGGAAAGCGCTTGTGCGGCGCGCGCGCATCCTGCGCCAGGCTGGCGCCGGCCGCCGCGCAGGCGGCCACGCCGAGCAGGAGGGAAAGTACGGGCTTGTGCATCGTGTCTCTCATTGTGGTTTTAACAAAGCGTCGGAAGAATTCAGCCGTTCGAGCGCACCTTGCCCGCCTTGGCATCGAGGAAGGCTGCCAGCCGGTCACGGGTATCCGGATCGCTGGCCGCGACCGCCGCCATCAGGGCCTCGGTCATCATCCCGTCCTGGATCGACTGGTCGGCGATGCGCGGCAGCACGTGCATGACGCCGAAGCTGGTCATCGGTGCATTGCCGGCGATGCGCTCGGCCAGCTGCAGCGCCTGCGCCAGCCCTTCTTCCTCGCCCACCAGATACTGGGTGACGCCGAGCTGGTGGCCTTCGGCGGCCGACAGCACGCGTCCGGTCAGCATCATGTCGGTCATCGCCGCCACCNGCCAGCCCTTCTTCCTCGCCCACCAGATACTGGGTGACGCCGAGCTGGTGGCCTTCGGCGGCCGACAGCACGCGTCCGGTCAGCATCATGTCGGTCATCGCCGCCACCCCGATCAGGCGCGAGATGCGCGCCGAACCGCCGCCGCCGACGAACAGGCCGCGCGAACCCTCGGGCAGCGCGTAGAAGGCCGAGGGTTCGGCGACGCGGATATGGCAGGCGCTGGCCAGTTCCAGGCCGCCGCCCACCACCGCGCCGTGCAGCACCGCCACCACCGGCACCCGGCCGTAGGCGATGCGTTCGAAGGCGCCATGCCACATGCGCGAGTGGAACACGGCTTCGGGGGTGGTGTTCTCGCGCACTTCCGACAGGTCGAGGCCGGCGCAGAAGGCGCTGCCGTCGGCGCACAGGACGGCGGCGCGCGCCTCCGGCGGCAGGTTCTCGAAACAGTCGCGCAGGGCGCCGACCAGCTCGTCGCTGAGGGCATTGCGCTTGGCCGGGCGGCAGATCGTGACGCGCGCCACGGCGCCCGTCATCTCAAGCTTCACCAAAGGGGAATTCTGGCCGTCGCTCATGGTTATCGCAGTCTCCAAGGATATTTTTGTGATCTTTAATAATGGTTATACGATATAACAATACATCCGGACGCGCAAGCTTCTTGCAGCGCTTGAACCACCCGCCGACTATAGTTATACTCAAACATACTTATTAATAATAACTAAATTCCAGAACGGGGCGCCACGCCCCACCTTTCGCACACGAGGAGACGCCATGCAAGTACACCATCCAGGGCAGGACTACGATCCACTGGTCAAGGAAGAATTCGATACCGCCCACCGGGAGTACGCGCGCCTGCGCGCGCAGTGCCCGGTGGCGCGCAGCGAGGCGCTCGGCGGCTTCTGGGCGCTGACGAAGTACGAGGACGTGCAGCGGGTGTTTTCCGACCCGGCCATGTTCATCACCTCGGTGCAGAACGTGGTGCCGAAGGTGGCGTTCTCGGGGCGCCGCCCGCCGCTGCACTTCGACCCGCCCGAACACACGCCCTACCGCGCGGCGCTCAACCCGCTGCTGTCGGAACAGAAGATCGCGGCCCTCGAGCCCACCATCCGCGCCTGCATCCGCGCCGAACTGGCGCCGCTGCTGGCGCGCGGCCATGGCGACGTGTGCGGCGATTTCGCCAGCATCTTCCAGGTCAAGGTGTTCAGCATCTGGATGCACCTGCCGCCAGAACTAGAAGCGCAACTGGCCGAGGCCGGCCCGGCCTTCGTCAAGGCGGTCGAGTCGGCCGATCCCGAGAAAATGAAGGAGACCAGCTTCGTGCTGTACGATATGGCGCGCACCCTGGTCGCCATGCGCAAGGCCACGCCGATGGACCCGGCCGAGGACCCGGTCAGCGCCTTCCTGGCGGTGCGCCACGAGGGCGCGCCGCTGCCCGAGGACATGGTGGTCGGCGCGATCCGGCAGGTGCTGGTGGTCGGCATCGTCGCGCCGATGGTCATGATCGGCAATATGGTCGTGCACCTGGCGCGCCACAAGGACCTGCAGGCGCAGCTGCGCGCCGATCCGTCCCTGATCCCGGCCGCGGTCGAGGAATTCCTGCGCCTGTACACGCCCTACCGCGGCTTCGCCCGCACCGCCCGCGCCGACGTCGAGATCGGAGGCCGCCTGATCAGGAAGGACGAGGCGATCGCCCTGATCATGGCCTCGGCCAACCGCGACGAGGACGTCTTCCCCGAGCCCGACCGCTTCATCCTCGACCGCCCTAACATCCGCGAACACCTGGCCTTCGGCCGCGGGCCGCACTATTGCGCCGGCACCGCGCTGGCGCGCAAGGAGCTGCAGATCGCACTCGACGAACTGCTGAAGGGAACGGTGGACCTGGAGATCGACGGCGAAGTGCTGATGAGTCCCTTCCCCGAGCTGGGGCCCTGGTACGTGCCGGCGCGCTTCGAGGTGGCGGCATGAGCGCCCCCGCCGACCTGGTGGTGAACAAGATCCGCCGCCGCATCATCCTGCCCTTCGTGCTGCTGCTGATCGTGAGCTCGCTGGACCGCGCCAACCTGAGCTTCGCGGCCCTGCAGATGAATGCCGAACTGGGGCTCACGCCCTCGCAGTACGGCCTGGCGGTGAGCGCCTTCTTCGCCGGCTACCTGGTGTTCCAGTTCCCCAGCATGTACCTGCTGCACCGCTACGGCGCGCGGCGCTGGATCGCGGTGTCGGTGCTGTTGTGGGGCCTGTTCGCCTTCAGCATGACCTTCGTCGAGGACGCCATGACGCTATATGCACTGCGCTTCCTGCTTGGCCTGGCCGAAGCGGGCTTCGCGCCGGGCGTGGTCTACCTGTGCAGCCGCTGGATGCCCAAGCGCTTCCGCGCCGCCGCGATCGGCATGACCATGCTGGCGGTGCCGCTGTCGGTGGTGCTCGGCGGGCCGTTCTCGGGCTGGCTGATGTCGGTCGATAATCCGATCGGGCTGGCCGGCTGGCGCTGGATGTTCATGGCCGAGGGCCTGATGACGATCGCGTTCGCGGTATTCGCCTGGCGCGTCTTCGTCGACAGCCCGGAGCAGGCGCGCTGGCTGGACGACGCCGACAAGGAGTGGTTGCGCCAGCAGATCGCGCGCGACGACGCCGAGACCTCCGCCGCCAGCATCGGCAGCGGCGCCGGCATCCTGCGCAGCACCCGCCTGTGGGCCGCGGCCGGCGTCTGGTTCTCGCTGATCGCGGGCGCCTACGCCATCCTGTACTGGCTGCCCCAGGTAGCGCGCCAGTTCGCCGCCAGTTCGCCGTTCGAGATCGGCGTGATCAGCGCGGTGCCGTGGCTGGGCATCGGCATCGGCATGTACTGGAATTCGAAGCATTCCGACCGCAGCAACGAACGCTTCCTGCACGTCCTGCTGCCCCTGCTGCTGTGCAGCGCCTGCATGGCGCTGGCCACGGTGCCTGCCAATGGCGCGGTGGCGCTGGTGCTGCTGTTCGTCGCAGGCCTGGGCCTGGGCGGCGCGCAGAGCGTGTTCTGGACCATCCCGACCGGCTTCCTGGACAAGGATTCGGCGCGCCACGGCATCACGATGATCAACTTCTTCGGCAACCTCGGCGGCCTGTTCGGACCGTATGCGATCGGCGTGGTGCGGCAGTCGACCGGGTCGTTCTCGGTGCCGATCTATGCGATGGCGGGGATGCTGCTGGTGGGGGCCCTGCTGCTGGTGTGGACCCAGGCGCGCGGGCCGCGCGGGGGGAATGCGGCGCCGGTGTCGACACGCTGAAGCGCTGAGGCGCTGCGCTGGAGCGAAAGGCCTGGGCGACCAGGCCTTTTTTTCGCCCGCACACCCGGCAACGCACGCCCCCCTCCACGTCGTTCCCGCGAAGGCGGGAACCCAAGTTCGCTAGCATCGACGCTACGATTGACGTTATCGGCGGCGCGGAAGACTTGGGTTCCCGCCTCCGCGGGAACGACGAGGGTCCTCCAGGATATACGGGCAAAAAAAAGCCCGGGATCTCCCGGGCTTCCTCGTTTATCGCCGTTCGATCAGAACGCCTTGGTCATCTGCACCGTCACCACCCTGCCCAGCACATTCGCATTCTGCGGATCGAAGGCATACGCCGCATTGTTATTGGTCGACAGCACCACTGGCGGATCGCGGTCGAACAGGTTCTGCACGTTCAGCGAGAAGCGCACGCCGCCCCAGGCGCCGGTCTTGGCCGGCGAGCGCCAGGCCAGGTTCAGGTCGAAGGTCTTCCACGCGTCGATCTCGACCCGCGGCTGGGTCACGCCGCCGATGGTCAGCGGCAGGTCGTTCAGGTAGGAGCCGACGTAGTTCATTGCCAGGCCGGCATTCCACTGGCCCTGGGTCCAGGCGAGCGCGGCACGGCCGCGCATCGACACCGGCACGTTGATCCGGTCCAGGTCCTCGCGTTCCGACGCCAGCGGCGACACCCGCACCTTGTTATTCAGGATTTTGGTCGCGTTGACGTCGGCGTTGAAGCGGCCATACGAGGTGTCCATCTCGTAGCCGAAGTCGAAGTCGACCCCGTCCTGCACCGTGCTGGCGGCATTGGTATTGCGCGCGATGAACAGCGCGGTCAGGCGGCAGGCGTTCGATTCGTCCGGCATGCTGAGCGACGGCGCACCGTAGGCCTGGGCATAGATCGGGTTGTAGGTGCTGCGGTCGCCCGCGACGCAGCCGGCCGGCTGCGCCGCCGGGGTGATGTAGGGAGCGTACACGGCGCGGTTGGTCGGGCTGGCCAGGAAGCTGTTGGCCACCGTCTGCAGGCCGATGATCTGGTTTTCGTACTTGATCCGGTACACGCTGGCGCCCAGGCGCAGGCCGTCGACGAACCACGGCTTGTAGTCGGCGCCGAGCGAGAAGTTCTTGGCTTTCTCGGGCGTCAGCTCGGGGTTCGAGCCGCCCAGGCGCAGCACATAGCTCTGCCGGGTCGCGGCGTTCGACAGCGGAATCGCCGGATCGCCCGCGGCATTGGCGATCAGCTGGGTGCTGACCGACGAGAAGAAGGTGGTGTTGGCGTCGGTCAGGTCCGGCGCGCGGAACGAGGTGCCGGCCGCGCCGCGGATCGCCAGGTCGCCGTTCACGCCCCAGACGAAGCCGATCTTGGGGTTCGAGGTCTTGCCCACGTCCGAGTACTTCTGCGAGCGCGCCGCCAGGTTGAGCGAGAAGCGCTGCATCAGCGGCAGGCTGTTCTCGGGACCGACCAGCGGCACCGACAGCTCGCCGTAGACCGCGTTGATGCGGCGCTTGCCATAGGCGCCGACGGTGTCCGAGGTGGCCCGGATGCCGATCGAATCGCGCCACTGTTCCAGCCCCAGGCTCTCGACGCCCACCGCGGCGCGCACCATCCCGCCCGGCAGCGCGAACAGCGGGCCGTCGAAGCGCAGCGAAGCCTGCTGCATCTTGACCCGGTTGCGGTCGTTGCCCTCGACCAGGAAGCGACCCAGCACATCGCTCGATGCCGGCGTCGAGCTGAAAGGATTGAAGCTGCCGTCGTTCAGCGCCGCCTGCAGCGCCTGGGTGTGGATATTCCCGTTCAGCGCCGGGATGCAGTTGGCGCAGGTCTTGGTGCCGGTGGCGCTGAAGACCGCCTCGGCGCGCCATTTGTTCTCGAAGTCGCGCTGCAGGCCGATGGTATTGCCGTAGCCCTCGGCCAGTGAATGGCCGCGGTCGGGGATCACGCGCCCGACGTGGTTCAGGAACGAGAACGACACCGCCTGCGGCGCGCCCGGCGCCAGGCCCGGCACATTGGGGATGTAGTACGGGCTGCTGGCCGGCAGGGTGAGCGTTGCATTCGGCTGCGCCAGGCTGAGCGAGGTATTCTCGCTGCGGTTGTAGTAGCCCTGGTAATAGAGCTTGGTCTTCGGATCGATTTGCAGGTTGAGGTTCAGCGAGCCCTGGTTGCGCTCGGTCTCGGGGATCAGGTCGTTGTAGTCGCTGGCATCGAGCAGGTTCGGCTGGTTGCGCAGCAACTGCGAGCCATCCAGGCCGGTGCCGCCGTAGCCGGCCGGGATGCCGTAATAGGTAAAGCTGCCCGCGCTCGGGAACACCGGGTTGATGCCGGTGCCGGCGACGATGATGTTGCCCGGCGCCGCGCTGGTGGCCAGGTTGGTGCGGATCCGGTTGTCCAGGCCGCCGAAGCGGGTCAGGTCCTGACGCGCGAAGGGCGTCGAACCCTGCAGCATCGAGTCGCGCTTGTCGTAGTCGTAGGCAGCGACGATGCTCAGCCGGCCCAGGCCGCCCAGCTGCTTGACGGTATGGCCGGCGACGATCGAGGCGCCACGCTGGTCGTAGCCGTTCGTGTGGGTGTAGCGCGGCGTGATCTCCACGCCTTGGTAGGACTTGCGGGTGATGTAGTTGACCACGCCCGCGATCGCGTCCGAGCCATAGATCGCCGACGCACCGTCGGCCACCACATCGATTCGTTCGATGAACGATACCGGCAGCTGGTTGGCTTCGGTGAAGGTGGTCACGTTACCGGTCGGCGCGATGCGGCGGCCGTCGATCAGCACCAGCGTCGCGCTGCTGCTCAAGCCGCGCAGGCTGATGGTAGAGCCGCGCTGGACGTTGGCCGAACCGTTTTGCGCCGTGCTCGGCACGTCGCCATAGCCGAGACCCTGCACCAGCGGCACCGTCTTGAGCACATCGATCGGATTGTTGTAGCCGGTCGTGACCAGGGTTTCGCGGTCCAGCACCACCGACTTGGAACCGGCCGCGCTGACGCCCCGGATCTGGCTGCCCGTGATGACCACTTCCTGCACCGCCTCGGCCACGACCGGCGGTGGCGGTGGCGGCGGTGGCGCGGCGCTGGCCTGGCCGGGGGCGGTGGCGGTGGCAGGCGCGGATGCCTCCTGCGCGTGCGCGCTGCCGGCCACCAGCGCGCACAGCACCGCGATGGCGACCGTGCTGCGCCGGAAGGGAATCCCTGGGGTTGTGATGGCGAACGGGGTCGGGTCGAACGAAGTGCCGCTCGATGTACTGCTATGACGCATTGGCATGGCTAGTCTCCTTGTTGATCGTCGATACGCCTGGCGGCGTGTTCGCGCTGCGCCTTGTCGAGGTGCGCAGAGTTTTTGTTATTTCTTTTAATGGTTTTAGTTTATAACCATATCCACGGCGGGTGCAAGCGCTTTTGTCACGGCCTGGGCGGATGCGCAACCAATAGATAGTTATTCGATAAAATGCTTATATTTTAAAAGTTCTGACGTAGAATAAATTCACAACCAAAACCAGAACAGGAGACGAGATGGTTCACGATCCGATCGCGCGCCTCGGGCGCGCCATGCTGTTGTCAATGCTGGCGCTGCTGGCGCCACCGCACGCCGCAGCCAATGCCGGCGCCACCCCGGTGCCCATGCTGACCCTGCCGGCCAAGGCCATCGTCAAGCCGGTGCTGGCCTGCGACGCGGCGCAGCTGAACCGCTTCGACCGGCTGCCCAATGCCCCCACCGAGATCGCCAGTGCGCGACTGGTGGCGCAGGACGGCGCGCGCGCCGAACACTGCCTGGTCTCGGGCTATGTCTGGCCCCAGGTCAAGTTCGAGCTGCGCCTGCCGACCATCGGTTACACCGGCCGTTACCTTCAAATCGGCTGCGGCGGCAACTGCGGTTTCATCCGCCCCGAACCCTCGCCCCGCTGCGACGACGCGATGGCCGCGAGCGGAGCCTTCGCCGTCGCCGCCACCGACGCCGGCCACAGCGCGGCGTCCACCGGCAGCCTGTGGGCCCGCGACAACCGCGCGCTGCAGGACGACTTCGCCGAACGCGGCGTACACGTGGTGTCGATCGCCGCCAAGGCCATCATCGGCGCTTTCTACGGCAAGCAACCGGATCACTCCTACTTCCAGGGCTGCTCGGACGGCGGACGCGAAGCGATGAAGGAAGCGCAGCGCTACCCCGGCGACTTCGACGGCCTGGTGGCCGGCGCGCCGGCCAACTACATCAGCACCGCCTTCCTCAAATTCGCCTGGCAGTTGGCCCACGACCGCGATGCCGCCGGCGCCCCGATCATGAGCGCGAGCGCGGTCAAGACCCTGCACGCGGCCGTCATGCGCGCCTGCGATGGCCTGGACGGCCTGGTCGACGGCCAGATCGACGATCCCCGCGCCTGCACCTTCGATCCCGCCACCCTCGCCTGCCCCGGCGACGGCGCCGAACGTCCCGGCCAATGCCTGGGAGGCGCGCAAGTGCGCACCGCGCGCGCTGTACAGCGGCCCGGTTGCGCCTGACGGCCGCCACCTGTTCCCGGGGGGCCTGGCCCATGGCTCGGAACTGACCTGGGCCCGCCCCACGACGCCGGCCACGGTAGAGGGCTATTTTGGCAACATGATCTACGGCGCCAAACGACCGGACGGCGTCAGGCTGGGCGACTTCAAGTTCACGGCCGAGGAAGCGCAAGAAATACGCCAGCTCGGCGCCCACTACGACGCTTACGATCCCGACCTGCGCGCCTTCCGCGACCGCGGCGGCAAGATGATCGTCTGGGAGGGCGCGGCCGACCCGTCCTCTGGCCCGTACGCGACGCTCCACTATTACCAGGCGGTGCGCGACCTGCTGGGCGGCACCGCAAAAACGCGCGACACGATGCGGGTGTTCATGCTGCCCGGCGTCTACCACTGCCGCGGCGGCAGCATGCCCTACGAGGCGAACTTCCTGGGCGCGATCGTCAACTGGGTCGAGGCTGGCGTGGCCCCGGACAGCGTGACCGCGGCGGCCGTCAAGCCCGACGGCGGCGTCCGTACGCGTCCCATCTACGCCTATCCGGTACGCGCGCAGTACACCGGCAAGGGCAGCATCGACGACGCCGCTAACTTCCGCGGCGTCGCCCCGGCGAACGATCCCGACGACCGCTATCCGTGGATCGGCGCCAATACGAAGTAATCCCAGGAGACCAGACGATGATTACGAGACGACAGATGGTGGCCGGCCTGGCCGGCCTTTCCACCCTCCCCAAGCTGCTTCATGCAGCGCCGCAGGCCAGGCCGCGGGTCGAGACCCGCCATGGCATCGTGGAGGGCGTACGCGCCGACGGCATCGACGTGTTCCGCGGCATGCCCTACGGCGCCCCGACCGGCGGCGCCAACCGCTTCATGCCGCCCGCCCCGCCCGCGCCCTGGACCGGCGTGCGCAGCGCTGACCGCTATGGCAACCGCGCGCCGCAGACGCCGGTGAACCCGCCGCCGCCCGAGCGCCCCCAACCCACTTACAACCTGGCTTCCGCGATGCGCGTGAGCGAGCCGGAATCGGAAGACTGCCTGGTGCTCAATGTGTGGTCGCCCTCGGTGAGCGACGGCCGCCGTCGTCCGGTGATGGTGTGGATCCATGCCGGCGGCTTCGGCGTCGGCAGCGGCGGCGCCCCGCATACCGACGGCGCCGCGCTGGCGCGCCTGGGCGACGTGGTGGTGGTGAGCCTGAATCACCGGCTCGGCGTCCTCGGCTACGCCTACCTGGGCGACATCGACGCCGGCATGCGCGACAAGGCGAATGTCGGCCAGCTGGACCAGGTCGCGGCGCTGGAATGGGTGCGCGACAATATCGCGGCCTTCGGCGGCGATCCGAACGACGTCACGCTGTTCGGCCAGTCCGGCGGCGGCGCCAAGATCTGCACGCTGATGGCGATGCCGGCCGCGCGCGGCCTGTTCCACAAGGCGATCTGCCAGAGCGGCTCGTATATCGAGGCGACGTCTCCCGAGCTGGCGACGCGCGCCATGCGCGCCGTGATGCAGGACCTGGGTGTGAGCGCCCTGGCGGGCCTGCGCCAGGTAACGCACGCCCAGCTGATCTCGGCCCAGCACCGGGTCGCGCGCGGCGCGCAGTTCCGCGGCTTCGACCCGACGCTCGATGGCGTGAGCCTGCCCTTCCACCCGTTCTCGCCCGAGGCCGTGGCCCTGTCGAGCGGCGTGCCGCTGATGATCGGCAGCACTCGGCTCGAAGCCAGCCGGCTGGCGCGCGACGCCGACGTGTTTACCCTGACCTGGGACAAGCTGCCCGCGAAATGGGTAGAGGGCTTCATGCGCAACGACCGCAGCGACCGCGGGACGATCTCTCTTGAGGAAGCCGCGCGCACGATCGGTGCCTTCCGCGCCGCCTATCCGAACGAAAACGCAAGCCGGATCTACCTGCGCGCCGCCTCGAACCTGTGGACCATTTTCGATGCCGTCAATATCGCCGATGCGCAGTCCAGCGGCGGCAAGGCGCCGGTCTGGCTGTACGAACTGGGTTACGAGACGCCGGTCGACGGCGGCCGCTGGGGCAGCCCGCATGGGCTGGACGTGCCGCTGGTGTTCGGGAACATGAAAGCCGCAGCGTCGATGGTGCCCGACGATGCGGCCAGCCGCGCGGTATCGCGGCAGATGAGCGGGGCCTGGCTGGCGTTCGCGAAGACCGGCAATCCGAACGGCTCCGGCCGCCTGGCCTGGCCGCGCTACGATGCGCGCACCAGGCCAGCCATGGTGTTCGACGTCGAGAGCCGCGTCGAACAGGACTACCGCGCGGTCGACCGCCGCATCCTGGCGGGCAAGCCGACCTTGCGCTGGTGATCAGCGCGGCGGCAGGCGCAGCGCGCCGTCGAGTCGTATCACCTCGCCATTGAGCGACAGGTTCTCGACGACGTGCTGCGCCAGCCGCGCGAACTCGTCGGCCTTGCCCAGCCGCTTGGGGAAGGGAATCGAGGAAGCCAGCGATTGCTGCACTTCCTCGGGCAGCTTGTACAGCAGCGGCGTGAGGAACAGGCCGGGGGCGATGGTCATCACCCGCACCCCGAACTGGGCCAGGTCGCGCGCCAGCGGCAGGGTCAGCGCATTCAGGCCGCCCTTCGAGGCCGCATACGCTTCCTGCCCCACCTGGCCGTCGAAGGCCGCGGCCGACGAGGTCATGACGATCACGCCGCGCTCGCCGTCTTCGAGCGGCTCCGACGCCACCATCTCGGCCGCCACGAGGCGGATCGCATTGAAGGTGCCGATCAGGTTGATGCCGACGATGCGGCTGAAGTCTTCCAGCGGCATTGGCGCGCCGTCGCGGCCCACCAGGCGCTTGGCGCCTCCGACGCCGGCGCAGTTGAGCAGGATGCGCGCCGGGCCGTGGGCCTCGCGCGCCGCGTGCAGCGCCTGCTGCACGCTGGATGTGTCGGTGATGTTGCAACCGCAGGCGATGCCGCCGATTTCGGCCGCCAGTTGTTCGGCTGCTTCCAGGTTGACGTCGAGTACCGCCACCTTCGCGCCGGCCTGCGCCAGCCGGCGCGCCGTCTCGGCGCCCAGGCCCGAGGCGCCGCCCGTCACCAGCGCCGATTTTCCCTGCATGTCCATGTGTTCTCCTGTTGTCTTGGTATCGTATTCAGGCGGCGAAGTCCGGATTCTCGAGCAGCACCGCGATACCCTGGCCACCGCCGATGCAGGCCGAGGCGATGCCGTAGCGGCCCTTGGTCTTGCGCAGCGCGCGCGCCAGCGTGATCGTCAGGCGCACCCCGGTGGCCGCCAGCGGATGGCCGAGGGCGATGGCGCCGCCATGCACGTTCAGGCGCGCGCGGTCCAGGCCCAGTTCGCGCTCGACGGCGACGATCTGGGCGCCCTGCGCCTCGTTGATCTCGAACAGCGCGATATCGTCGAGGGTAAGACCGGTGCGCTCGAGCAGCAGGCGGATCGCCGGCGCCGGGCCGATGCCCATGATCTCGGGCGGCACGCCGACGGTGGCGGTGGCCACCAGGCGCGCCAGCGGGCGGCAATCGCCCTGGCGCTGGCGCGCAACCTCGCCCGAGACCACGACCGCACCCGCGGCCGCGTCGACCAGGGCCGAGCTGTTGCCGCCGGTTTGCACTCCATCCGGATACAGGGGCCGCAGGCGGGCCAGCACCTCCACCGGCGACCGGCGCGCGTGGGTGTCGTGGTCCAGCATCTCGACCTTGCCGGCCAGGCGCAGCCTGCGCGTCGCATAGCCCTCGAGCTCGAAGCTCTCGTTGCGGATCGGGACGATCTCGCCGGCGTGGAAGCCGTCTTCGCGCGCCGCCACCGCGCGCTCGAACGAGAGCGAGGCGTATTCGTCGACCTCGACGCGGCTGATGCCGTACTTCTTCGCCAGGTTCTCGGCCGTCTGCGGCATGGTGACGCCGGCCGCCGGATCGTACAGCGCTTCCCACATATAGTCCTTGAACTCGACCGGCGCGCCGAGCCGGAAGCCGCTGCGGTGGCCGAAGGCGGCGATCGGGTTGCGGGTCATCGATTCGGTGCCGACCACCAGCGCGGTGTCGGTATAGCCGCGCGCGATCTGGTCGCCGGCCTGGCGGAACAGCTCGAAGCCGGTGCCGCAGATGCGCTGCACATTGATCGAGGCGACCTGCTGCGGCACGCCGGCATACATGCCGATATGGCGCGCCACGAAATACTGGAAGTAGTCGCCCGGCGCCATATTGCCGGTGATGACCGAGCCGATGTCGGCCGGCGCGACTCCGCTCCTGGCCAGCACTTCGCGCGCCACCTTGATGCCCATGTCGGTGGGCGAGATGTCAGCGAAGATGCCGCAGTAGTCGGCCATCGGCGTGCGCACGCCGTCCAGGATCCAGACATCGTCGAAATCCGCATAAAAACCGTTTGCCATGGTGTCCTCAGTCTGTCTTGGCGTGGAAAATGGCGGAGTCGTGCCCCGCGTACAGCAGCTCGACCAGGTGGGCGCGGTGGCTCAGCACGGCGCGCTGGTTGATCGAGCCCTTGTCGGTGATCTCGCCGCGGTCGATCGACGGTGGCTCGGCCAGCAGCAGGGCGCGCACGACCCGGGTCGCGCTGCCGCTGCCCTGGCGCCACAGGCGGTCGACCAGGTCCTGGAAATAGCCGCGCACCGCGGCTGCCTGCAGCACCTCGGCCGCCGGACTCGCAGGCGGCAGGCCGGCCAGCACGCGGCACTGGGCCAGGTTCGGGATGATCAACAGGCCGATGTCGGCGCGGTCGTGCCCAGTGATCACCACGTCCTGAACGTACGGCGCGCCTTCGTGCATCACGCGGCCACGCAGCGGGCCGACGCTGACCCAGGTGCCGGTGTACAGCTTGAAGTCCTCGGCCACCCGGCCGTCGAACACGAAGCCCAGGTGCGGTTGGGTTTCATCGAGCCACTTGACGGCGTCGCCCGAGCAGAAGAACCCTTCCTCGTCGAACATCGACGCGGTTTCTTCGGGAGACTTCCAGTAGCCGGGCGTGACGCTCGGGCCGCGGTAGCGCACCTCGATCTTGTCGCCGCAGGCCACCAGCTTGACTTCCATTCCCGGGCTGGGCACGCCCAGTTCGCCCGCATGCACGTCTTCGCGCATCGCGAACAGCGCGCACGGCGCGGTCTCGGTCATGCCCAGGCCGGTGGTCATGCGGATCCGCTCGCCGCAGGCCGCTTCGGCGCTGGCGTGCAGCTTGTCCCAGACCGGCTGGGCCAGCGCGGCGCCGGCGTAGAACTGCAGCTTGAGGCGGCTGTAGAAGTTGTCGCGCAATGCGATGTCCTGCTCCAGCGCCTGGGCCAGGTCGTCCCACCCCTTGGGCACGTTGAAGTAGACGGTCGGCGCGATCTCGCGCAGGTTGGCGATCGTGGTCGCGATGCCCTGCGGGGTCGGCTTGCCGTCGTCGATGTACAGGGTGCCGCCGTTGAACAGCACCATATTGAAATCCTTGTTGCCCCCAAAAGTATGGTTCCATGGAAGCCAGTCGAGCAGCACCGGCGGCTCCTCCAGCAGGAAGGGCCAGACCTGCTGCAGCATCTGCATATTGGCGCACAACATGCGCTGGGTATTGATCACCGCCTTGGGCAGCTTGGTCGAGCCGGACGTGAACAGGAACTTGGCGATCGTGTCAGGGCCGGTTGCCTCCATTGCAGCATCGACTGCATCGGTCGGCACGGTCTGTTCAAGCGTCGCGAATAAGGTCGCCTCGCGCTCGGCCGGGATGCCGCGGGTGACGACGAATTCGACCTCGGGGCCACAGACGGCCGCCATTGCCGGCCCGAAGGCCTTGCCGTCGGCCACGAACACCAGGCCCGGCCCGAGCAGCCGGACGATGTGGCGCAGCTTGTCGTAGTCCTTCGAGACCAGCGAATAGGCGGGCGAGATCGGGGCATACGGCACGCCGACGTACTGGCAGGCCAGGCCCAGCAGCGCGTGTTCCAGATCGTTCCCGGACAGGATCATCACCGGCCGGTCGGGACCGAGGCCACGCGCCAGCAGCGCCTGGCCGATGGCGCGCGCGGCGTGCAGCGCCTGGGCATAGCTGATGCGGCGCCATGCTCCGCCTTCCTCGCGGCGTGCGATGAAGGTGCGGTCGGGGGCGATGGCCGCCCAATGGCGCAGGCGGTCGACCGAGCGCACCGCATAGTCGCCCAACGGCGCCAGCGCCGTCACATAGGTCGCCCCGTCCCGCTGGCGCACCGCTACCTTGTCGTCGCCGAATGCCACCGGACGGTAACGCACGTTTGCTTCCATTCTTGTCTCCATTGGTTCATTCATTCCGCTGCCACATGCTGTTGTTCGCATTTGAGTCCGGGCCGCGGTCGGCGTATCAGCCTGCCGCGCGGACCTTGTTGGCCTTGGCGTCCAGGAAGGCCGACAGCCGTCCGCGCGTATCGGGATCGCTCGCCGCGACCGCCGCCATCAGTGCTTCCGTCATCATGCCATCCTGGACCGACTGGTCGGCGATCCGCGGCAGCACGTGCATCACGCCATAATTGGTCATCGGGGCGTTGCCGGCAATGCGCGCCGCCAGGCCCATGGCCTTTTCCATGCCCTCGCCCTCGCCCACCAGGTACTGGCTGACGCCGGCCGCATGGCCTTCCTGCGCCGACAGCACGCGCCCGGTCAGCATCATGTCGGTCATCGCAGCGACACCGATCAGGCGCGAGATGCGCGCCGAACCGCCGCCGCCGACGAACAGGCCGCGCGAGCCTTCGGGCAGCGCGTAAAAGGCAGATTCCTCGGCCACCCGGATGTGGCAGGCGCTGGCCAGTTCCAGGCCGCCGCCGACGACCGCCCCGTGCAGCACCACCACCACCGGCACCCGGCCGAAGGCGATGCGCTCGAAGGCGGCATGCCACATGCGCGAGTGCAGCACGGCTTCGGTGGTGTTGTTTTCGCGTACTTCGGACAGGTCGAGGCCGGCGCAGAAGGCGCTGCCCTCGCCGCACAGCACGGCGGCGCGCGCCTCGGGAGGAAGGTTGTCGAAACAGTCACGCAGCTCGGCCACCAGCAGGTCGCTCAAGGCGTTGCGCTTGGCCGCGCGGCAGATCGTGATGCGCGCGACTGCGCCGACCATCTCGATCTTCAGCAATGGGGGATTCCGGAGTTCGGTCATGGTGTCTGCGCGCTGGCGGGAAGCCGCGCTGTCGATTTCGTAATTTATCATAATGGTTATATCTTATAACGAAATGTCCCTACGTGCAAGCGCGATTCCCGGCTTTCTCCACTGGCTGCGACGGCGCTTGAACGGGCCGGACAACATAGTTATACTAAAGTACGATTATTATCTATAACTATTTTTTGATGGAGACGAGCATGCAGATCATCAGTGCCGACCAGGCGGGCAGCCTGATCAAGGACGAAGCGACGATCTTCCTCGGTGGGCTGGCCATGATCAGCCTGCCGGAGGAAGTCCTGAAAGGCATCGAGCGCCGCTTCCTGGCCGAAGGCCACCCGCGCGACCTCACCACCTGGGCCTGCGGCGCCATCGGCAACAGCCGCGACGGCGGCATGGTCCATTTCGCCCATCCCGGCATGATCCGGCGCACCGTGGCCGGCCACTTCGGCCAGACCGGCAAGGAATTGATGAAGATGATCTTCGACGACCAGGTCGAGGCCTATAACTTCCCGCAAGGTTCGCTGTCGCACCTGACCCGCCACATCGCGGCGCGCACCCCGGGCCTGCTGACCAAGGTCGGCCTGGGCACCTTCGTCGACCCGCGCCTGGAAGGCGGCAAGCTCAATGCCAGCGCGCGCGAAGACCTGGTCAAGCTGGTCGAATTCGCAGGCGAGGAATGGCTGTTCTATCCGCGTCCGCACATCGACGTGGCCATCATCCGCGGCACCGAGGCTGATGAAAACGGCAATATCACGCTCGACAAGGAAGGCGTGCTACTCGAGCAGCTGGCCCTGGCCCAGGCGGCGAAGGCCTGCGGAGGCATCGTCATCGCCCAGGTCGAGCGCGTGGTGCAGGCCGGCAGCCTGCATCCGAAAGCGGTCAAGATCCCGGGCCTGGTGGTCGACTACGTCGTGCTCGGCCAGCCCGAAAACCACATGCAGTCGATCACCACCCAGTACAACCCGGCCCTGTGCGGCCATGCGAAGGTGCCGGTCAACTCGCTGGCGCCGATGCCACTTGACGAGCGCAAGGTGATCGCACGCCGCGCCGCGCTCGAGCTGCGCCAGGGCGCCGTGACCAATCTCGGCATCGGCATCCCGGCCGGCATCCCCTCGATCGCCGCCGAGGAAGGCGTGGCCGACCTGCTCACCCTGTCGATCGAGAGCGGCGTGAACGGCGGCATCCCGGCCCAGGGCGGCGACTTCGCGCTGGCCTATAATGCCGAATCGATTATCGAGCAGGGCGCGCAATTCGACTTCTACGACGGCGGCGGGCTGGACGCCAGCTTCCTGGGCCTGGCCCAGACCGACAACCACGGCAACGTCAACGTCAGCAAGTTCAACGGGCGCCCGGTCGGCTGTGGCGGTTTCGTCAACATCACCCGCTCGACCAGGAAACTGGTGTACTGCGGCACCTTTACCGCCGGCGGCCTCGAGGTCGACGTCGGTGGCGGCCGCCTGCACATCAAGCAAGAGGGCAAGGTGCAGAAGTTCATCGAGGCGGTCGAGCAGATTACCTTCAATGGCCTGGACGCCGCCGAACGCGGCCAGGAAGTACTGTTCGTGACCGAACGCGCGGTACTGCGCCTGACGGTCGAGGGTCTGGAACTGACCGAGATCGCGCCCGGCATCGACCTGGAACGCGACGTGCTGGCGCACATGGGCTTCAAGCCCATCATGCGCGACGTGCGGCGTATGGACGCGTCGCTGTTCGAGGACCATTGGGGCGGCCTGGCCGTCGGCATCGAACGTAATCGCCAGCAGTAGGCACATTGCCATGTTTGCGTCGCATCCACACGACGGCCTGGACGCCCGGGCAGGCTTGCCTGCCCCGCACGCGCTATGCCACGCTATGATGTTGAACGGCGGCCGCCGCGCAATCGCGCGCGCCGCCCCACCTGCCTGACGCCATGAAAAAGACACTGATCCGCCTTACCGGCGGCGCCCTTGCGGTCCTGGGCGTGACCCTGGCCGCCAACGGCCTCGCCACCTACGACAATGCCATCCCGCGCTGGTGGGAGCCGGGCGACAAGCGCGACTTCCCGCGCGAACAGACCTTCGCCAACGAATACGGCAAGCTCACCACGCTCAATGCCGCCGGCAGCACCGCCACCGTTGGCCATCCGTTCTTCACGGCCCTCGGCGGCAACGGGCGCGCCTGCATCAGCTGCCACCAGCCTTCGGACGGCATGAGCCTGTCGCTCAAGACCATCAACGAGCGCTGGGCGCTGCTGGGCGAGCGCGACCCGATCTTCGCGCCGTCGGACGGCGCCAACTGCCCCAATCTGCCGATGAAGGAACGGGCCTCGCACTCGCTGGTGCTCGAGCGCGGGCTGTTCCGCATCCCGCGCGTTTGGCCGCCGCGCGACGCCGCCGGCAACGAGGTCAAGCCCGAGTTCACCATCGAAGTCGTGCGCGACCCGACCGGCTGCAACACCAGCCCCGAATATGGCCTCGCGAGCGCCGCGCCGACCATCTCGGTGTATCGCCGTCCCCGTCCGGTGGCCAACCTGAAATACATCACCGCGGTGGGCTTCTCGTTCGATCCCAAGAGCGGGCTGCCGCTGCAACGCGACCCGCGCACCGGCCAATACGTCAGCGAAGCGCTGATGGCCGACACCCGCGTATTGACACTGACCGACCAGGCGATCGACGCGATGCGCACCCACCTGCAGATGCAGGGCGACCCGACGCCGGAACAGGTGGCGCAGATCCTGGCCTTCGAATCGCAGATCTCGTCGGCCCAGAGCCACGATGCCTGGGGCGGCAGCCTGGCCGACGCCGGCGCGCGCGGCGGCCCGCAGCACATCGAGGAGGGCCAGGGCGGCGAACTGCAGTCGGGCGCCAATCCGATCTGGCGCGAATTCCTGGCCTGGAAGGCGGGCAAGGCGGCGCCGTCGGCGAACCTCGAACAACAGGCGTTTCGCGAATCGGTGGCGCGCGGCGCCGAACTGTTCAGCAAGCGAAACTTCCTGATCAAGGGCTCGGCCGGCATCAACTCGATGGGCTTCGGCGACCCGGTGCTGAACTCCTGCGCCATGTGCCACAATATGCACGGCAGCGGGATCGACATCGCGCCCGGCCGCATCGACCTGGGCACGACCAACGAGCCGCACGCCAAGCCCTCGCCCGAGCTGCCGCTGTTCAAGCTCACCTGCGGCGACGGCTACAAACCCCATCCCTTCCTGGGCAAGGTGGTCTACACGCAAGACCCGGGCTATGCGCTCACCACCGGCCGCTGCGAAGACATCGGCAAGATCACCACGCAATCGATGCGCGGCCTGGCCGCGCGCGCGCCATATTTCTCTAACGGCTCGGCCGCCAGCCTGCGCGAGATCGTCGACATCTACGATCGCCGCTACCACATCCAGTTCACCGAACAGGAAAAGCAGGACCTGGTCAACCTGATGAAAGTGCTGTAATGACGACATCCCCTTCCCTGCGGCGCGGCGCCCTGGCGGCCGCGCTGCTGGCCGCCGAGCTGGCCGTGATGGCCCAGGTCCAGGCGGTCGGCTTCCTCGCCTGCCCGGTCTACCGCGACACCGAGAACGGCCGCAAGTCGGGCTGCTGGTTGGCCACCGACGGCGCCAGCGGCGTGCGCTACGACGTCACCGACGCCGCCAACAAGCCCCTGGTCGGGCGCATGGTGCTGGTCGAGGGCGAGCCGGCCGGCACGCCCGACATCTGCGGCGGCGTGGCGCTGAATCCGGTGCGCGTCGCCGTGCTCGAGCAAACCTGCCCCGAAGTCATCATGCCGGCCGAGGGTTTCCCCAGCAAGCCGTCGGTGCTGCCGCCCGAATTCCTCAAGCCCCTGAACGTGCCGCGCAAGATCCCGACCGGCCCGTTCACGGCGCAGACCTACCAGATCGGTTTCAGCTACAACGACGACCGCCTGATCTACCAGAGCGTGGAAGTCACCATCGAACGCGCCATGCTGTATGCGGTGACCAGCAAGGCGCGCAGCGTGCGGGTGACTGGTTATGCCGACGTGGGCGGCTTCGAGGTGTCGGGACTGCGCCTGGCGGAACCCGAGGCGCTCGCGCGCGCGCGCGCCGAGATGGTCACGCTGGCGCTGGTGCGGATGGGCGTGCCGGCCGCTTCGATCGAGACCGAGTGGCGCACCGACCCGCAGCCGATCGACGCATCGCCGGCACTGGCGAATGCGTCGAAACGGCGGGTCACGGTGCTGGTGCAGCCTTGAACAATGCATGTCCGGCGTAGTGCCGGACTGTCTGAATGCGACGCGACATCTCCCTGCCACATCATTACTCCTCCGAGCGTGGTCAACGGCGCTTGAAGACTAATCCCTTCCGCAGCTGAACACTGCCCGCGCCTACGGCGCTTCTGCAACATCGTTCCCCCTCATCTCCCCAGCCTGTCGCCGTGGCGCGACTACACACGGATTTGCGTTTTCTCACTGATCAATCTCGGTTTAGTGACTACAGTCAAGAAATTCGTCGCAGTTGCAAGCGCGGATCGCTGCCGTGCATCGATGCCGATATACCAACCTCGGCCCCGAAAGAATTCATCGTATAGGAAGCCACCGTGAGCGAGCCCGTACAACCTCCGTCCAAACCGGCCGAACGCGCGCCGGAAGTCGCAGTTGCCCCGCTCAACACCATCGACCAGCAGGACGTCGGCGCCGGTGCCGCCACTTTCGACAAATGGCTGCGCAAGATCAGCCACGACTACGTCACGACGCGGCGATGGCGCAGGCCGAACGGTCGCTCAGCGCCGCCGAACTGGCCTGCGCCGCCGGCGTCGAGCAACTGCGCGCCAACCTCGCCGACGACGATCCCTGCCCGGTGTGCGGCGCCCTCGACCACCCGTACGCCCACCAGGACGCGACGCTCAAGGCCATGCTGGCCGGCCTGCGCGCCGAGGTTGCCGCCTGCCGCGCACAGGTGCGCGACAACGGCGCATTGCAGGCGACCCACCACGCCGCCCTGGCCGCGGCTGGAGAGCGCCTGGCGGCGCTGGCGCGCGAGCGCGGCGCGGCCGAGGCCCGCGGCGCCGACCTGGCCAGGGCCTGGGATGCCGATCCGCTGGCCAGCGAAGCGCCGGCAGAGACCGAACGCGACGCGTGGTTCGGCGCCCAGGGCGACAGCCTGCGCGCCGCCTTCGATGCGCTGGCCCAGCGCGAACAGGCCTGGCGCAGCGCGGCGGCGGCGCGCGATGCCGCCCAGCGCGACGTCGATGGCGCGCAATCGGTGCTGGCCGGCCTGCGCAAGAGCGCCGACGCCGAGCGCGAAGCCGCCATCGGCCTGCGGAACGAACTGAAGACCGCGAGCGCCCGGCAGGACGCGGCTGGCGCGCAACTGGACCTACTTTTGGCCGATCTCGATCCTGCCATGGCCGCGGCCCACGGCGACGGCTGGCAGGCGGCCTGGCGCCGCGACCCTGGCGGCTGGAGCCAGGCGCGCGCGCTGGAAGCCGCCCAGTGGCGCGAGCAGACCGAGATCCAGGCGCGCGCCGCCGCATCGATCGCGACGCTCGAGGTCGAGGCGAACGCCATGCAGGCGCGCGTCGCCGGGATCGACGACACCGGCGCGAAGCTCGCGGCCGAATTCGAGCGCCTCGACGGCGAACTGGCTGCCAGGCGCACGCTGCGCGCCGGCCTGTGGCAGGGGCGCGCGGCGGCCGACGTCGAACGCGAACTGACGGCCGCCGTGGCAGGCGCGCGCGCGCAGGTGGCGGCGCGCCAGCAGGCCGCCAATGAGGCGGCCCAGGCCGAGACCCGCGCGCGTACCGCGCTGGCCCAGCTGCTCGACCGCATCACCGAGCTCGACCAGGCCGGCGCCGCGGCCAGCACGGCCCTGGCCGACTGGCTCGACGACTACCGGCGCCACGCCGACGGCCTCGACGAGATCGTGGACACTGGCGAGCTGGCGCGCCTGCTGCAGGTCGGCGTCGCCTGGCTGGCGCAGGAGCGCAGCGCCCTGGCCGCCATCGAGACCCAGGTCGGCAACGCCAGCGCCATCCTCAACGAACGACGCGCGCAGCGCGCGGCGCACCAGGCGTCAAGTCCGCCCGACGGCCAGCCGTTCGAGGCGCTCAAGACCGCCTTCGACGCCCTGGTCGGCGAACGCCAGGCGGCAATCGAGACGGCCACCGCGCTACGCCTGCGCGCGCTGCAGGACGACGAGCGGCGCAAGCAGGCCGAATCCAGCCTGGCCGGGATCGAGCGCCAGCAGGCCGAGGAGCAGCGCTGGGGCAAGCTGTCGGAGCTGATCGGTTCCAGCGACGGCAAGCGCTTCCGCAACTACGCCCAGCAGTTCACGCTGGACGTGCTGCTCGGCTATGCCAACGCACACCTGAAGCAGCTGGCGCGGCGCTACCGCCTGGACCGGCTCGGCTACCAGGGCATGCCGTCGCTGGCGCTGATAGTGCGCGACCAGGACATGGGCGGCGAAATACGTTCGGTGAACTCGCTGTCGGGGGGCGAATCGTTCCTGGTGTCGCTGGCGCTGGCGCTGGGCCTGGCCTCGCTGTCGTCGAACCGGGTGCGGGTCGAGTCGCTGTTCATCGACGAGGGCTTCGGCAGCCTCGATAGCGAGACGCTGGGGGTGGCGATGGATGCCCTGGACGCGCTGCAGTCGCAGGGCCGCAAGGTCGGGGTGATCTCGCACGTGCAGGAGATGACCGAGCGGATCGCGACCAAGGTGCTGGTGCGGCCCGCCGGCGGAGGGAGCAGCGCGGTGGTGGTGGAGTAACCGTTAACGCGGTTCGCTGCGTTAGCAGAAACACNAGGAGATGACCGAGCGGATCGCGACCAAGGTGCTGGTGCGGCCCGCCGGCGGAGGGAGCAGCGCGGTGGTGGTGGAGTAACCGTTAACGCGGTTCGCTGCGTTAGCAGAAACACGTCGTTACTGCCACTGGCAGTAACGACTCCCCGCGAAGGCGGGGACCCAAGTTTCTACGCGCCCCACCGACGTATATCGTAGGAGACGCAAGCAAACTTGGGTCCCCGCCTGCGCGGGGACGACGGTCTCTCGGCTAACGAAGGAAGAAAATCCGTCGGCCTCAGTGACTCAGTGATTATGCCGCGGCATATCCTGCCCCACGCCACGATACGGCAACGCCAGCTCCATGCAGGCGCCCTTGTGCAGCTGGCCCACCGTCGCCCGGTAGATCTCCTGCCACGGCGTCTGGCTCGCCGGGATCGGCGGCGGCGCGTCGATGCGGCGCAGCGCCAGTTCGTCGTCCGAAATCATCACGTCGCAGCGGCCCTGGTTCAGGTCGACCCGGATCACGTCGCCCGTGCGCAGCAGCGCCAGGTTGCCGCCGGCCGCGCTTTCGGGCGAGGCGTTCAGGATCGACGGGCTGTCCGAGGTGCCCGACTGGCGGCCGTCGCCCAGGGTCGGCAGGTTGTTGATGCCCTGCTTGATCAGGTGATCGGGCGGCTGCATATTGACCACCTCGGCCGACCCCGGCCAGCCGACCGGGCCGGCGCCGCGGATCACCAGCATCGTGTACTCGTCGATGCCCAGGCTCGGGTCGTTGATGCGGTGGTGGTAGTCGTCCGAGCCGTCGAACACGACCACCTTGCACTCGAAGCAGTTCTCGTGCCCCGGATTGGCGAGATAGCGCGCGCGGAAGGCCGGCGAGATGACGCTGGTCTTCATGATCGCGAAGTCGAACAGATTGCCCTTCAGGACCAGGAAGCCGGCGGTTTCCTTCAGCGGCTCGGCGAACGGCTTGATCATCTCGCGGTCGTCGGTCTCGCGGTCGTAGATGTTCTGGGCCATGGTCATGCCGGTGACGGTCGGGCGCTGCGAACGCAGCATCCCGGCCTGCTCCAGCTCCCACATCACGGCCGGCACACCGCCGGCGCGGTGGAAGCGCTCACCCAGGTATTTGCCGGCCGGCTGCATGTTCAGCAGCAGCGGCACTTCGTAGCCGTACTCCATCCAGTCCTCGGGCGTGATTTCCACGCCCGCATGGCGCGCCATGGCCACGATGTGTGGCTGCGCATTGCTCGAGCCGCCGATGGCGGCGTTGACCACGATCGCGTCCAGGAAGGCCTCGCGGGTCATGATCTGCGAAGGACGCACGTCGTTCTTCGCCAGTTCGACGATGCGGCGGCCGGTCTCATAGGCCATCTGGCCCCGTTCGCGGTAGGGGGCGGGAATCGCCGAGCAACCGGTGAGCGACATGCCCAGGGCCTCGGCCACGGCATTCATCGTCGACGCGGTACCCATGGTGTTGCAGTGGCCGGCCGATGGCGCCGAGGCGGTGGCGATATCGACGAATTTCTTTTCGTCGATGGCGCCGGCCGCCAGCTGGCGGCGCGCCTTCCAGATCGCGGCGCCCGAGCCGACCAGTTCACCTTCGAACCAGCCGTCGAGCATCGGCCCGCCGGACAGCACGATGGCGGGGATGTCGACCGTGGCCGCGGCCATCAGCTGGGCCGGCACGGTCTTGTCGCAGCCGGTGGTGAGCACCACGGCGTCGATCGGATAACCGTGCAGGATCTCGACCAGGCCGAGATAGGCCAGGTTGCGGTCCAGCGCGGCGGTGGGGCGGCGGCAGTTCTCGAAAATCGGGTGCAACGGGAATTCCATCGGGATGCCGCCGGCGTCGCGGATGCCGTCGCGCACCCGCTTGACGGTCTCCAGGTGGATGCGGTTGCACGGCGTGATGTCGCTGCCGCTCTGGGCGATGCCGATGATCGGCTTCCCGCAGCGCAGCTCCTCGGGCGTGATCCCGTAGTTCATGAAGCGTTCGAGGTAGAGCGCGGTCATGTCGATGCGCTCCGGGTTGTCGAACCAGTCCTGTGACCGGTAGCGACGCGGGACGTCGTTGCAGACGTCGTTGCTGATGTTCTTGCTCATGCTGTCGGTCTTTCTCAAATTACTCCTGCAGCCGCAGCGCATGCTGCGGCAGTCCCGGCACGTCGGCGCGGAAGGTAAACAGGCCGCCCGCGAGCGGCTGCGCTTCGAGCTGGGCGGCGGACAGGCCCTTGCGCGCGGTCGTGGCGTACACGGTGCGCAGGTCGGCGCCGCCGAAGGCCAGCTTGGTGATATTAGCGCACGGGAAGCGCACTTCGCCCACCTTTCGGCCCTGCGGATCGAAACGGTCGATGCGCCAGCCGCCGAAGGTCGCCACCCACAGGTGGCCCTCGGCGTCGACCGCCATGCCGTCCGGGTAGCCGCCATCGGCCAGCTCGGTGAACAGGCGCTTGTCGGCCAGGCTGCCATCGTCCAGCAGGTCGAACGCGTAGATGCATTTGGCCAGCGTGTCGGTATGGTACAGCGTGCGCCCGTCCGGGGCGATGGCCGGCCCGTTGGTGATCACGTAGCCGTCGTCCATGCGCTCGGCCGTGCGGCCGTCGTAGCGGTACAGGGCGCCGCTGGCGCCGTCCTCGGCATCGTCCATCGAGCCGAACCACAGGCGCCCGGCGGCGTCGACGTGGCCGTCGTTGAAGCGGTTGCCCGGCTGGTCGGCCTCGACCTGCAGCAGGGGAACGAAGGCGCCGCTCTCTTCGACGAAGCGGTACAGGCCATCTTCCAGCGCGCAGGCGAAGCCGCCGCCGGCGACCGGCACGATGAAGCTCACCTGGCCCGGCGCATCCCAGCTGCGGCGGACGCCGCTCTCGGGCTCGAAGCAGTGCAGGCGCCGGCCCTTGATGTCGACGAACCAGACCTGGCCCGCCGCCGCATGCCACAACGCGCCTTCGCCCAGCGTGGCGCCGACTTCCCACAGGCAGCGCGGCTCGAGGTCAGCCATACCCGTGCTCATGCGCCGTACCAGCCGGCGTCGACGAAGTATTCGCGCCCGCTGCAGCGGCGCGCGTTGTTCGAGGCCAGGAACAGCGACAGCGCCGCCACGTCCTGCATCTCGACCCGCTCCTGCAGGCACTGGCCGTTCAGGATGCGCGCTTCCTCTTGCGGGTTATGCCACAGCGCCTCCTGGCGCGGGGTGCGCACCGCGCCCGGCACCACGGCCACGGTACGGATGCCGTACGGGCCCAGTTCGCGCGCCATCGCGCGCGTCATGCCCTCGACGCCGGCCTTGGCCGTCATGTACAGGGCCAGCTCGGTGTGCGGCAGGTGCCAGGAAATCGAACCGAAGTTCTGGATCACGCCGTGGCCCTGCTGCCGCATGCCGGGGATGACGGCCTGGGAACAGAAGAACTGGTGGCGCAGGTTGACGTTCATCCGGCTTTCCCAGTACGCCGGGGTGACTTCGCCGATGACGTGGCGGTCGTCGTTGGCCGCGTTGTTGATCAGGATGTCGATGGCGCCCGCTTCTTGCAGGATGCCGTCGAAGGTGGACTTCAGCGCGTCCAGGTCGGTCAGGTCGCAGGCGAGGAAGCACGGCGGGTGCGTCACGCCAGGGGCGCCGGCCAGCGACCCGGCAAGGGCGCGTCCTGCGGCCTCGGCGATGTCGAGGAACCAGACCCGCGCGCCCTGCCCGGCGAACGCGGTGACCAGCTCGGCGCCGATGCCGCTGCCGCCGCCGGTGATGACGACGCGCTTGCCGTTCAGGTCCGGATAGCTTGCGTACGCAAAGGGTGCTTGATTATTGTCAGACATGGGTTTTTCTTGCTCCAGATGTGCCGCTGTGGGCTGTTTTCTTACTTGCCGCCAGAGCCCAGCAGGCCGCGCTGCGCCAGGTTGGCGTAGAGCGCGCGCAGGCCGAAGGTCCAGGGCGCGATCGCGTCGCTGCGTTGCACGCTGTTGACCAGGGTGCCGAGCGACGGGGTCGAGATGCTGACCGTGTCGCCCGGGTGGTGGGTGAAGCCGCCGCCCTTGGCGTCGCGGTCCTTGATCGGCGAGAACATCGTGCCCAGGAACAGCATGAAGCCGTCCGGGTACTGGTGGTGGGCGCCGCAGGTCTGGGCCACCAGGTCGAGCGGATCGCGGCTGATCTCGCGCATGCGGCTGCTGCCTTCGAGCACGAAGCCGTCGTCGCGGCCTTCGATCAGCATGCGCACTTCGCACTGGCGCAGGGTGTCGAGCGAGAAGTCGCCGTCGAACAGGCGGATGAAGGGGCCGATGGCGCAGGAACCGTTATTGTCCTTGGCCTTGCCCAGCAACAGCGCGCTGCGGCCTTCGATGTCGCGCAGGTTGACGTCGTTGCCGAGCGTGGCGCCGACCACTTCGGCGCGGCTGTTCACCGCCAGCACGATTTCGGGTTCCGGATTGTTCCAGTGCGACGATGGATGCAGGCCCACTTCGGCGCCATGGCCGACCGCCGACATCGGCTGCGACTTGGTGAAGACTTCGGCATCCGGGCCGATGCCCACTTCCATGTACTGCGACCACAGGCCCTGGGCCGACAGCTCGGCCTTCAGGCGCTGCGACGCCTCGGAGCCGGGCACGATCTCGGACAGGTTGCTGCCGATGGTCGCCTGCAGCTGCTCGCGCAGGGCCACGGCGCGCGACGGGTCGCCCTTGGCCTGTTCTTCGATCACCCGCTCCAGCAGGCTGACGGCGAAGGTCACGCCGCAGGCCTTGATCGCCTGCACGTCGCACGGCGCCAGCAGGCGGATGCCGCCGGGCCCCGCTTCGCCGCGCACGGCGGCGTCGACCAGTTCGCGCGCCGCGCCCAGGTCTTCGCCTTCGGCGCTGCCGACGATGGTCAAGAGGTCGCGCCGCTCGAACAGGTCGGACACGGTGGCCGCATGGCGGGTGATGTCGACCAGGCGGCCGCCGCGCACGGCGACCACGGCCGGCCCTTGAATAGCGCCGTCGTCACGCCAGACCCGGCCGACCAGCAGTGCACGGTCGATATCCGCGGGCAGCGCGGTAGCTTGGAGTGTGTTCATGGTTCCTCTATTGCTGAAGCCGCCCCGGAGGGCGGCAGTATTGGGTGGGCCGAGACGGCGTCGGACATGATTTTAACATTAATGTTAACGCAATCATCGGTATCCGGCCATCTTGCCTGGAATTCGCTTCCCTAAGCCTGCCGCATCGCGGCAGGCTTAGGGATTATCACGACGCAGTCAGGTTAGAACTGACCGCGGATGCCGAGCTGGAAGGTGCGGCCCGGATCGTAGAAGCCGAACTGCGCGCTCTCGAACTGGAAGTACGAATCGCGCTTGGCCTTGTTGATGTTGACGACGTCGAAGGTGATGGTCGGCCAGCCGTCGCGGTCCAGCACCTGCTCGAGGTCCACGCTCGACGAGAAGTCGGCCTGCTTGTAGGCGCGGCCATACAGGGCAGCGGCCGCGATGCCGTTCTGGCCACCGTTGGCTGCCTGGCTGCCTTCGCGGTAGGTGTGCGAGAAACGCGCCATGAAGCCGTGGTTCTCGTAGTAGACGCCGAAGTTGTTGCTCTTGCGTGGCACGTTCAGCGCCACGAAGCCGTTGGTGCCTTCGCCGCTGGCGTTCTGGTTGATCAGGGTCGCGGTCTCGCTGAAGCCGAAGCCCTTGATCGGCAGGAAGCGGTCGAGCGGCTGGACCCAGCCGATCTCCAGGCCGCGGATGCGCAGGATGCCGCCGGCATTGCGTTCCTGGCTCATCACCACCGTCGCCGCGCCCGGACCGCCGCGCGCGTCGATCGCCGCCTGCTGGTTCGGAATCAGGTTGGCATAGGTGACGCCATACTGCTCCAGCGCGCTGAACGGCAGCGTGCGGTTCTCGATCACGGTGAAGCCCTTGAGCTTCTTCTGGAATACGGTCAGGCTCACATAGCCTTCGCCGCCGGTGTACCAGTCGACGCCGAAGTCCAGGTTCTTCGAGATGTATGGCGTCAGTTCCGGGCTGCCGATGGTGCCGACGTCGGCCGACACCGAGCTGAAGTTGATGCCGGGACGCAGCGAGTTCGGATTGGCGCGGGTCATGCTCTTCGACGCCGCGGCGCGCACGATGACGTTGTTGGCGACCGTCAGGGCGGCGGTACCCGATGGCAGCGTGTTGTTGTAGGTGTTGTCCACATACTGCCACTGGGTCGCGTTCGGGTACTTGGAACCGTTCAGCGTCAGGCTGGCGTTGCGTGGGTCGCTGAACGAGTTCAGCGAGCCGACTTCCTGCTTGGTGCGCACATAACGCACGCCGGCGTTATAGCGGAACGGCATGTTCGCGAGCAGGGTCGAGCCGTTGATCTCGGTGTAGAAGCCCGAGGTCTTCTCGCGCATATAGCCGGCGCTCGCCCCGGTCGACGAACTGGTCGAATCCGGCGCCGTCGTGTTGTAGTAGTCGTAGTTCGAATCCTTTTTAAAGCGGTCCCAGTCGACCACCAGGCGGCCGTACTCGCCGGGCACCAGGTAGCCGGCCAGCGCGTTGGCCGGGATCAGCGAGCCGCCATAGGTCAGCGGCGTGTTCTGGCCGGCGGTGAAGCCGGTGCCATAGCCAGGATAGAGCGCGGCGGCGCTGGCGCCTGGCGTGTTGGCGCCGTCGCACGGCGGCGCGCCGTTCGGGCCTTGCAGGAACACGCTCGGATTGTTGCCGCACACCGCAGCCTGCCAGGCGGCCGAGTTGTCCTGGCCGCGGATACGGCGGTCGATGTCGTCGTAGGCATAACCCAGCTTCAGGTTCAGCTTGTTGTCGCCCCAGGTCAGGTCGGTATGGAAGCCCTTGGTGCTGGTTTCGCGCAACTCGTTCTGGATGTTGACGCGGCCGCCGGCCCACCCGAGGTTGGCCGGGTTGTTCACGTCATTGTTGAAGGTGATGCTGGGCACGCCGCCATTGGTGGCGTCATAGCTCGCCACCAGGCCGCTGCCGGCCGCGGTGATCGGCATGACGGTCGGCGCTTCGTGCGAGAAGTCCGACTTGGTCGCATTGGCCTGCGCTTCGAGCTTCAGGGTCGGGGCGATCTGCCAGGTCATCCCTGGATTGATGCCCTTGAGCTTGGTCTTGTCGCGACGCGGGCCGTATTCGATGAAGTAGCGCGCATTGGCGAAGGTGCCGCTGGTGGCCGTACAACCGGCGCTGCAGTCGGCGCGGTCGACTTTCATGTCGAGCGGGATGGCGAACTCGTTGCGCATGGCCCAGGTGTAGGCGATGCGCGCCATGTCGTCGTCTTTTTCGCTGTACAGCGTGTCGACGTAGAAGTGCAGGTTCTCGGTCGGACGGTATTCGGCGCTGAGGATAGCCGCGGCCTTGTCGCGGTTGCCATAGTAGTCCATGTAGCGGCCGAGGCGCGGCACCAGCGCGTTGTCGATCGCGGTGATGCTGGTGCCCGGGTTGCGGCTTTCCAGGAAGGCCTGGTTAATGACGGTGCCCGGGATCAGGCCCGCGCCGGCGCCATTCGGCACGGTGGCCGGAATCGTCCAGTTGCCGCCGCCGGTATTGTTACGCGACGGCAGGCCGTTCTGCGCCGCCGACAGGTTGGCATTGGTCAGGCCGACCGTCTCGTAGCCGGTGGTGCGGGCTTTCTGGCGGTTGTAATATACGCCGCCCAGGATACCGAACTTGTCGCCCCAGGTCTTGCTGGCCAGGATCGAACCGCGGCCGCCGACGTCGTTGGCGATTTCCTGCTTCTGCGCGGTCGCATTGTAGACGACGTAGGCGCCTTCCTTGTCGAACGGACGGGCGCTGCGCAGGTTGACGACACCGGCCGCGCCGCCCTCGAGCTGCGAAGCATTCGGGCTCTTGCTGACGGTCAGCTTGGTGAACAGTTCGGTCGGCAGCAGGTCGAGGTCGATCTCGCGGTTGGTGCTGGCGCCGTCGATCGGGCCCGACGAAGCGACCGCGATCTGCGCATTGTTCAGCAAGACCTTGGTGAAGCTCGATCCCAGGCCGCGGATCTGGACGTTCATGCCCTCGCCCGTCACGTCGCGCGAAATCTGGACGCCCGGGATGCGGGCCAGCGATTCGGCGATGTTCTTGTCCGGGAATTTACCCATGTCTTCCGAACTGATGGTGTCCTGGAATCCGACCGCTTCTTTCTTGTCGCGGGCGGACGCCAGCAGGCTGCCGCGGTAGCCGGTCACCTTCACCACGCTGACGGCGGCATCCGGGGTGGTGCCGGTCGTCGTCGTCGCAGTCGTGTCCTGCGCATAGGCCTGGTGGACCAGGCCGGCCAGTACGGTCAGGCCGAGCGCCCACTGGCGCCGGCGTGCTACACCTTGTTGTTGAGCATGTCGAGTCATTCAATGTCTCCTGATGGTTTTCTATTTCTAGGTAAGCAACCTTCTACGGTTGTCTGATGGGTAGGCAGGTCAGTCCTGGACCGACCCCGTGGGACGCGCTCGGCGCGGGGTCGGTGACGCCGGCCTGACGGCCGGAGCGGATATTCGGGGGATGCGGCCGCCACATGGCAGGGCCGGACGTGCGGTGACGTCGGTGTGTTGCATGCTTATCTCCTCGTTATTTTTTTACTTCGAGCACTGATTGCGAACATTTCTACTAACACGAATGTTATCGCAACCATCCCAGTCTACTGGTCAAAAATAATGATTGTCAACAAAATATTCCGAACGTTGGTAAAGCGCGAATGGTAGCGCTATTGAATTCCGCCCCTCCAGCCCCTGCACGGCCTGTCGCAGCCCCTACTTCCACAGTGGGCAGTCCAATAAAACGCTTTCAAATCGAAAAGGTTCGCGCTAACATTCTTGCACTCGAATGATACAAAACAAACATTCGAGACCAAAAAACAACGGAGACAATCTATGCAGCGACTTTTCGGGCGGCTTTGGACCGCGTTTCTTCTCGGCATGCTGCTGTGCTTGCCGACCCATGCCGCCGCGGAAGATGGCTACCAGCTGTGGTTGCGCTATCAACCCCTTCCCGACGCCCAGCGCGCAGGCGTCGCCGACGCCATCCTGACCCTCGGCGCCGCCACCCCCACGACAAACGCCGCGCGCGCCGAACTGCAGCGCGGCCTGCAGGGCCTGATGGGCAAGGCCCCGGCCATCGTCGAGCGGGCGCGCGCCAATACCCTGGTGCTGGCGCGCGGCGCCGACCTGCCGGCCGGCCTCGATGCCGCAGCGGCGGTGCGCACGCAGCTGAAGAAACTGGGGGCCGAAGGCTATCTGGTGCGGCGCGCGACGCTGGACGGCGTGCCGGTCACCCTGGTCGCGGCCAATGGCGACGCCGGCCTGCTGTACGGCAGCTTCGCCTGGCTGCGCCAGCTGCAGCTGGGCACTAGCGCCGACAAGATCACGCTCGCCTCGCAGCCGACCCTGCCCCTGCGCGTACTGAACCACTGGGACAACCTCGATCGCACCGTGGAACGCGGCTATGCCGGCGAGTCGATCTGGAACTGGTGGGAACTGCCGCACATCATCGATCCACGCTATACCGACTACGCCCGGGCGAACGCATCGCTGGGGATCAACGGGACGGTGCTCAATAACGTGAACTCCAAGGCCGAGGTGCTGGGCGCGCCCTTCATCGCCAAGGCTGCGGCCATCGCCGACGTGCTGCGCCCTTACGGCATCCGCGTCTACCTGTCGGTGCGCTGGTCGACCCCGCTCGAGATGAAGCAGACGAAGACCGCCGATCCGCTCGACCCCGAAGTCGCCGCCTGGTGGAAGAACAAGGCCGACGAGATCTACCGCACCATTCCCGACTTCGGCGGTTTTTTGGTAAAAGCCAATTCGGAAGGCCAGCCCGGCCCGCAGGACTATCGCCGCAACCACGCCGACGGCGCCAATATGCTGGCGCGCGCGGTGGCGCCGCACAAGGGCATCGTGATGTGGCGCGCCTTCGTCTACGCCTCGCCCGAGGAATCGAAGGCCGGCAAGGCGCACGACCGCGCGGTCGAGGGCTATGACCAGTTCATCCCGCTGGACGGCAAGTTCGACGACAACGTGCTGGTGCAGGTGAAGAACGGCGCGATCGACTTCCAGCCGCGCGAACCCGCCCACCCGATGTTCGGCGCCATGCCGAAGACACCGCTGATCATGGAATTCCAGATCACCAAGGAGTACCTGGGCTTCGCCACCCACCTGGCCTACCTGGGCCCGATGTTCCAGGAGACGTTGGAGTTCGATACCCGCATCGGCAACCGCAAGCTGACCGTTGCCGACACCATCCAGGGCAAGCAGGGCCGCGTGGGCGGCATCGCGGGCGTGGCCAATATCGGCAGCAGCCGCAGCTGGAGCGGTTCCATCTTCGACCAGGCCAACTGGTATATGTATGGCCGCATGGCCTGGGACCAGGGCCTGGACAGCCGCGCCATCGCGCGCGAGTGGACCGCCCAGACCTTCAGCCCGGACGCGCGCCTGCTGGACCCGGTCGTCAACCTCATGATGCGTTCGCGCGAAGCCGTGGTCGACTACATGACGCCGCTCGGCCTGAACCACGTGATGGGCAGCAGCCACCACCATGGTCCGGCGCCCTGGGTCGACAACCTTGAACGCGCCGACTGGAATCCGATCTACTACCACCGCGCCGCCCGCGACGGCATCGGCTTCGACCGCACCGCCAGCGGCAGCAATGCCGTGGCCCAGTATGCGCCCGAGGTGGCGCGCCGCTTCGCCGATCCGAAAACGACGCCGCCCCAACTGCTGCTGTGGTTCCACCGCCTGCCGTGGGATTACCGCATGGCGTCCGGCCGCACGCTGTGGGAAGAACTGGTGGCGCGCTACGACCACGGCGTGGCCGAAGCCGCCGCGATGCAGGCCGAATGGCAGCGCCTGCAACCGCTGGTCGACGCCCAACGCTTTGCCGACACCGCGCAGCGCCTGGCCCAGCAGCACGCCGAGGCGATCTGGTGGCGCGACGCCAGCCTGGCCTATTTCCAGGATGTCTCCGGCCTGCCGCTGCCGGCCGGCGCGCGCAAGCCCGCGCACTCGCTGGAGCACTACAAGTCGATCCGCTTCCCGTATGCCCCGGGCATCTGACCGGACCGCCCTCTTTGCCCGATTCATTCTGGAGATTGTGTAGATGAACCCGATTCAAAGCGCCGCCACCCCGACCATCGTCGAAATGCAGGTGATTCCGGTCGCCGGCCGCGACAGCATGCTGCTCAACCTGTGCGGCGCGCATGCGCCCTACTTCACCCGCATCCTGGTGCTGCTGCGCGACAGTGCCGGCCGCACTGGCATGGGCGAGGTGCCCGGCTCGAACGGCATCCTGCTGGCCCTGCAAAAGCTGGTGCCGCTGGTGGAAGGCAGCCAGATCGCCCATCACCGCCGCACCCTGAACCGGCTGCGCGCCGCCATTTCGGGCGTGAGCCACCAAGTCACGTCCAGCGCCGAAGCGGCGGTAATGAAGCAGCCGCACGAAATCAACCTGCGCCTGGAAAACGTGGTGACGGCGGTCGAGGCGGCCCTGCTCGACCTGTTCGGCCAGTTCCTGGGCCTGCCGCTGTGCGAGCTGCTGGGCGACGGCCAGCAACGCAGCCACGTGCCAATGCTGGCCTACCTGTTCTATATCGGCGACCGCGGCCGCACCGACCTGGGCTACGACGACGATGCGGGCCGCGACGGCTGGTACCGGGTTCGCAACGAAGAAGCGCTCAGCGCCGAATCGATCGGCGACATGGCCGCGGCGGCGGTCGACAAGTATGGCTTCAAGGACTTCAAGCTCAAGGGCGGCGTGATGCGGGCCGAGGACGAGATGGCGGCGGTGGCCGCCATCAAGCGCCGCTTCCCCGATGCCGGCGTGACGCTCGATCCGAACGGCGCCTGGTCGCTGCGCGAGGCGATCGACGCCTGCCGTGGCCAGGGCCACCTGCTGGCCTATGCCGAAGATCCGTGCGGCCCCGAGGGCGGTTATTCGGGCCGCGAGATCATGGCCGAGTTCAAGCGCGCCACCGGCATTCGCACTGCCACCAATATGGTCGCCACCGACTGGCGCCAGATGGCCCATTCGCACCTGCTGGGCGCGGTGGACATCCCGCTGGCCGATCCACACTTCTGGACCATGCAGGGTTCGGTGCGCCTGGCCCAGTTGTGCCACGACTGGGGCCTGACCTGGGGCTCGCATTCGAACAACCACTTCGACGTCTCGCTGGCGATGTTCACCCATTGCGCGGCGGCGGCGCCGGGCGCAATCACGGCGATCGACACCCACTGGATCTGGCAGGAAGGCCGCGAACGCCTGACGACGGAACCCTTGCAGATCGTCGGCGGCCAGGTGGCTGTGCCGGACCGTCCGGGCCTGGGCATCGAGCCCGACATGGACCAGATCAACGCGGCCCATGAACTGTACAAGAAGGTGGCCGGCGGCGCGCGCGACGATGCGCTGGCGATGCGCTACCTGGTGCCCGACTGGACCTACGATCCGAAGCGCCCCAGCATGGTCAATCCATGATCGCGGCAATCCTTGGCCGGACCCGCGGCGGCACCATCCGCGGCCTGCGCTGGTGGATGATCAGCCTGATCATGCTGGGCGCGGTGGTCAACTACCTGACCCGCAGCTCGCTGGCGGTGGCCGCCCCCACCCTGCTGGCGGAACTGGACATCACGGCCAAGGAGTATTCGTACATCACGGCCGCCTTCCAGGGGGCGATCATGCTGCAGCCGCTGTGCGGCTATGTGCTCGACGTGATCGGCCTTAAATACGGCTTCGCGATCTTCGCCACCGCCTGGTCGCTGATCTGCATGGCGCATGGCATGGCCACCAACTGGCAGACCCTGGCTATCCTGCGCGGCCTGCTCGGCTTCGCCGAAGGCTCGGCCAACCCGGCCGGCATGAAGGCGGTGTCCGAATGGTTCCCGGCCAAGGAGCGCGGCCTGGCCGGCGGCGTCTTCAATATCGGGGCCTCGTTCGGCTCGATGCTAGCGCCGCCGCTGGTGGTGTGGGCCATCCTGCACTACAACTGGCAATCGGCCTTCGTCATCACCGGCGCCCTCGGGCTGGTGTGGGTGTGCGCCTGGCTGCTGCTGTACGACGCGCCGAAGCGCCACCGCCGCCTCTCGAAAGAGGAGGCAGCGCACATCGCCGCCGGCCAGGAAGACCACCTGGCCAGCGACGGCAGCAAGCCGTCCGTGCTCAGCATCCTCAAGAAACGCAATTTCTGGGGCATCGCCCTGCCGCGCTTCCTGGCCGATCCGGCCTGGGGCACGCTGGCGTTCTGGGTGCCGCTGTATCTGACCACGGTGCGCGGCTTCGAGCTGAAGGACATCGCCATGTTCGCCTGGCTGCCCTTCCTGGCGGCCGACCTGGGCTGCATGTTCGGACCGGTGGTGGTGCTGGCCCTACAAAAGCGCGGCGTGCGCCTGATCAATGCCCGGCGCGGCGCGTTCACGCTCGGCGCCATCATGATGATGGGCGTGGCCTTCGTCGGCTATGTCGACAATGCCTACGCCGCAATCGCCCTCCTCAGCCTGGCCGGCTTCGCGCACCAGACCCTGTCGGTCACCGTCATCACGATGTCGTC
Organism: Telluria beijingensis; assembly: GCF_030770395.1. Taxonomy (GTDB): domain Bacteria; phylum Pseudomonadota; class Gammaproteobacteria; order Burkholderiales; family Burkholderiaceae_D; genus Telluria; species Telluria beijingensis. The sequence goes on along the minus strand of NZ_CP132480.1, from coordinate 5,761,276 downwards.
CGACCTGTTCCGGCGCAATGAGGTCGCGACAGTCGCCGGCATGTGCGGCACTTTCGGCAACCTGGGCCTGCTCATCTTCTCGCTGCTCATCGGCACCCTGCTGGCCAGCGTCGGCTACACGCCCTTCTTCGTCAGCCTCGCGGTGCTGGACCTGATCGCGGCCGTGCTGCTGTGGACCCTGGTGCGCGAGCCACAACCCCTCTACGAAAAGACATGATCCACAACCCGATCCTGCGCGGATTCAATCCCGACCCGTCCATCGTGCGGGTCGGCGACGACTACTACATCGCCACCTCGACCTTCGAATGGTTTCCCGGGGTGCAGATCCACCATTCGCGCGACCTGGTCAACTGGCGCCTGGCCGGCCGGCCGCTCACGCGCGCCAGCCAGCTCGACATGCGCGGCGCGCCCGATTCCTGCGGCGTGTGGGCGCCCTGCCTGACCTACGCGGACGGCCTGTTCTGGCTGATCTACACCGACGTCAAGCGCTACGGCCGCACCTCGACCGGCGCCGCCGGCGGCAGCGCCTCGCTGCGCGATTTTCATAACTACCTGGTCACCAGCCCGAGCATCGACGGGCCGTGGTCCGATCCGGTCCACATGAACAGCAGCGGCTTCGATCCATCGCTGTTCCATGACGACGACGGCCGCAAATACTTCCTGAACCAGTTGTGGGACCATCGCCCGGGCGGCAAGCGCTTCGCCGGCATCGTGCTGCAGGAATATTCGGTCGAGGCGCGCCGCCTGGTCGGCCCGCGCACCAATATCTTCGCCGGCACCGAACATGGCCTGACCGAAGCGCCGCACCTGTACCGGCGCAACGGCTACTACTACCTGCTCACGGCCGAAGGCGGCACCGGATGGAACCATGGGGTGACGATGGCGCGCTCGCGCGACCTTCTCGGGCCGTATGAGCTGCATCCGGACGCGGACGTCCTCACGACGCGCGCGCGGCCCGACGCCGCGCTGCAGCGCGCCGGCCACGCCGACCTGGTCGACCTGCCGGATGGCCGCACGTATATGGTCTACCTGTGCGGCCGGCCGCTGCGCAACCGCGGCACCTGCACGCTGGGGCGCGAGACCGCGATCCAGCAAGTCGTGTGGGGCGACGATGGCTGGCTGCGCACGCTGGATGGCGACGGCATGCCGCAGCTCGACGTGCCGGCGCCGGGCTTGCCCGAACACCGATTCGACCCGGCGCCGGAACGGGCCGAATTCGACGCGCCTGACTTGCCGCTCGACTTCCAGTGGCTGCGTACGCCCTATCCCGAGGAGCTCTTCAGCCTGGACACGCGGCCCGGCCACCTGCGCCTGTTCGGCCGCGAAACCCTGGGCAGCACTTTCCGCCAGGCGCTGGTGGCGCGGCGCCAGCAGGCCCACTGTTTCAGCGCGGCGACCGTGGTCGAGTTCGAACCGGAACACTTCCAGCAACAGGCGGGCCTGGTCTGCTACTACGGCGCGGCCAAGTTCCACTACCTGTACATCACCCACGACGACGAGGTGGGCAAGCACCTGCGCGTGATGAGCAGCCTGCCGAATCACATGCAGGCGGACTCCTTCACCGCGCCGATCGCCATCCCGGCAGGTGTGCCGGTGCAGTTGCGGGTGGAGGTGGACGAGGAACGACTGCTGTTCGGCTACCGCCTTGGCGACGGCCCGTGGGAGTGGATCGGGCAGCAGTTCGACGCCAGCATCCTGTCGGACGAGGCCAGCGCGCCCGGCCAGCCGAACTTCACGGGCGCCTTCGTCGGCATGGCCTGCCAGGACATGGCCGGCACCGCGCTGCATGCCGACTTCGATTACTTCGAGTACCGCGAGCGACCGTATTGCAAGGATCGCGCCTGGCTCGAGACGTAAGTTGGACGCTCGACGACTGCGGGCCGTCGACATGCTTCGGTGACGTCTTGATGGCTCCATGCGCTCAGCCATTGGAGCTCCTTCGAAGCCCGGGGCGATTCATCACTTGGATCGAAGGCAATCCGTGCCGGCATGAGGTCCAGAACCTCAGGCAGGCATCGATCGCCACCACTACTTTGAAGTGACATTAGACGAAGGGTTGCTACCTGTCGTTAAAGCAATTTCGCTGTCGACGCACGACTACAACAAGGTATGCTGCTGGCCGAACTCGTTCGTTTGGCCAATGTATCAACCTACAGAGCCTTGAATTCACGAGCAGTCGTGACCGGCGGGATTCGACCCATTGCGGACATCGGGGCTCCGGCAGCGGTATAGATGAGCATGTGTCGCGGCCGAACTGTAAACCAAAGTTGGAGGTGTCACCTCCCTTCCCTGGCGGGTCGCAGCCTCAGGCGAGTACATACCCGACAGCACGCCAGTTCGACATTTCTCGCATGCTGTCCTCAAGCGCAACCGGCTAGGGGATATAGGACATCTCTATCAATGAAGTGCCGGAGCCCGGCACGAAGGGAATGATCTTGCTGGTCGGTCTAGCATCGCGACTGCGATATCGCAGTCGCGTTCACTATGTCGGGGCCGCTGGATAGGCGACCCCGGCGATCCGATCAACGTCGGCCGGGCATCCGGTCATAGGTGCAGTTTTCCAGCTTCTCGATCGGCACCGCCGCCGCCAGCGCGGCATATCCCGCGTGCGACGGATGCAGGCCGTCGCCGCTGTCATGCACCTTGGCCAGGTAGGATGGCCGCGCCGGATCGCGCAGCACCACGTCGAAATCCAGCACACCGTCGAAGGCTTTCTCGTTTCTCACCCAGTCGTTGACCGCTTGGCGCAAGGCTTCGTTGTGCGCGGCTGGCGCATAGTAGCCGCTGCCCATGAACGGCGTGATGGTCGCGCCGATCACGCAAATCCCCCTGGCGTGGGCGCGCGCGATCATCTGCAAATGCGCCTGCTTGAAGTCGGCCAGCATCGTGTCGATCGCCTGCGGCGTGTCCTCCTTCGAGCGGCGCAGCACGCCGATATCGTTGACGCCGATGAAGACGATCGCATGGCTCACGCCATTCCTCGCCAGCACGTCGCGTTCGAAGCGGGTGATGAGGCTCGGGCCCAGGCCTTCGCGCAGCAGGCGGCCGCCGCCGATGCCGGCATTGATCACGGCCAGCTGGCGCTTGCCGTCCTGGGCGATGCGCTGCACCAGATGATCGGTCCAGCGGTTATTCGCGTCCGTCGTCGCGCCGTAGCCGTCGGTGATCGAATCGCCGATCACGACCACGGCGCGGGCGCCGGGCGCCGCGCTGACTTCGACGTCGGCCAACTGGTGCCAGCGCGTGACGGTCTTTGCATCGGCCAGGCTCGCGGCCATGACCTGCCCGCCCCGCGCCAGGAAGGTCGTCGTGCGCGCGCCGGCGTGGCCGGTCTGCTGGCCCGCCGCATTCGCCAGGTGCATGGTCACGGCGACATCGAGCCCGCTGGTCGCGACCAGTTCGACCGGGTCGCTGACGTATTCGGCGCCGGCCGGAATCCGCACCGTGGCGCTGCCATTGAAGCGCAGGGGCTGGAGCGTTCCCGACACCACCTCGGAAGAACCCGGCCGCACCGCGCGCGCGATGCTGGCCCCGTTCACGACCAGCATCTCGCTGCCATAGGCATTGCTGATCCGGACCCTGACTTGGCTGCCGCCCAGCGACAGGCGCACGACCTGGCGCACGGTGCCGTCCTTCCACAGCTCGGCCGGCAGGGCTTCGGCCTGGCCGTAAGGCATCTGGGACGTGCCCCAGCTGGCCACCCAATGGCGGGCACCGTGATCAGGACTGGTTGACGGCAGTGCGCAGGCGCCCAGGCCGCAGACGGCCAGGACGGCGATGGCCAGGCGGCCTCGACGAAGTAATTTCAAGTTGGTCTCCGGTGATGGCATGCCCCCGCGGAATGCGGTGCTACCAAATCTGTAACGTCAATGATAGCGCAACCAAAGACGTCGGAGACGATGTTTCAGGCGAATATGCGCACTGGGGGACGGATGCGCGGCGCTGCATCGGACTGGCGGCGCACGAGCGTGAAATCGGTCTTGATGTGGTCGGGACCGGATGGCAGGCCGGTACGCCCGGCAGTGACGCGCTGGACGATGCATTCGATCGCCGCCTCGGCCATGTCCATGGTGGGCTGGCGCACCGTGGTGAGCGCCGGCCAGATCGTGGTCGATAGCGCGGTATCGTCGAAGCCGACCACCGTGATATCGCCCGGCACGTCCAGCCCCAGGCGATGGGCCACGGCGACCGTGGCGGCGGCCATGTCGTCGTTGCTGGCGAAGATCGCCGTCGGCCGGTCGGCCAGCGCCAGCAGGATTTCGGACGCATCCAGGCCCGAGCGATAATTGAACATCCCCTGCGTGACTAACTCGGCGGCCGGGTCGGCTCCCAGTTCCTTGATCGCGGCCCGGTAGCCTTCCAGCCGCGCGGCGCTGGCCGATTGATAGGGGTGGCCGGTGATGAAGCCGATCCGCTGGTGGCCCAGCTCGATCAGGTGGCGCGTCATCTCGTAGGCGGCCTGGCGGTCGTCGATGCCGATCGCGCTGGCGCGCGGATCGGGCTGGCCGCAGGCGATCAGGGCCAGCGGAATGCCGGCATCGACGATGCGCGCCACGATCTCGGCATTGTCGACCAGCGGCGGCGGCAGGATGATGCCGTCCATATGGTTGTCGATCAGGCGCTGGGTCTGTTCGATGATCTGCTCGCCGTCGGCGCACTTCTCGACCAGCAGCTGCACGTTATTCAGGCTGACCTTGTTGAGCAATCCCAGCAGGACCTCGGTGAGATAGGCGCCGCTGCGCACGCTGGGCATGCTGTACAAAAAGCCGATGCGGATCGGCCGCGAGCCGGCCAGCATCCGCGCCTCGGGGTTCGGCGCATAGTTCAGGGCCGCCGCCGCGGCCGTCACCTTCTTGCGCGTGCTGGCGCGCACGGTCGATTTCCCGTTCATCACACGCGACACCGTCATTGGCGAGACCCCGGCGAGCTTCGCCACATCGGCCATGTTCGGGCCACGCTTGGCCTCCGATGGATTGATGGATTCGGTAGTGGAAGTAGACATTCGGGATGACCTCGGGGCAGCGCGCATGTTAGCGCGAACTTGAATGCTTGAATTTTAACACGAGGCATCGTATTTACCGTCAACGCCAACGATATAACTGGTATGCGAACCGTCAATAAAGCGGTTGACGGAGATTGGCATCTCATCCACAATCGAAAACAATGATTGCGCTAACTTTTTACCACCCGGCGTGATACATGAGCGGCCCACCCCGCCCGCGGGGCCATGGGTCGCATGCCTTTTCAACACATAGATTGGCAAGACAATGACGACAACAACTATACAAGCGCAGCCGGCGCTGGGGACAACCGAAAAAATCGGCTATGCACTGGGCGATTTGGCCGCCAACCTGATCTTCCAGACCCTGCTCACCTTCCTCGCTTTCTTCTACACCGACGTCTACCAGATCTCGCCAAGCGCCGCGGCCAGCATCATCTTCGTCGGCGGCCTGGTCGGCGCCTGCTTCAACCCGCTGATGGGCGTCATCGCCGACCGCACCTCGACCCGCTGGGGCAAGTTCCGCCCCTGGATCCTGTGGACGTCGGTGCCGTTCGGCCTGGTAGCGATCCTGGCCTTCAGCACGCCCGACCTGGGCGAGCGCGGCAAGTACATCTACGCCCTGCTGACCTACATCCTCCTGATGCTGGTGTACTCGGCCAACAACCTGCCCTACTCGGCCCTGAGCGGCGTCCTCACCGGCAGCATGGCCGACCGCAACAGCCTGTCGTCCTATCGCTTCGTCGCGGTGCTGATCGCGCAACTGGTGATCCAGGTGCTGCTGCTGCCGCTGGTGCTGATCCTGGGCGACGGCGACAAGGTGGCCGGCTTCCAGACCGTGATGATCTTCTTCGCCATCGCCGGCACCATCTGCTTCCTGGTCACCTTCTTCACTACCCGCGAGCGGATCGTCCCCAGCGCGAACCAGCGCTCGAGCGTCAAGCAGGACGTCGCCGACCTGCTGCGCAACCGCCCCTGGGTGGTGATGCTGGTGCTGACCATCCTGGTGTTCATCACGCTGTCGCTCAAGGGCGGCATGTACATCTTCTACTTCCGTAACTTCCTGGACGAGGCAGCACTGGCGGCCTTCCTGAGCAACGTCGGCTTCCTTACCTTCATCGACGGCCTCAATTCGGTGCTCACCAATATGGGCCTGACCAAGTTCCACTGGCCGGAAGACGCCGCCACCTCGGGCTTCAGCCTGTTCAACGCGGTCGGCATCATCCTGATGATCGTCGGGATCGGTTTCTCGAAGCCGCTGGCCGACCGCTTCGGCAAGCGCGACGTGTTCGGCGCCGCCCTGCTGCTGGCTGCCCTGTTCCGCCTCAGCTACTACTGGATCGGCCCGAGCTCGATCGGCATGGTATTCGGCGCCCAGATCCTGTACGGCTTCTTCTACGGTATCACGATCCCGCTGCTGTGGGCCATGATTGCCGACGTCGCCGACTACTCGGAATGGAAAAACAATCGTCGCGCCACCGCCCTGCTGTTCTCGGCCATGATCTTCGGCCTCAAGGCCGGCCTCTCCATCGGCGGCGCGCTGGTGGCTGCCCTGCTGTCGGCCTATGGCTACGATGCCGCCCAGGCGGTCCAGTCGGGCCAGGTCGCGGATGGCGTGCGCCTGTCGGTCAGCGTGTACGCCGCCATCCCCTTCCTGCTGGCCGTGTGCTGCCTGGCGGCCTACGACATCCGCAAGTCCACCGAGCTGCAGATCGAACGCGAACTGGGCGAACGCCGCGCGCTCGCTGCCCAGCAATGATTTTTTCCTGAACCCGAACCAGAGCATCTTCATGCCAGAAATTATCGACAAAGACCAGGTGCAATCCCTGAAGGAACGCGCGATCTCCGCGCCCCTGCTCGAGCACATCTACCTCGCCGACCCGTCGGCCCACGTGTTCGACGGCCGCATCTACATCTATCCTTCGCACGACATCGAGGGCGGCGTGCCGTTCAACGACGATGGCGCCCACTTCGCGATGGAAGACTATCACGTGGTATCGATGGACCACCCCGAGGCAAAGGCGGTCGACCATGGGGTGGCGTTGCACGTGAACGATGTGCCGTGGGCGGAGCGCCAGATGTGGGCGCCCGACTGCGTGCGCAAGGATGGCAAGTACTATCTGTACTTCCCGGCCAAGACAGCCGGCGGCATCTTCCACATCGGCGTGGCGATCAGCGACAGCCCGACCGGCCCGTTCACGGCGCAGCCGCAGCCGATCGCCGGCACCTATTCGATCGACCCGGCCGTGTTCGGCGACGACGACGGCGAGTTCTACCTGTATTTCGGCGGCATCTGGGGCGGGCAGCTGCAGAAGTACCGCGACAACGCCTACGACGCCGGGAACGAAGAACCTGCGGTGCACGAAGTCGCCCTGGCGCCGCGCGTGGGGCGCCTGCGCGGCGACATGCTGGAACTCGCCGAGCCGACGCGCCCGGTGCGCATCCTCGACGAAAACGGCAACGACCTGCTGGCCGGCGACCACGATCGCCGCTACTTCGAGGGGCCGTGGATGCACAAGCACAATGGCAAGTACTACTTCTCGTACTCGACCGGCGACACCCACTTCCTGTGCTATGCCACCGGCGACAGCCCCTACGGCCCCTTCACCTACCAGGGCCGGATCATGAACCCGGTGATCGGCTGGACCACCCACCATTCGATCTGCGAATTCGATGGCCGCAGCTGGCTGTTCTATCACGACAGCAGCCTGTCCGGCGGCGTCACCCACCTGCGTTCGGTCAAGGTCACGGAACTGCATTACGACGACGACGGCAAGATCGTCACCATCGAGCCATATCGGCAGCCATAAGATCCACAATACAAGGAGACACCACCCGATGACATCGCGACGCGATACCCTGAAACTGATCGGCGTAGCTGCCGGCGCCGCACTGGCCCCGTCGGCGTTTGCCGCACAAGGCGGCGGCCCCGCCCTCAAGGACCTGGCCAAGGCCAAAGGCATGCGCTTCGGTAATGCCATGGGCATGCTGGAAGACCAGGATACCCGCAAGAGTTTCCGCGACCCGGCCTACCGCGCCCTGATGGCGCGCGAGTGCAATATCATCGTCGCCGAGAACGAGACCAAATGGCAGGCCCTGCAACCCAAGCCAGGCCCTTACCAGTGGGGCCCGGCCGACGAGATGTTCGCCTGGGCGAGGAAGGAAGGCATGGCGATCCGCGGCCATACCCTGATCTGGCAGGCGCCGAAATGGCTGCCGGATTGGGTCAATGCGCTGGACCTGCAATCGAAGCCGGTCAGCCACGCCGAAGCGATCCTGCGCGAGCACATCAAGGCCGTGTGCACGCACATGGGCCAGGATGTGGTCAGCCACGACGTCGTCAACGAAGCCGTGTCGCCGAAAGACGGCACCCTGATCGAGAACGTGTTCACCAAGCGTATGGGCGCGGTCGAGCAGATCGAATTCGCCTTCCGCCAGGCCCACGAGCACGCGCCGAAGGCGCAGCTGGTGTACAACGACTTCATGGGTCCCGGCCTGGGCGACGACGCCAAGCACCGCGCCGGCGTGCTGAAACTGCTGGCCGACCTGAAGAAGCGCGGCGCTCCGATCCACGCGCTGGGCCTGCAAAGCCACGTCAGCGCCGGCGACATGATGTCCGGTCCCGCCAACACGGCGGTGCTGCGCGAATGGCGCAAGTTCCTCGACGAAGTCACCGGCATGGGGCTGGACCTGTTGATCACCGAGTTCGACGTCAACGACAAGGCCTACCCGGCCGATATCGCCAAGCGCGACGCCGCCACGGCGGCGCTGGCGCGCGACTACCTTGATGTGACCCTGAGCTATCCGACCTGCCGCGATTTCCTGTTGTGGGGCATGGCTGATCACGTGAACTGGCTGCAGACCTGGGCCGAAGCGAAGCGTCCAGACGGCCTGGCGCAGCGTCCGACGCCGTACGACAGCCAGTTGCGCGCCAAGCCGATGCGCGAAGCGATCGCCGCTTCGCTGCGCGCGATGCCGATGCGTAAAGCCTGATCGCGCATCACGATCAAAAAAGGGCAGTCCGCATAATGCGGACTGCCCTTTTTTCATTCACCGGTTACTCCAGGTGGGGTGGACGGCTACGCCGTCCACGCGTTCAAATCACACGGGCTCTGTGGCTAATGCCGTTAAGTTAGCGTAAAAGCCGTCGTTCCCGCGAAGGCGGGAACCTAATTCTGCGAGCGTTTCGACGACGTTAGCAGAACTTGGGTTCCCGCCTTCGCGGGAAGTCGTTACCTTCAGTGGAGGTAACGACGTGGTGGCTACTCTTAACTTAACGGCATTAGGCTCTGTGGCTGCTCCGTGGCGAATCAGACGTTGCTTGAACGCGTGGACGGGGAACCCGTCCACCCCACGGAGCCACCAACACCAATTACAGCCGCGGGCTTTGCTCCGGCCCCAGGTAGCTCGGCTTCAATCCACCCGCATCGATCACCAGCTTCTGCACCACCAGGCCCGGATCGAGCGCCCAGAACTTCAGCACATGCCTGCCCGGCTTGGCCAGCTGGTGCTCAGTGGTGAACACGGCTGCGCCATCCGACACGATCTTCTCCCAGAACTTCTCCGACTCGTCGGCATGCACGTTGACGATCTGCGGCGCCTCATCGTCGATTGACACGGCATAGCGGAAGCCCGCACCCGGCTGGAATTTCAGGGTCGGCGCGAGCGTCACCTGCAGCGTCACCTTGCCGCTGCTGACGGTGTTGACATCGTACTCGAGGCGCATGCCATCCTTCACGTCCAGCGCCGCAGCGGTCACCGGCAAGGTCGTCACGCCGGAATCGGTGCGGCCATGGCCCGGGATCTTGAGCCAGCTGCGGCCCTGCGGCGCCAGCGCACGCGCATAATTACCGGCCTCGATCGACACCACGCCATCGGACTCGACGAAGCCCTTGGCGCCCGCGGGCATGTCCTTGCCACGCAGCGGCACATTGACCAGCACGCGCGTATCGTTCGGCCCGGTAATCGTCAGCACGGCCGGCTGCGGCTTGGCCGGCACCTTGTCCCAGCGCACGTCGACCGTCACGCGCTGCTCGCCAGTCACCTTGCCGCTCGCCTGGCTCACCACCACCCAGGGTTGATTCGACGCGATGCGGTACTCGAACGGCGCACTGCCGCGATTGAAGATGTCGAGGTAGTGCGATTTTTTCGCGTACGGATCGAACTTCGGCAAGTCCAGCGCCTTGAGGCCATACGCGCCCCAGGCCTTGGCGCCGCCTTCGACCGCCACCGACATGTTCGAACCAGCCGGCACGTCGATCCGGTGCACGGCCGGCAGCACATTGGCGCGCGGTTGCTCCCAGTTGACGTAGCCGAAGCGGGTCTGCGACATCATGTGGTTCCACTTGCCGTTGCCGATCGCATGGTATTGGCGCGCGAGCTCAGTATCTTTCTTGTACAGCGCATGCACGCGCTCGGCCATGTCGTTGGTGGTGGCGCGGAACTGGGTGGCGTAATGCTGGTTCAGGCCGGCCGCCACGTACAGCTCGTTCATATTGCTCGATGCCGCGACCGGATACTGCACCAGCTGGAAGAAGGCGTCGCGCAATTCGGGGCGCAGCCTGGCCGCCACCTTGTTCGCGCGTTCGGCCAGCGCCGCGTAGTCCCGCGCGATGCGGCCGGCCTCGTCGTAGTGCAGGACGCTATACGTATTCGGCTCGAGCTGCTCGGGCTTGCGGCGGCCGTTGAAGCGCGTGTACTGCTCGACCAGGTCGGCGATTTCCACCGCGTGCTCGGCGCCGAATTCGCGCGTCGCCCACAGGCGCAGGTACTCCGGCAGGCGCTCGGCCGGCCACGCTTGCGGATTCCAGGCATAGGTCAGGAAGAACTCGATCGGCACTTCCATGGGTTTGAGGTCGCCGACGTTCACGATCCACATGCGCTTGGCGTCATACTGCCAGGCCAGGTGCATCTGTTCCCAGATCTTCGGGATCGGCGTCACGTTCAGCCATTTATAGGAGCGCGGACCGCCCACGTAGTCGAAGTGGTAGTAGACGCCGGCACCGCCAGGACGCGCGCGTTCCTCAGGCGTCGGCAGGCGGCGGATATTGGCCCAGTTGTCGTCGCACCACAGCAGCAGCACGTCGTCCGGCACCCGCATGCCCTTCTCGTAATAGCCTTGCACTTCCTTGTACAGCGCCCATACCTGCGGCACTTCGCTGGCGGGCTTGCCGGAATCCTTGGCGATCATCGCGCGCTGGTCGCGCACGATTTTTTCCAGCAGGTCGACATTGTCTTCCTCGGACATCGGCTCGTCGCCATCGCCGCGCATGCCCAACGTGATCACGCGGTCCTGGCCGTGCGAGTTGCGCAGGCCCTGCTTCCAGAACTCCTGCAGCACGCCCGCATTCTTGCTGTAGTCCCAGGGGCCCTTGCCGAAGCGGGCCCATTCGTCGTGGGCGCGCATCATCGGCTCGTGGTGCGACGTGCCCATGACGATGCCCATCTCGTGGGCGAGCCTGCCGTTCTCGGGATCGTCGGCATAGAAGGCCGCGGGCGGCCACATCGCCGGCCACAGGTAGTTGCCGCGCAGGCGCAGGATCAGCTCGAACACCTTCTCGTAGAAGCGATGGTTGAAGCCGCCGTATTTCTCCTTGGCCCAGTTGGTCAGCGCCGGCGCCTCGTCGTTCAGGAAGATGCCGCGGTACTGCACCACCGGCGCATCGCTGACCTTGGTGTCCATCGGGACCGCCAGCGCGGCCTGGCGCGCCGGGACCACGTCGGCCCACCACTTCCAGGGCGAGACGCCGATCTGTTCCGACAAGGTGTAGACGCCGAAGATCGCGCCGCGGCGGTCGCTGCCGGCTACCACCAGCGCCCGCGCCACGCCCGGCATCGGATTGGCCACGGCCTGGATCAGGAAGCCTTCCCACTTGCCGCGGATGGCGGCGGCGTCGATCTTGCCTTCGGCCGCGAGGCGGTCGACGAGGGCGCTCTGGCCGAGGGTGCCGACGATGACCACGTGGTCGCCCTTGGCGCTCGCTGCCTGCGTCAACGCCGGCTTGACGCCGCTGACGAGGGCGATGTCGCCCTGCAGCTCGGCCACGGCGCGGCGCACGCCGGCGTCGTCCTTCGGATCGACCAGCAGGGTCGCGGCGCGGCCCTGGGCGGCCAGCACCACCGCGTTCGCGCCGGCTTCGAACCGCACGAACTGGCGCTCGCCCAGCGCCCAGGCCGGCGACGCGGCCAGGACCGCGCATAGCGCCGCCAATGGCGCCAGCGCGCGCCGTAACAGCTTCATTGTCAGTGTCATGAGCTTCCTTGTCTCCAGAGTTATTATGTGCATCGCGGAGTGTAATAACAGTTTATAACATTTAGTGTTAGCGCGATCATTCCGAGTATAGGTTTGACGATTCTTCCTTGTCAATTCCGGTGTGGCCCGCCCGGCCGCGAAGAAGACACGATGCGGGGTGTAAAATGCCGCTTTTTCTCCTATTTAGAAGCTGCAACCATGAAGCCTGCCCGCATCCTGACTTTCAAGTGCGTCAAATGCACGAAACCGGTCAAAGTCTTCCTCCAGAAAGTGTCGGCCTGCTCGCACATCCAGCCCTACCAGGGCATCTGCGCCTGCGGCGAAGTGAAGCGCCACGCGACCGGCAGCCCGGACGCGGTCAAGGGTTATCTCGAATCGACCGACGGCAACTGGCATCACCATCACTGATATGATCACGGACAACGCGCGCATCGAATGGGTGGAGGCGGGCGAAACCCGCTCGGCGCTGTGGCGCTCCGAGAGCGGCTGGCCGGCGCCCAATAAGGTGGTGCCGGCCGACGACACCATGAGCGCCGACGCTGCCTATCGCCTGGCGCTCGACGGCACTGCCCTGCTCTGGCGCGGCGACTTCCAGAATGCGCGCCAGTTGCTGCAGGCGCTGGTGCGCCGCATCGAGCACAAGGGCGAGCGCGGCCGCCGCAAGAAAGCGACCGCACCGGCCACGCCGACGGAGGCATTTCACCGCCATCGCCTGAGCCAGCTCCAGCGTGCGCGCACCCTGGCGATGCTGCTGATCCCGTTTGACGCCGACCACGGCATCCCGCTGCGGCGCGCGCCGGATGCGCGCCTGGCCTGCCTGGAAGCCCATGGCCCGGTTGACGAGCCCTATGTCGCTTCGCTGCGCGAACTGCTGGGCGTGATCGGCGCCCATGAGTGGCGTCGCAAGGGCGTCATGATCCCGGCCCTCGATGATCGCATCCACCCCTGGTATGGCGTGTTCTCGCCCGTGCGCGGCGAATACGTCGAGCTGGTGGCGCAGGCGCCGCTGCCGGCGGGTGCGCATCTCGCATTCGACATCGGCGCCGGCACCGGCGTGCTGTCCGCCGTGCTGGCGCGGCGCGGCATGCGGGTGGTCGCCACCGACATGGATGCGCGTGCGCTCGGCTGCGCGCGCGAGAACCTCTCCCGCCTCGGGCTGGCGGCCCAGGTCGAGGTGGTCCAGGCCGACCTGTTCCCGGAAGGCCGGGCGCCGCTGGTGGTGTGCAATCCGCCCTGGCTGCCGGGCAAGCCGAGTTCGGCCATCGAATACGCGATCTACGATCCCGGCAGCCGCATGCTGCGCGGCTTCCTCGGCGGCCTGGCCGCGCACCTGGAGCCGGGCGGCGAAGGCTGGCTGATCATGTCCGACTTCGCCGAACACCTGGGTTTACGCAGCCGCGAGCAGCTGCTGGGCTGGATCGCGGACGCGGGACTGGAGGTCGCGGCGCGCCACGACACGAAACCCGTCCATCCACGCGCCAGCGATCCGGACGATCCGCTGCATGCGGCGCGTTCGAAGGAAGTGACGTCGCTGTGGCGCCTGCGGACTGCCGGTCGGGCTACGGGGTGAATTACTGAACTTGGCCCCCCGCCTGCGCGGGGGCGACGGCTGCCGTTGGCAACCGTCGATTGCAATCCGCGGCCAGGCACGCTATACTATCGTTCTCAGACGCGGGGTGGAGCAGTCTGGCAGCTCGTCGGGCTCATAACCCGAAGGTCACAGGTTCAAATCCTGTCCCCGCAACCAAATTCAATACGAAGCCCGACTCAACGAGCCGGGCTTTTGTTTTCTGCGGCTGCAAAAGGCAGAGGATGAGAGACAAGAAAGACAACGCGACGTTCGACCTGCCGGGCTTCGAGCCGGCGGCGCCGCTCGTTCCGGTGCTTGCTTCCCATCCCGAACCGAAACGCACCGGCCCTCGTCCGCGCCGCATCGCGCTCAAGCAAGAGCAGTTGCACCTGCTCGAAGAAACCGACACCACCGGCCTGCCCGTCTGGAAGCGCGACGACAAACTCGACCTGACCGGCCTGCCGGTCTGGGCGCCCGATCCCGAATAGCCCGGCCCTGCCGGCTGGAGGCTTAGCCATGCAATCCGACTCGTTCACCTCGCTGTCCCTCGAACCGCGTTTCCTCGCCAACCTGGCCACCCTCGGCTACCACCACATGACGCAGGTGCAGGCCGAGACCCTGCCCTCAGTGCTGGGTGGACGCGACCTGATCGCCCAGGCCAAGACCGGCAGCGGCAAGACCGCGGCATTCGGCATCGGCATCCTGAACAAGCTCAATCCGGCCTGGTTCGCGGTGCAGGGCCTGGTGCTGTGCCCGACGCGCGAACTGGCCGACCAGGTCGCGGGCGAGTTGCGGCGGCTGGCGCGCGGGGTCGGCAACGTCAAGATCCTGACCCTGACCGGCGGCGTGTCGATGCGTCCGCAGATCGCCTCGCTCGAGCATGGCGCCCACATCGTGGTCGGCACCCCGGGCCGCATCCGCGACCACCTGGGCCGCGCCACGCTCGACCTGTCGAAGGTGCAGACCCTGGTGCTCGACGAAGCCGACCGCATGACCGACATGGGTTTCTATGACGAGATCGCGGGCATCGTCTCCGCCACGCCGATCCACCGCCAGACGCTGCTGTTCTCGGCGACCTACCCGGACGATATCCGCTTCGCCACCGCCGGCTTCCTGCGCGACCCGCTCGAAGTCAAGGTCGAGGGCAAGCACAGCCTGGAGGCGATCGACCAGCGCTTCTACGAGATCGGCTTCGAGGGCCGCGAACAAGCCATCGGCCGCCTGCTCAAGCACCACCGGCCGGTGTCGGCTCTGGTGTTCTGCAATACCAAGGCGCGCTGCCGCGAGGTGGCCGACAACCTGCAGGCGCAGGGCTTCTCGGCGCTGGCCCTGTACGGCGAACTGGAACAGCAGGAACGCGACGAGATCCTGGTGCTGTTCAGTAACCGCAGCTGCTCGGTGCTGGTGGCCACCGACGTCGCCGCGCGCGGCCTCGACATTGCCGACCTCGGCACGGTGATCAACGTCGACATCTCGCGCGACCCCGAGGTGCACGTGCACCGCGTCGGCCGCACCGGCCGCGCCGGCGCGAGCGGCATGGCGCACACGCTGGTGGCGCCAAACGAAAAGAAATGGGTGCGCCTGGTGGAGGAATACCAGGACCAGGAAGCGACCTGGGAAAGCCTCGACGCCCTTGGCGAGCACGAGGAAGCGGCGGCGCCGGCGCCGATGGTGACCCTGTGCGTGGCCGGCGGCAAGAAGGCCAAGCTGCGTCCGGGTGACCTGCTGGGCGCGCTGACGGGCGACGCCGGCCTCACCAAGGAGCAGGTGGGCAAGATCAATATCGGCGAGTTCAGCAGCTATGTGGCGCTCGACCGCAATGTCGCGGCGGCGGCCGTCGCGCGCCTGGCCCAGGGCGATGCGCCGGGACCGGGCTTCGGCGTCATCAAGGGCCGCTGGTTCAAGATGCGCTTCGTGGAAGTCTGACCGCCATCCCCGTGCGCCGAGATGTAACAAGCGCGCACGGTTGAGCGGGACCGCGCCACTCCTGGCGCAATTCTGGCATTATTTGCAATAAATAAACATTCCTCCGGGCGCGTTCGCAGCACCCGGCACGATGCCATGATGACCAGTCCCGATACCGCAGCACAGCAGCTCGACGGCCGCACCGTCCGCGAGATCGTCGAGCACAACCACGAGATGGTCAGCGAAGCCTGGTGCCGCCGCATCGTGCGCCAGGTGCTGCAATCGCTCGAAGTGCAGTACGGCATGCGCATGCCGCACCGCGTGATCACGCCCGACACCCTGCTCATCCTCGACTCGGGCGATCCCATGCTGTTGCCGAGCTCGGACCAGGAACCCGATCCCGAGACCCTGCCCGCGATCGAGGCGCGCGACGTGCACGACCTGGCCGCCGTGGTGCATTACGCGGTGACGCTCGACCTGGCTCCCACCACGCCGCTGCGCGGCCGCCCGCTGCCCGACTACAGCGACGGCTTCATCGACGCCATCGACCAGTGCCTGGCGCCAGACCCCGCCGCGCGCCCCCGCACCATCGAGCGCATGCGCGACCTGCTGGGCATCGTGGTGCTCGGTCCGCCGCCGGCGGTGCCGCCGCCGCTGGACGAAGACATGACGCCTACCCCCGCCCCGACGCCAGAACCGGCCGTCGCTCCGCCGGAAGCCCAGGCGCCGACACCAGCGCCCCTCGCGGTGCACGTGCCACGCACCCGTTCCGCGCCCGAGCCGGTGGCGCCGGGCGGCGCCCCCGAGCGTTCGCAGCGGTGGCTGTGGATCGGCCTCGCCGTGCTGGTCTTGGGCGCCGCGCTGGCCGCCCTGTTCGCGCTGCTGCGCCAGGCCGATTCCAGCGACGCGCTGGCGCTGCCGGTGCCGCCGGCGCTCGAGGATCCGCACAATGCCTCCGACGCGCCACTGGTCACGCTGCCGCAAGAGCCGCCGGCCAGGCTCGAAGGTCCGGTGATCGACGAATCCGCCTCCGGCGCCCCCATCGCGTCGCCACCGGCGCCGGACGCCGCCGTGCCGCCCACCGCGGTCCAGCTCGCGCCGCAGGGAACGTCGCCCGAGGCCGCCGTCGCCGGCACCACCTATACCCTGTCGGTCAAGCCCTGGGGCACGGTCGTGGTCGACGGCGTCGACCGCGGCGCCAGCCCGCCGCTCAGGCACATCACGCTGCCGCCGGGCGAGCACACGATCCGCATCGTCAACCCGAGCTTCCCGGAACATACCGTGACCGTGCAGTCGGTGGAAGGCCAGGCGGGCACGATCGAACTCGACTTTACCGAGGAGGGAGCGCAGTGAGCATCGTTACCATCGGCCGCATCGGCGCACTGGCGCTGGCGGCTTTCGCCATGTCCGGCTGCACCCAGTTCGGCCCCATGCTGGGCGGCCAGGAAAAGGCGCGACCCCATCCACGCGCCGACGGCGCCAAGCCGCGTCCCCAGCGCAGCCAGGCGAGCCGTTCCGCACCGCAGGAAGCGAAGCGCGACGATGCGGCGCTGCGCGAAGGCATCGCCCTTTACGAGAAGGGCGACTACAACGGCGCGATCCGGCGCCTGGGCAGCGACGACATGCATGGCGCGAGCCAGCGCGAGCGGCTGACCGCCCTCAAGTACACCGCCTTCAGCTATTGCGTGACGGGCCGCCAGGCGCTGTGCCGCCAAACGTTCGACCGCGCTTTCAAGCTCGATGGCGCGTTCGACCTGGGCCCGGGCGAACATGGGCATCCGCAATGGGGGCCGGTGTTCGCGCAGGCGAAGCAGGCCGCGTCGCGTTAGACATCAAGCCGGATGTGCGCCGCATAGGTCGGCGCGCGGCGCCGGCGGCCGGCCTGTTCGTAGGCATGGGCCATCGCGATCAGCGCCGGCTCGCTCCAGGCCTTGCCCACGAAGGACAGGCCGACCGGCAAGCCATGCAGCAGCCCGGCCGGCACCGTGATGTGCGGATAGCCGGCCACCGCCGCCGGCGACGAAAAGCTGGCGCCGTAGTGGTCGCCGTTGATGTAGTCGGTCAGCCAGGCCGGCCCGCCGGTGGGGGCCACCAGGGCGTCGAGCTTCTGGTCGCGCATCACCTGGTCGATGCCCTTGTCGCGCGCATAGCGCCGGTTGTTGGCCAGCGCCTTGACGTAGTCGCGCGCCTGCAAGCCGCCCTTCGACTGGGCCGCGATCAGGTGTTCCTGGCCGAAGTACGGCATCTCCCGCCCTGCGTTGCGCACATTGAAGTCGATGATGTCGGCCATGGTCTTGACCGGCGCGTGCGGCGCATAGGCCGCCAGCCAGGCCTCGAGGTCGGGCCGGAACTCGTGCAACAGCACGGTCAGCTCGGTCTCGCCATACTTGTCGCGATTCGGGATCGCGACGTCGACCAGGATCGCGCCCTGTTCGCGCAGCAGCGTCAACTCCCTCTCGATCAAGGCATTGAGCCCATCGTTGGCGCCGAAGAAATCGCGCGCCACGCCCAGGCGCTTGCCGCGCAAGCCATCCTTGCGCAGGAAGCTGGCGTAGTTCACGCGTGGCGCCTTGCCCGTCGCGCCGTCCTGCGGGTCGGGACCGGCCAGCGCCCCGAGCAGGAAGGCCGCGTCGGCCACGCTGCGCGCCATCGGGCCGGCCGTGTCCTGCGAGTGCGCGATCGGGACGATGCCGGCGCGGCTGACCAGGCCCAGCGTCGGCTTGATGCCGACGATGCCGCAGCACGCGCTGGGCGAGACGATCGAGCCGTCGGTCTCGGTGCCCACCGCCAGGGTCGCCAGGCCGGCCGCCATGGCCGCCGCCGAGCCGGAACTGGAACCGCTGGTATTGCGGTCGAGCGCATACGGGTTGCGGGTCTGGCCGCCGCGCGCGCTCCAGCCGCTGGTCGAGCGCACCGAGCGCATATTGGCCCATTCCGACAGATTGGTCTTGCCGAGGATGACGGCGCCGGCATTGCGCAGGCGGGTCACCAGATGGGCGTCGCGCACGGCGCGCACGCCGTCCAGCGCCAGCGAACCGGCCGTGGTGCACATGTTGTCGCCGGTGGCGATATTGTCCTTCAATAGCACCGGGATGCCGTGCAGCGGGCCGCGCAGCTTGCCGGCCTTGCGCTCGCGGTCGCGCTCGCGCGCGGTCTCCAGCGCATCGGGATTCAGCTCGATCACCGCGCGCAGGCGCGGGCCGGCACGGTCGACCGCCTCGATGCGAGCCAGGTAGCGGGTGGCGAGGCCATGGGCCGTCAGCTTGCCGGCGCGCATGGCCTGCTGCTGGGCCTGGACGCCGGCTTCGAGCATCTGGTCGGGCTGGAACTTCGCCGGCGCCGCTTTCTTCGCGGGCGCCGCCAGCGCCAGTCCAGGCGTGCCGGCCACCGCCATTCCCAGTCGTACGAAATCCCTGCGCTCCATGCCCCGCCACTCCATGTATTACAAAGCAATAGCATAGCAGCACGATCGCCCCCGCCACAGTCCCGTGTGATACGCAGAACCACTTACAGACGTCACGATCATATATTGGACAAATCCAGCGCCAGCCTTCACCCTGTTGCCATCATTGTTTTTCGACTTCCCTGGAGCAGCCCATGCCGACCTACCGTTCACATACCACCACCCAGGGCCGCAATATGGCCGGAGCCCGCGCGCTTTGGCGCGCCACCGGCATGAAGGATGGCGACTTCGACAAGCCGATCATCGCGGTCGTCAATTCCTTCACGCAATTCGTGCCCGGCCACGTGCACCTGAAGGACCTGGGCCAGCTGGTCGCGCGCGAGATCGAGGCGTCCGGCGGCGTGGCCAAGGAATTCAATACCATCGCGGTCGACGACGGCATCGCCATGGGCCATGGCGGCATGCTGTATTCGCTGCCCTCGCGCGACCTGATCGCCGACTCGGTCGAGTACATGGTCAACGCCCACTGCGCCGACGCCATGGTGTGCATCTCGAACTGCGACAAGATCACGCCCGGCATGCTGATGGCGGCGATGCGCCTGAACATCCCGACCGTGTTCGTGTCCGGTGGTCCGATGGAGGCCGGCAAGGTGGTCAAGGTCGTCAACAACGAGCGCAAGGTGATCAAGCTCGACCTGATCGACGCCATGATCAAGGCCGGCGACGCCAGCGTGTCCGACGCGGACGTGGCCGAGGTGGAACGCTCGGCCTGTCCGACCTGCGGTTCGTGTTCCGGCATGTTCACCGCCAATTCGATGAACTGCCTGACCGAGGCCCTGGGCCTGTCGTTGCCGGGCAACGGCACCATCGTCGCGACCCACGCCGACCGCAAGGAACTGTTTTTGCGCGCCGGGCGCCTGATCGTCGATGCGGCCAGGCGCCACTACGAAGGCGACGATTACTCGGTGCTGCCGCGCTCGATCGCCACCAAGGCCGCGTTCGAGAACGCGATGGCGCTCGACGTCTCGATGGGCGGCTCGACCAATACCGTGCTGCACCTGCTGGCCGCCGCCCACGAGGCCGAAGTCGAGTTCACGATGGCCGACATCGACCGCATCTCGCGCCTGGTGCCCTGCCTGTGCAAGGTGGCGCCGATGACCGACAAATTCCACATCGAGGACGTGCACCGCGCCGGCGGCATCCCCGCCATCCTGGGCGAACTGGCGCGCGCCGGCCTGCTCGACACTTCGCTGCCGACCGTGCACAGCCCGAGCATCGGCGCCGCGATCGCGAAATACGATATCAAGGTCAGCGACGATCCCGAGGTGCACCGCTGGTTCCGCGCGGCCCCGGGCGGCGTGCCGACCCAGGTCGCGTTCTCGCAGTCCGAGCGCTACGAGCAGAATGACCTGGACCGCTCTAGCGGCTGCATCCGCGACCGCGAACACGCCTATTCGCAGGACGGCGGCCTGGCGGTCCTGTACGGCAATATCGCCGAGAAGGGCTGCATCGTGAAGACGGCCGGCGTGGACGAGAGCATCCTCAAGTTTTCGGGCAAGGCGCGCGTGTTCGAGAGCCAGGATGCGGCGGTGGAAGCGATCCTGGGCGATACCGTGCATGCGGGCGACGTCGTCATCATCCGCTACGAAGGCCCGAAAGGCGGTCCCGGCATGCAGGAAATGCTGTATCCGACCTCGTACATCAAGTCCAAGGGGCTTGGTAAAGCGTGCGCGCTGTTCACCGACGGGCGCTTCTCGGGCGGCTCGTCGGGGCTGGTGATCGGGCATGCTTCGCCGGAAGCGGCGGAAGGCGGCGCCATCGGGCTGGTGGAAGAAGGCGACCTGATCGACATCGACATCCCTTCAAGGACCATCAACCTGCGCGTGACGACCGAGGAGCTGGCGCACCGGCGCGCGGCGATGGAAGCGCGCGGTCGCGATGCCTGGCAGCCTGTCGATCGTGAGCGTTATGTGTCGCAGGCGCTGCAGGCGTATGCGGCGCTGACGACCTCGGCCGACCGGGGTGCAGTGCGGGATTTGTCGCAGTTGCGGCGTTAAAGCCCGCGCGTCCTCCACGTCGTCCCCGCGAAGGCGGGGACCCAAGTCATGCGTAGACCACATCATTCGATGTAAGTGGTTGCACGAGAAACTTGGATCCCCGCCTTCGCGGGGATAAACTTGCACCCTGCAGGGCGCAAAAAAAACGCTGCCGAGGCAGCGTTTTTTCTTGAACAGCCAGTGCTTAGTTACGCACGACTTTCTTGTACTCGTTGGTACGGGTATCGATCTCGATGGTGTCGTCCTGGCTGACAAACAGCGGCACCATGATGGTGTGCTGGTGGGCTTCGATCGCGTTTTCCAGCTTGGCTTCTTTCAGGACGTTGCCCGAAGTATTGCCCTTGACGGCCGGTTCCGAGTACACGATCTGGCGTGCGATGATGGTCGGCAGTTCGACCGAGATGGCCTTACCGTCGTAGAACACCGCTTCGCATTCCATACCGTCTTTCAGGTAGTGCAGCGCATCGCCCAGGTTTTCTTCTTCGATCTCGAACTGTTCGTAGTCGGCGTCCATGAAGACGTACAGCGGGTCGGCGAAGTACGAGTAGGTAACCGGCTTCTTGTCCAGCACGACCACGTCGAACTTGTCGTCGCCGCGGAACACGTTTTCCAGTGGAGCGTTGGTCAGAAGATTCTTCATCTTCCACTTGTAGGTGAAGCCCGTGCGGCTCGAGCCATTGACGTCGGAACGCAGCACGATGAACGGCTTTTCATCGACCATGATGATGTTGCCAACACGAATTTCTTTTGCGGGTTTCATAGGTATTTTACGTAAAAAGATAGTTGCATTAAATCATCGCGGGCTGGTGGGCCGAAGGCCTCGGAACCTGCGTTTGATCGTCGGAATCCGTAAGAAACTAACCGGCTATTATACTCGGTTTTCCTGGGCCTGCCCCAGCTCGCACACGAAATCGCGCAGCTTCGTCGCCAAATCGCCATGCGCCGTCACCTGCTCGCGCCACGCGTCGGCGCGGGCCGCGATGCGCGGCAACTCGGCTTCCAGTGCCCTCCAGGCTGCCCCCCAGTCGCCGACTGCCTGCGCACCATTCCAGCCGAGCATGAAGGCCTGCAGTGCCGGCAAGTCCTGCGCATAGACCTGGAGGAAAGCGCGCAGCTTCTTGTGGTGCAGGTGTTCATCCTGCGGATAGATGTGCCACACGAATGGACGCTCGGCCCATTGCGCGCGCACCCAGGAATCCTCGCCGCGCACGAAGTTGAGGTCGCAGGCCCACAGCAGCAGGTCGTAATCCGGCTGCGGCACGAAGGGCAGCACCCGCAGCGCGAGACTGCCGCGGGAGGCGTGCCCGCCCGCCAGCGCCGGGACGCCGAGGAAGGCCTCGACCTGGGCGCGCGCCACGCCTTCGGGCACCAGGCACAGGGTCGGCGTCGCGTCCGCTTCCCAGGCCCGCAACAGCTCGGCCACCGGCGCCTCCGGATAGCAGAACAGCGACACCTTGCGGTACGCCGCTTCTTGCGGCGGCACGCCGAAGCGTCCGAGGAAGGCGGCGGCCTGGGCCGGATCCTGCTGGAAGGCCTGGCGGCGCGCGTCGAGGCCGGCCTCGCGCAACAGGCCGCCGGTGCGCTCGTTAAATCCGGGAAAGAAGAAATGCTTGGTCAGCTTCAGCTGCGGGTGCATCGACGGCAGCCGGTGGCAGCCCTCGACCCAGTCCTCGGCCGTCAAGCCTTCGTAGTTGATCCACACCGGACGCGGGGTGCGCGCCGCCATCGCCTCGACCCAGGACGGCGGCAGCTCGCAGCCGAAGAACTCGATGACGGTGTCGGGGATGTCGGCCGCGGTGTAGACGCCGTCCTGGCCCTGCCAGTGGCGCACGGCGACGCCCTGCACCACTTGCCGCGCGGCCTGCGGATCGACGTCCGGGCAGATGCGCCGAAAACTCGCCAGGTCGTCCACCCACAGCGTGACCGCGAAGCCGTGCTCGTGGCACAGCTGGCGCGCCAGGCGCCAGCAGATGCCGATGTCGCCGTAGTTGTCGACGACCTTGCAGAAGATGGCCAGCGACGGCGCGGAAGCGTTGAGGAGCATGGTGCGGGAAAGGCCGGTCGGGACCCAAGATGGCAGGGGCCGTCATTCTACCGCCATCCAATAAATTTCTACGAACACAGTGTAAGCCGCGAAGAAATACCGCTCTTTCTGGCACGCGTCTGCGATACCGCAATAAGCAAAAGTAAAGCGCGCCTCGACCGCCAGGAGGCAAAAACTTCGCCGGCGGCGCCCGGTCGAACGCCTACCTGCAGGGAAGGCGGCCTCGATGGCAGCCCTTCCTGCCCTTAGCGTCGCGCCGCCGGCCCAACCCTGGCGCGAACCATGTGAACACGGCCGATCGCGGCAGGCGCCAAGCGTTTCCTGCCTGGCGCGACTCGGCCGACTACCTGGAGGAGTTACCATGAACGAGTATCAACAAGCAGGCTATGGCGCACAACCATTCGTACCGCAACAGTTCGCACCGCAAGGCCTGTTTGGCGGCGCTTTCGGCGGGCCATTGGGCGGCCTGATCGGGCGCGGCATCGGTGGGCTGTTCAATAACCTGGGCCTGGGCGGCCGCATCGGCGAAGCGGCCGGCGGTCTTCTGGGCAGCATGTCGCCATTGTCGGCCGATCCATCGGGTGGCCTGGGCGGACAGCAGTTCGATCCGCAACAGATGCAGCAGTTGCAGCAACTGCAGCAGCTCCAGCAATTGCAGCAGCTCCAGCAATTGCAGCAGCTGCAGCAACAACAGCTGCAACAACAGCAGCTGCAACAGCAAGGCCAGCTGACCCCGCAAGGCGGCTTCTTCGGCAACCTGATCAGCACGATCGGCAAGCCCGCCGGCGCCCTGGTCGGCAGCCTGACCGGCAACCGCACGCTGGGCAACATCATCAGCGAAGGCTCCAGGTTCGGCCGCCTGGTGCCGTTCGGCGCCGAGGCGCAAGACCCGCAGCAAGCCCTGCAGCAGCAGCCGTCGCCGCTGGCACAGCTGCAGCAGCTGCAAGTCCTGCAACAGCAGCTGCAGCAGATGTTGCAGCAAGTCCAGCAACAGCAGGCGGTGCTGCAACAGGTGGCCCAGCAAGGCGGCCAGCAGGGTCAGATGGCGCCGCAGGGCTGGATCGGCAACGCCATCACCCAATACGCGCGTCCGGTCGGCGGCTTCATCGGCGAGCAACTCGGCAACCAGGGCCTGGGCGCCGCGATCGGCAATGTCGCCAGCCATCTGGGCCGCTACGTGCCGCTGTCGGTCGATCCGTATAGCCAGCAGCAATATGGGGGCCAGCCATTACCGTATGGCGGGCAGCAGCAGTTCGGCGGCCAGCAAACCGTGCACTAATCGCTAACCGATCACCTGCCGGCCGCTGCCTGGCACACACCAGCGGTGGCCGGCATTCAGGAGCTCCGCCATGCCGGCATCCCTGCCTCCCACGCTCGGCCGCTACATCGTGCGCGCCGCCAGCGACGACAACGCGCTTGCCCAATTTCTCTCGACCCTGGGCGCCGAACCCGGCGTGCAGCTGGTCGACATCATCGGCCCCTCGTCCGGGCCGCCGCACACGGCCGTCGTCGAGACCGACGCGCCGACCGCCGAGCGGCTGCGGCAACAGACCCTTCACCAGTTAACGATCGAACCGGACCAGCCGCTGTCGCTCTACGACTGAGCGGCTCCGGGCAAAGGACACGATATGCCAAAACATACGAAAAGCGCCGCCGGCGAAGCCCAGGAGACGCCCGACGCCACCCCTGCCACCGGCGGCAACGGGAGCAAGCGCACCGCGGCCGAGGGCGCCAGGGACAGCGGCGCGGATAGCGCCGCCGCCAGCGCCGCCGCCATCGCGCGCGGCCGCCCCGTCGCCGAGCGCAAGAAGAAGTACCTGGTCGCTCCGCGCACGGCGCCCGGCGGCGCCTTCGGCGTCAGCAGCTGGGCCGCTCCGCTGGGCCTGTCGGCCGTGCAGCAGGCGCTGAACGCCCTGCCCGACATCGACGTGGTCGACACCATCGCCACCCGCGGCGGCATGGCGCCGGCCGGCTTCGGCCCCGCGTCCATGGGCGACGCGACCGATGGCGTCGTGGTGGCGCGCATGACCGACCAGAAAGCCGGCGAACTGCTGCAGCGCGGCCAGGGCCAGTTGCTGGTCGAGCGCGACCAGCACCTCGAACTGCTCGACCCGATGCTGCGCCGCCCCGACCTGGTCAGTTCGCTGACGCCCTACCAGGGGCCGCAGGCCGAGCTGTTGCTGGCCGTGGTCGGCAGCGGCGGCGCGCCGCTGCCCGAGGTCGAGGTCTCGCTGTTCGGCGGCGCACTGCCCAGTACGGCCGTCACCGGGCCGGACGGCGTCGCCCGCCTGCGCCTGTACGGCGAAGATGCGCACACGATCAGCGGCCTCTACGTCAAGCCGCGCACCGATTACTGGAGCCTCTACCAGCGCGACCCCGACCTGAGCCTGGACGAACCGAACGTCGTCATGCTGCGTCCGCTGGCCGACTGGCCGGCGCTGCGCGGCATGCCGCAGCAGTCCGCCATGGGCTGGGGCGCGCGCGCCATGCGGCTCGACCAGGTGCCGCAGCAATTCCGCGGCCGCGGCGTCAAGGTTGCCGTCATCGATTCCGGCGCCGCCACCACGCACGACAACCTCAACCAGATCCGCGCCGGCTTCGACGTCATCAACAAGAAAGTCGACCGCTCCACCTGGAACGTCGATACGCTCGGACACGGCTCGCACTGCGCGGGCGTGATCGCAGCGGCCGATCCGGCCTGGGGCATCCGCGGCTTCGCGCCCGAGGCCGAGATCCACGTCTGCAAGCTGTTCCCCGGCGGCCAGGTCAGCCAGCTGATCGATGCGCTCGAATACTGCATCGAGCAAGGCATCGACGTCGTCAACATGAGCCTGGGCGGATCCTCGCCTTCCGAGGCGCTGGAGCGGCAGATCGTGCGCGCCAAGCAGGCCGGCGTCGCCTGCATCGCCGCCGCCGGCAACTCGGCCGCGGCCGTCCAGTACCCGGGATCGTCGCCGCACGTGCTGGCGGTGGCGGCGATCGGCAAGATCGGGGAGTTTCCGCCAGATAGCTATCACGCCGAAACCATCGGTAGCGACGTCGATATGCAAGGCTACTTCACGGCCAGGTTCAGCTGCTTCGGTCCGCAGGTCGACGTTTGCGCACCGGGCGTGGCCGTGGTGTCGTCGGTGCCGCCCAATAACTTCGCGGCCTGGGACGGCACCTCGATGGCAGCGCCCCACGTCACCGGCCTGGCCGCCCTGGTGCTGGCGCACCGGCCCGAATTCCAGTCCATGGCGCTGCCGCGCTCGCCAGAACGGGTCGAGCGCCTGTTCCAAGTCTTGCGCATGAGCGCGCGTCCCGTCACGCTGAGCGATCCGAACCGGATCGGCTACGGCTTGCCGGATGCCCTGGTGGCGCTGGGCTTGCCGGTGGCGCAGCCTGGAATGGCGTGGCAGGCTGTGAGCGCCGGGTTCGGCATTCCGGCAGGCATGTTTGCCGCGGCGCTGGGCGATGGGGCGCGCATGGGGATGGGGATGGGGATGGGCGTTGGCACGGGACCAGCCGGCACGAACGCGCCTGGACAGGCAGTCGCCATGCAGTATCCATTTGGCGGATTGCGGCCTTCCGGATGGTGACGGCGGCCGGCATCCATGACAAAGGATGCGCGGCACGGACGCGCAGAACAAAAAAAACCGGAGCCCCACTCGCGTGGCCGGCTCCGGCTTTCTGTCTGGCGTCCCCACGGGGATTCGAACCCCGGTACTCACCGTGAAAGGGTGATGTCCTAGGCCTCTAGACGATGGGGACCTAAAACTGTATTGCTGCTACTTTACTGCCGAACCGCTCAAGCCGTATGGCCTGAATATACCAGCACAATAGAAAAACCGGAGCACCTCTCCGCGCATGCGCGTTGGTCTACTCCGGTTTTAAGCTGGCGTCCCCACGGGGATTCGAACCCCGGTACTCACCGTGAAAGGGTGATGTCCTAGGCCTCTAGACGATGGGGACCTAAAACTGCACAAAACTTAAACTACCGACTCCCTTGCATGCGCCGCCGCTGGCGCGGCGCAGTGCCAAATTCTTGGCGTCCCCACGGGGATTCGAACCCCGTACTCACCGTGAAAGGGTGATGTCCTAGGCCTCTAGACGATGGGGACCTAAAACTGCACAAAACTTAAACTACCGACTACCTTGCATGCGCCGCCGCTGGCGCGGCGCATTGCCAAATTCTTGGCGTCCCCACGGGGATTCGAACCCCGGTACTCACCGTGAAAGGGTGATGTCCTAGGCCTCTAGACGATGGGGACCTAAACCTGCCCAACCCTTAAACTACCGACTACCTTGCATGCGCCGCCGCTGGGGCGGCGCATTGCCAAATTCTTGGCGTCCCCACGGGGAATCGAACCCCGGTACTCACCGTGAAAGGGTGATGTCCTAGGCCTCTAGACGATAGGGACCCTAGTAACTTCCAAAACTGCTTGCTGTTTTCCATCGTGGTGGAGGTAAGCGGGATCGAACCGCTGACCTCTTGCATGCCATGCAAGCGCTCTCCCAGCTGAGCTATACCCCCTACGAGAAAACAACATTTTACTACACTGCTACTGCTTCGACTAGTGCCGCTTGCGCTGCCTTCGTCCGGTCATCCTTGCCAGTTACCTGGCGTCCCCACGGGGATTCGAACCCCGGTACTCACCGTGAAAGGGTGATGTCCTAGGCCTCTAGACGATAGGGACCGGGAACAACCGTTTGCTGCTTTTACTGCTCTACTACCTTACTGCCACTTCAGAGTTGGTGGAGGTAAGCGGGATCGAACCGCTGACCTCTTGCATGCCATGCAAGCGCTCTCCCAGCTGAGCTATACCCCCGCAGCGCTGAAGTGCGAGCATTATATAGGACGACCTTGCATTTCGCAAAGTCCGTTTTTAGCGTTTGTGCAGGACTTCATTTGGCGGCCGATATATTGCTTAGACGCTTTAAACGTCTATACCGTGTTCATCTACATTTCGATGGACGGCTCGTGATTCGGTCCACTGGATCGAATCACTCTACGCGGTGGTGGGGTGGACGGCTCTGCCGTCCACGCGGTGATGGTTGGCAGCCAGATCATCCGGCGCGAAAGCGGAGCCGATAACTATCACCGCGTGGACGGCGAAGCCGTCCACGCTACACATCACTCACGACCTCCGAATTACAGCCCCTTCTGCACCCGCGCCAGCACGACCTCGCGGCCGAACAGCTCCAGCACCGCGTCGATCGCCGGCGTCTGCAGCTGGCCCGTCAACAGCAGGCGCAGCGGCATGGCCAGTTGCGGCATCTTGAGGCTGTGGGCGGCCAGCACTTCCTTCATCATGGCCGCCAGCGCCGCCTTGTTCCACTCCACCGTGGCGCAGCGTTCGGCGAAGGTCGCCAGCGCGGCGCGCACGGCCTCGGTCAGGTGCAGGGCCAGCAGCTCTGGATCCGGTTGCGGATCGCGGTAGAACAGCATGGCCGCATCGGCCAGCTCGTTGATCGTGTTGACCCGCTCCTTCATCAGGCCCAGCACGGTCGGCAAGGCCGGGGCGCCGTCGAAGCGCGCGCCGTCGCGTTCCAGCTTCGCGAGCGCCAGCTGCGCCAGGCGTTCGTTGTCGGTCTGCTTGATATAGTGGTTGTTCAGCCAGCCCAGCTTTTCGGGATTGAACTGCGCCGCCGACGCGGTCAGGTGCTCCAGGTTGAACCACTCGGTGAACTGCTGCATCGAGAAGATCTCATCGTCGCCGTGGCTCCAGCCCAGGCGCGCCAGGTAGTTCAACATCGCTTCCGGCAGATAGCCCTGCTCCGGGTATTCCATCACGCTCACCGCGCCGTGGCGCTTGGACAGCTTCTGGCCGTCGGCGCCCAGGATCATCGGCAGGTGGCCGTACTGCGGCAGCTCGGCGCCGAGCGCGCGCAGGATGTTGATCTGGCGCGGGGTATTGTTCACGTGGTCGTCGCCGCGCAGCACGTGGGTGATCTGCATGTCCCAGTCGTCGACCGCGACGCAGAAGTTATAGGTCGGGGTGCCGTCGGGACGCGCGATGACCAGGTCGTCCAGCTCCTTGTTGCCGATCGTGATCGGACCCTTGACCACGTCGACCCAGGTCACTTCGCCATCGAGCGGATTCTTGAAACGGACGACCGGCTTGACGCCTTCCGGCACGGCGGGCAGGGTCTTGCCGGGTTCAGGACGCCAGGTGCCGTCGTAGCGCGGCTTCTCGCCGGCCGCGCGCATGCGCTCGCGCATCGCCTCGACTTCTTCGGGAGAGCAGTAGCACAGGTAGGCAGTGCCGGCGTCCAGCATGCCCTTGACCACCTCGCGGTAGCGGTCCATGCGCTGCATCTGGTAGAACGGGCCTTCGTCGTGCTCCAGGCCCAGCCACTTCATGCCGTCCAGGATCGCCTGCACCGCCTCGGGCGTCGAGCGTTCGAGGTCGGTATCCTCGATGCGCAGGATGAAGGTGCCGCCGAAGTGGCGGGCATAGGCCCAGGAATACAGCGCGGTGCGCGCGCCGCCGAGGTGGAGGTAGCCGGTCGGGCTGGGAGCGAAACGGGTGCGGACGGTCATGGCGGAAAGCAATCAGGTAAAAGGCGTATTCTACCCCGTTGCCCTGCCCGCGGCAGCATCGCTCAAGCGCCCGCCACGCCTGCTTCTGGCGCCCCCGCCGCCCGCCGCGCGTCGAGATAGGCGGCCAGCAGGGCCACCGTCTGGTATTCATATAACAGCTCGGCATTGACCGTCATCCCGGTCTGGCGTTCGAGCTCCAGCGCCACCGGCAGCGCCGACAGCGAGTCCAGCCCCACTTCGGCGAAGGGCTGGTCGTCGCCCAGCGTCTCGACGCCGCCATCCAGGCCGCACAGCAGGCAGCGCCGCACCAGGGCCCGTGTATCGTCCAGCTCCGCCGCCGGCGCGGCCGGCGCCACTGGCTGCGCCGGGCCAGCTACGACGAGGAATATGATCGCACGATACTGAACAATTAATGAGGGTCAGAGTAGATTTATTGGGCAATTCCTTAAAGTTGTCAAAGAATTCGACTCTGACCCTAATTGGTGGGTAAGCGCCTTTTGAGAATATCAATGAGGGTCAAAGTCGAATTAACTGACAATATTCGAATGTTATCAAAGAATTCTACTCTGACCCTCATTGTTGAGAAATGGGGTGGGGGAAAGGTTAGCCGAGCCAGAGGCGGTAGCCGACGCCGGTTTCGGTGAGCAGGTGGCGGGGTTGGGTGGGGTCGGGTTCGAGTTTGTGGCGCAGGTGGCCCATGTAGATGCGCAGGTAGTGGCCGCTCTCGACGTGGCCCGGGCCCCAGACGGCGCGTAGGAGTTGGGGGGCTGTCATCACCCTTCCCGCGTTGGCGGCAAGCACCGACAGCAGGCGGTATTCGGTTGGGGTCAGGTGCACGTGGGCGCCGGCGCGGGTGACGGCGCGTGCTTGCGGGTCGATCGTTACCTCGCCGAAGCGGATCGTCTCGTCGCCGCCGGTGGCGGCCTTGCGCTGGCGGCGCAGGGTGGCGCGGACCCGGGCCAGCAACTCGCCGGTGCCGAAGGGCTTGGTCAGGTAGTCGTCGGCGCCGGCGTCGAGCGCGCGGATTTTTTCGGATTCGGCTACCCGCGCAGACAGCACGATAATCGGCACCGTCGACCATTTTCGTACGTCCTGGATGAAGTCGATGCCGTCGCCGTCGGGCAGGCCGAGGTCGAGCACCACCAGGTCCGGGCGGCGCGTGCCGGCGTCGATCAGGCCGCGCGCCATGCTCACCGACTCGTGCACCTGCCAGCCCTCCTGTTCCAGGGCCGCGCGCACGAAGCGGCGGATGTGCGGTTCGTCCTCGACCAGCAAGGCGCAGGGAGCGTCAGTCATCGTCTCTTTCCATTGAGAGCATGTCGAGCGCGGGGGGCGTGCCGGCCGGCAGCGCGAACACGAAAGCGGCGCCGCCCAGTGGCGAGGCGCAGGCGCGGATCGTGCCGCCGTGCGCCTCGACGATCGCGCGGCAGATCGCCAGGCCCAGGCCCACGCCGGGCAAGGCCGACTCGCGTTCGCCGCGCGTGAATTTTTCGAATACCGCTTCTTCGCTGCCAGGACGCAGGCCGGGGCCGTCGTCGCTGACCGTGACGTCGATCCAGGCGCCGCGCCGGGCGGCTTCGATCTCGATGCGCGAGCCGCTCGGCGTGTATTTTGCTGCATTCTCGACCAGGTTGCACAACACCCGCTCGATCAGCACCGCATCGAAGCGCACCAGCGGCAAATCCGGCGCCAGTCGCACCGCGACCACGTGCGCGCCCAGCGCGGCGCCGCAGGCGCGCAGCGCGCTGCCGACGACTTCTTCCAGCGCCTGCCACTCCAGGTTGAAGCGTACCTCGCCGCTCTCGATGCGCGCCATGTCGAGCAGGTTCGCCACCAGAGTGGCCATGCGCACCGCCTCATCGTGCAGCGACTGGGCCAGCGCCCGCGGCGCTTCCGCCAGTGACTCGCCCCTCAGCAGCGACTCGGACAGCCCGACCAGCGCCGTCAGCGGCGTGCGCAGGTCGTGCGACAGCGCCGCCAGCAGCGAGTTGCGCAGGCGTTCCGACTCCATGTTCACCAGGGCCGCCTGCGCCACCTCCACGTAATGCACGCGCTCGAGCGCGATCGCGGCCAGCGCCGCCAGCGCGTCGAGCTGGCGCCGCTGCTCCGGGACCAGCACCCAGCGCCCGCCCTCCGGTTCGATCGCCAGCACGCCGCGGGTGCGCATCGGCGCCACCAGCGGCAGGTAGAACAGGCCGCTGGCCGGCAAGGTGTCGGTGCCCAGACCGGCCGGCCGCGCATGGTCGAAGGCCCACTGCGCCACGCCTGGATCGACGTTCGGCGGCAGCGGCGCGGCCGGGCCGCCGTCGTCCGCCGGCGGCATGCCGAGCCGTCCGTCGGCATCCGGCACCAGCAGGGTGGCGCGCGCATTGAAAGCGTTCTGGATCACGGCGCGGCTCGATTCGAATACCTGCGAAGCCGCCAGCACGCCGGACAGTTCGCGCGCGAATTCGTACAGTGCGCGCACCCTGCGTTCGCGCCGGCTGGCTGCGCGCGCCTGGAAGCGCAGGCCGGCGGCCAGGTGGCCGGTGACCAGGCCCACTGCCAGCATCACCCCGAACGTGACCAGGTACTGCACGTCGGTGACGGCGAAATCGAAGCGCGGCGGCACGAAGAAGAAATCGAAGGCGGCCACGCCGACGCAGGTGGCGGTGACCGATGGCGCGCGTCCGAACCGGATCGCCGTCAATAGCACCACCAGCAGGAACAGCATGACGATATTGACCGGATCGAGCCAGGGTCGCAGCGGCGTGGCCAGGATCGCGACCAGGATGCTGGCGCCGGCCGCCAGCGCATGGGGCAGCAGCGGCCGGCGTGGCCGCGCGCCGGCATCGGGCGCGGACGTGGCCACGGGTGCGGGCGGCACCGCCGGCTGGCCGATCTCGACCAGGTCGATGCCCGGCGCCTGGCGCGCGAGGCGGCGCGCCAGGCGCCTGCGCCACGGCGACCCGGCGCGGCCGAGCGCGATGCGCGACAGGTTGTGGTCGCGCGCGTATTCGATGGTGAGCGTGGCGACCTCGTCGCCGGACAGCACGGCCGTGGTGGCGCCCAGGTCTTGCGCCAGCGCCAGCGTGTCCATGATGCGCTGGCGCGCGCCATCGGGCAGTCGCGCCAGGCGCGGGGTCTCGACGTACACCGCATGCCAGCCGGCGCCGAGCTGGGACGCCATGCGCGCGCCACTCCTCACCACGTGCTCGGCATGTGCGCCGGGGCCGACGCACACCAGCAGGCCGGCGCCGGTCTTCCAGATCACCTCGACCGACTGCGCCTCGCGCCAGGCGCGCACGTCGCCCTCGACCCGGTCGGCGGTGCGGCGCAGCGCCAGTTCGCGCAACGCAATCAGGTTGCCCTTCTTGAAGAAGTTGCCGGCCGCCCGTTCGGCCTGTTGCGGATGGTAGACCTTGCCCTCTTTCAGGCGCGCCAGCAGCGCATCCGCCGGAAGGTCGACCAGGATCACCTCGTCGGCGGCGTCAAACACGCGGTCAGGTACAGTCTCGCTCACGCGGATGCCGGCAATGCCGCCGACCACGTCGTTCAGGCTTTCCAGGTGCTGGACGTTGACCGTGGTGAGCACGTCGATGCCGGCGTCGAGCAGCTCTTCGACGTCTTGCCAGCGCTTGGGATGGCGCGAGCCGGGGGCATTGGAATGCGCCAGCTCGTCGACCAGGATGACGCCGGGGGCGCGCGCGAGCGCGGCGTCGAGGTCGAATTCATCGAGCTGGCGGCCGCGGTGATCGACGCGGCGCCGCGGCAGCAGCTCGAGGCCGTCGAGCAGGCGCGCCGTCTCGGCCCGGCCGTGGGTTTCGATCACGCCGACCAGCGGCGCCTTGCCTTCCGCCTGCAGCTTGCGCGCCTCTTGCAGCATGGCGTAGGTCTTGCCGACGCCGGCCGAGGCGCCGAAATAGATGCGCAGCCGGCCGCGCGCGGCGCGCCGCTCGTCCGCGCGCATCTGGGCAAGCAGGGCGTCGGGATCGGGTCGCTGTGGATCGTGCGGCATGGTTCAGCGAGTATGCCCGCTTTCACCGTCCAGCGCCATGTTCAGCGCCAGCACGTTCACGCGCGGCTCGCCGAACAGACCCAGGAAAGGCCGCTCGGTATGCGTTTCGACCAGGGCATTGACCTCCTCGGCCGGCAGTTGACGCGCGCGCGCCACCCGCGCCGCCTGGTAGCGCGCGGCCGCCACGCTGATCTCGGGATCGAGGCCGCTGGCCGACGCCGTCACCAGGTCGACCGGCACCGGCGCCGTATTGGCCGGATCGAGGGCGCGCAGCGCCGCGATTCGCGCCTTGACGGCTTCCTGCAATGCGGGGTTGAGCGGGCCCTGGTTCGAGCCGCCCGAGCCGCCGCCGTTGTTGGCCATCGGCGCGGTGGCCGAGGGACGGCCCCAGAAATAGCCGGGCGCAGTGAACGGCTGGCCGATCAGGCGCGAGCCAACCACCTGGCCATCGCGCTCGACCAGGCTGCCATTGGCCTGCGCCGGAAACGCGGCCTGGGCCACGCCGGTGACCAGCAGCGGATACAGCACGCCGCAGGCCAGGGTAAGCGCCGCGAACAGCACCAGCGCGGGGCGAAGAATCGATTGCATGCGAACTCCTTAGGTCAGGTTGAGGGCGACGAGCGCCATGTCGATCAGCTTGATGCCGGCGAACGGCAGCAGCAGGCCGCCGAGGCCATAGACCAGCATGTTCCGGCGCAGCAGCGCGGCCGCGCCGATCGCGCGGTAGCGCACGCCGCGCAGCGCCAGCGGGATCAGGAACACGATGATCAGGGCGTTGAAGATCACGGCCGACATGATGGCGGACGCCGGACTGGCCAGCTGCATCACGTTCAGCGCCTCCAGGGCCGGGTAGGTGGCCAAGAACATCGCCGGCACGATCGCGAAATACTTGGCGATGTCGTTCGAGATCGAGAAGGTGGTCAGCGCGCCGCGCGTCATCAGCATCTGCTTGCCGATCTCGACGATCTCGAGCAGCTTGGTCGGGTTCGAATCCAGGTCGACCATATTGCCGGCTTCCTTGGCCGCCTGGGTGCCCGAGTTCATGGCCACCGCGACGTCGGCCTGGGCCAGCGCCGGCGCGTCGTTGGTGCCGTCGCCGGTCATCGCCACCAGCTTGCCTTCGGCTTGATAGCGGCGGATCAGGGCCAGTTTTTCTTCCGGCGTCGCTTCGGCGATGAAGTCGTCGACGCCCGCCTCGGCCGCGATCGCCGCCGCCGTCAGCTTGTTGTCGCCGGTGACCATCACGGTCTTGACGCCCATGCGGCGCAATTCGGCGAAGCGCTCGCGGATGCCGCCTTTGACCACGTCCTTGAGTTCGACCACGCCCACCACGCGGCTACCGTCGGCCACCACCAGCGGCGTGCTGCCGCGGCGCGCGGCCTCGTCGACGCTGCGTTCGACGTCGCCCGGCCAGGGCGCGCCCAGCGCTTCGATGTGGCGGCGGATCGCCGAGGCCGCGCCCTTGCGAATTTGACGCGTGCCCAGATCCACGCCGCTCATGCGGGTCTGCGCGGTAAACGGCACGAACACCGCGCCCATGGCCTCCATCGCCCGCTCGCGGATATTGAAGCGGTTCTTGGCCAGCACCACGATGCTGCGTCCTTCCGGCGTGTCGTCCGCCAGCGACGCCAGCTGCGCCACGTCCGCCAGTTCTTCTTCCGTCGCGCCGAACGCCGGCAGGAAGGCGGCGGCCTGGCGGTTGCCGAAGGTGATGGTGCCGGTCTTGTCGAGCAGGAGCACGTCGACGTCGCCCGCCGCCTCCACCGCGCGGCCCGAGGTCGCGATCACATTGGCCTGCAACATGCGGCTCATGCCGGCCACGCCGATGGCCGACAGCAGGCCGCCGATGGTGGTCGGGATCAGGCATACCAGCAGCGCGACCAGCGCGGTCATGGTCACCGCCTGGCCGCTGCCCTGGGCGTCGACCGCGAAGATCGAGAACGGCAGCAGGGTCACGGTCACCACCAGGAACACGATGGTGAGCGCCACCAGCAGGATGGTCAGCGCGATCTCGTTCGGCGTCTTCTGGCGCGCCGCGCCTTCGACCATGCCGATCATGCGGTCGAGGAAGGTCTCGCCCGGATTCGCCGACACCCGCACCACCAGCCAGTCGGACAGCACCCGGGTGCCGCCGGTGACGGCGCAGAAGTCGCCGCCCGATTCGCGGATCACGGGCGCCGATTCGCCAGTGATGGCGCTCTCGTCGACCGAGGCCACGCCGTCGACCACTTCGCCGTCCACGGGGATGACGTCGCCGGCTTCGACCAGGAAGAACATCCCCTTGCGCAGCTCGGTGGAGACGCAGGCCTGCCACGGTGCGCCATGCTTCGGCTCATGCAGCCGCTTGGCGCTCACGCTCTGGCGCAGGCTGCGCAGCGAGGCTGCCTGCGCCTTGCTGCGGCCTTCGGCCAGGGCCTCGGCGAAGTTCGCGAACAGCACGGTGAACCACAGCCAGACGGCGGTGGCCAGGATGAAGCCGGCGGGGGCCTCGCCCTGCCCGGCCAGCGCCTGGCCCCAGAGCAGCGTCGTGACGATGCTGCCGATGTAGACCACGAACATCACCGGGCTGCGCAACTGGGTGCGCGGATGGAGCTTGCGCAAGGCGTCGACCGCTGCCGGCCATACCAGCGTCGAATCGAACAGGCTCAGGGAGCCGCGTGGCGCCTGGGTTGGATGTTGGGGAACAGATTGTTCCATCGAATTTTCCATCGAATTTTTCATATCACTCTCCGAACAGCTGGAGGTGTTCGACCACCGGGCCCAGGGCCAGGGCCGGGACGTAGTTGAGGACACCGACCAGCACGACGACGGCGGACAGCATGCCGACGAACATGAGGCCATGGGTAGGCAGGGTGCCAGGGGTGGCGGGCAGGCGCTGGCGGGCAGCCAGCGAGCCTGCAATGGCCAGCACCGGCACGATCACGGCAAAGCGGCCGAACCACATCGCCACGCCCAGCAGGGTGTTGTAGAACGGCGTGTTGGCGGACAGACCGGCAAAAGCGCTGCCATTGTTGTTGGCGGCCGAGGTCAGCGCATACAGGATCTCGGAGAAGCCGTGCGCGCCCGGATTGGCCACGCCCACCGTGCCCGCGGCCGACGTCACGGCCAGCGCGGTGCCCAGCAACACCAGGCAGGGCGTGACCAGGATCACCAGCGCCGCCATCTTCATCTCGTAGGCCTGGATCTTCTTGCCCAGGTATTCCGGCGTGCGGCCGATCATCAGGCCGGCGATGAACACCGCCAGGATCGCGAACACCAGCATGCCGTACAGGCCCGAACCGACGCCGCCGAACACCACTTCGCCGAACTGCATCAGCACCATCGGCACCATGCCGCCCAGCGGCATGAAGGAATCGTGCATGGCATTCACCGCGCCGCACGAGGCGGCCGTGGTCACCACTGCGAACAGGCTCGAGGCGGCGATGCCGAAGCGGGTCTCCTTGCCTTCCATATTGCCGCCGGCCGGGTCGACGCCCAGTTGCGTGAGCAGCGGATTGGCCTGCTGCTCGGCGGCGAAGGTGGCCACCGCCGCGATGACGAACAGCAGGGTCATGGTGCCAAGCACCGCCCAGCCCTGGCGGATGTCGCCCACCATGTGGCCGAAGGCGAAGCACAGCGCGGCCGGAATCAGGAGGATGGCGACCATCTGCGCGAAGTTGGTCAGCGCATTCGGGTTCTCGAACGGATGCGAGGAGTTGGCGTTGAAGTAGCCGCCGCCGTTCGTGCCCAGCATCTTGATCGCTTCCTGCGAAGCGACGGGCCCCATCGGGATCACCTGGGTATCGGCACGCGCCTCGGTAGCATCGACCGTATACGTCACCGGCTCGAGCAGGCGCGCATCGACGTGGCCCGCCAGGTTCTGCACCACGCCCTGCCCGGCCAGGAACACGGCCAGGATCAGCGACAGGGGCAGCAGCAGGTACAGGGTCGAGCGGGTCAGGTCGACCCAGAAGTTGCCGATCGCGCCGCCCGACTTCGCGGCGAAGCCGCGCACCAGCGCGAACACGACGGCGATGCCGGTGGCGGCCGAGAAGAAGTTCTGGCCGGCCAGGCCCAGCATCTGGGTCAGGATGCTCATGGTCTGTTCGCCGCTATAGCCCTGCCAGTTGGTGTTGGCGACGAAGCTGATGGCGGTGTTGAAGCTCGAGTCCGGGCTGACGTTGGCCATGCCTTCTGGATTGAGCGGCAGCCAGGCCTGCAGGCGCTGCAGCGCATAGACGAACAGCGCGCCGACGGTATTGAAGGCGACCAGCGCCAGCGCATAGGCGCGCCACGACTGGGCGCCGCTGGCGGCGGGGCCGGCCAGGCGGTACAACGCGCCTTCGATGCCGGCAAGCCAGCCCATGCCTGGCACCCTGCCCTCGCCGGCGATGCGCGCGATGAAGCGGCCCAGCGGCCAGGCCAGCGCCAGCAGCACCACCAGGAAGACGGCGAGCAGGAGGAAGAATTCGGGGCTCATCACAGCGCCTCCGGCTTGAACAGGGCCACCAGCAGGTAGACCAGCAATGCGGCGGCGGCCAGGCCGCCGACCAGGTAGGAGAGGTTCATGGCTTGCCTCCCGCTTGTTCGCAACCGGCCACCAGCAGGCAGGTCAGGCGGACGAAGATCAGGAGCGCACCGAGGTAGACGAGGTCCATGGCGTGCGCTTTCAGAAGGTGCGGCTGACGGTCAGCTGCAGGGCGTCGCGGCCGGTGAACTTGCCGTTGACCGGCGAGGTATAGGCTAACTCATTGGCACTGGTGCCGAGGTAGGCGACGCTGACCGTGGCCAGCGCGAACGGGCGGCTCAGGCCGATCTTCCAGTCGGTGTAATCGGACGCGGGATTGTTCTTCACTTCCTGGCGCCCGGCATGCAGCTGCAGCGTGAAGCCATTGCCGACGTCGACGTTGGCGCCGACGTCGAGGTAGCCGCTGTTCTCGCTGTCGACGAAGCCGAACAGGTTGGTGGTGGCGTGCGAATACTTGATATATGCCGGGCCATAGCCCAGTTGCGCATACACCTCGGTGGTATGGGCGTTGACCCAGCCCGGCAACCGGCCCATGCCGTTGTCCGGGTAGAAGTAGCGCAGCACACCGACGTCGTAGCTCAGCCCAGGCGACAGTTCGCCGCGCTTGCCGCCATAGACGTCGATCTCGACCTCGCCGTCGCCGCCGGCGTCCTCGACCCACTTGATGGTCGAGGCCCAGGCGCCGGCATACCAGCCGTCCGCGTGGACGTAGTCGACGCCGCCCTGCAGCGCGGGACGCAGGCGGGTCTGGGAGATGGCGCGGTAGCGGTAATCGGAGGTGACGGCGACGTTCCAGCTGATGCTGGATGCGGGAGTGGGGTCCTGGGCCTGGGCGGTGTCGGCCAGGGTCAGCGCCAGCGCGAGGCCGGCGAGCGCTTGAATCGATGCTTTCATGGTTCCTGCTCGTGGTTGTGGTTGAAGCCATGCGGCGCGCGAGGGCGCCGCATGGAACACGAGCAGGTTAGCGATTCAGGCGTAAAAACCGGGTATAAAGCGCAGGGCGCGGTGTAAACGAGATATAAAGATCAGCGCGCCGGTTGCGCGCGCAGCCAGTCCATGTACTTCGCCACGCCGGTCGCCACGTCGGTGAACGGTGCGTCGTAGCCGACCGCGCGCAGCGCCGCGATATCGGCCTGGGTGAAGCTCTGGTACTTGCCCTTCAGTTTGTCGGGGAATGGCAGGTACTCGAGCAGGCCCTGGTCGACGATCTGCTGCAGCGACAGCGCCGGCTTGCCCTCGTTGGCCAGCGCATTGACCGTGGCCACGGCCAGGTCGTTGAACGGCTGCGCGCGACCGGTGCCGAGGTTGAAGATGCCGCGCTTTTCCGGGTGATCGAGGAAGAACAGGTTGACCTTGACCACGTCTTCCACGTAGATGAAGTCGCGCATCTGGGTGCCGGCCTCGTAGCCTTCGTTGGCGCCGAACAGCCTGACCTTGCCGTCCTTGAGGAACTGGTGGTACTGGTGGAACGGCACCGAGGCCATGGTGCCCTTGTGCCCTTCGAGCGGTCCATAGACGTTGAAGTAGCGCAGCCCGACCACCTGGCTGCCGGCGTCCTGGCCCTTGGCCTGCCAGTAGCGGCGCAGGTACTGGTCGAACAGGAATTTCGAATAGCCGTAGACGTTGAGCGGCCGCTCGAGCGGCCGCTCTTCGCGGAACACGGTGCCGGCGCCATACACGGCGGCCGACGAGGCATAGATGAAGGGGATGCCCTGGCGCTGGCAGAATTCGAACAGGGCGACCGTATAGTCGTAGTTATTCTTCATCATGTAGCGGCCGTCGGTCTCCATCGTGTTGGAGCAGGCGCCCTGGTGCAGCACGGCGGTGAACTTGTTGTCGAATTCGCCCGCCTTCAGGCGCACCAGGAAGTCCTCTTTATCGGCATAGTCGGCGATCTCGGCGTCGACGATATTGTGGAACTTCTCGGGACGCGACATATTGTCGACCGCGAAGACGCTGAACGGCGCGCGCTGCGACAGCGCATGCACCAGGTTCGCGCCGATGAAGCCTGCGGCGCCGGTAACCAGAATCATAATAAAGTCCTCTTCAAATTGTTCGTGCCGTCGCGGTCATGACACCTCAGGCGCCGGCAAGCATGGGTTGCAAGGGCTGCCACACATCGAGTGGCAGGATCTGCTTCATGCAGTTCTGGTGCCCCAGCGGGCATTCGCGCTGCTGGCAGGGCGAGCATTCGATGTGCAGCCACAGGATCTGCGCCAGTTGCGACAAGGGCGGCGTGTGGCGCGGGTCGGTGGGACCATAGATCGCCACCACCGGCCGTCCCAGGGCCGCGCCGATGTGCATCAGGCCCGAGTCGTTGGTCACCACCGCGCTGGCGCGCGAGATCAGCGCGATCGCTTCGCTGAGCGAGGTCGAGCCGGCCAGGTTGTGCGCCTGCGGCACGATGGCCGTGATCTCCTCGCACACCGCGCGGTCCTTGGGAGAGCCGAGCAGCAGGATCTGCGCGTCCGGCCGGTTGGCCAGGATGGTCTGCGCCAGCTCGGCAAAATAGGCCGACGGCCAGCGCTTGGCCGGCCCGAACTCGGCGCCCGGGGCAAACACGACGTGCACGCCGGCGGGCAGCTGCAGGCGCGCCAGCGCGGCCTCGGCCTCGCCCGCGGCCACCGTCATCGCCGGCTCGGGCAGGCGCTCGGGACGCGGCAAGGCGCGCACCGGCGCATCGGCCAGCGCCTGGTAGAACTGGGCCATCGGCCGCGGCGCCGCCTTGTCGTCGTGGTGCATCACATTGACCAGGCCATAGCGCATCTCGCCCTTGTAGCCGACCCGTTTCGGGATCCCGGCCAGCCAGGGAATCAGGGCGAACTTCAGGGTATTCGGCAGCACATACGAGTCGGCATAGCCGCGCGCCCTGAGCATCTTCGCGAATGCCTTGCGCTCCTTCCACTGCAGCGCGCCGTGCTTGAACGGCGACTCGATCACGGTATCGACTTCGGCCATCGCGCGCCACACCGGCGCCACCCAGGTCGGCGCCAGCACGTCGATCGGCCGCCCGGGTTCGCGCTCCTTGAGCCGGCGCAGCAGCGGCTGGGCCATGACGGCGTCGCCGATCCAGTTCGGGGAAATCACGAGGGTGCGCAACATGGTGTTCTTCGGGTGGTGTGTCAGCCCCGGATTATAGCAATCGCGGGCGATTCAGGATTCCTCCAGGCGCCAGCCGCCGTCCAGCACAGCCAGGCGATGCGTCAGCCCGATATTCTCCAGGAACACGCGATCGTGCGACGCCACGACCAGCGCCCCCTGGTAACCGTCCAGCATCGCCTCGAGCGCCGCCAGCGAGCGCAGGTCGAGGTGGTTCGATGGCTCGTCCAGCAGCA
The DNA here is from genome assembly GCF_030770395.1 of Telluria beijingensis. GTDB lineage: Bacteria > Pseudomonadota > Gammaproteobacteria > Burkholderiales > Burkholderiaceae_D > Telluria > Telluria beijingensis. The sequence goes on along the minus strand of NZ_CP132480.1, from coordinate 5,719,684 downwards.
GCAGGGCCGGCGGCGGATCGGCGTACAGCGCGCAGGCCAGGGCCGCCTTCAGCCGCTCGCCGCCGCTCAGCAGGCCCGCAGGCCGGGTGACCGCGCCGGCATCGAGGCCCAGTTGCACCAGCCAGGTGCGCAGCAGGTCTTGCCCGGCGCCGCGGTTCACGTCCAGCAGTTGGTCCAGGGTCGCGCGCCGCGGATCGAGGCTGCCCAGCCCCTGGTCCAGATAGGCGACGTGCGCCGGCAGGCTGCGCGCGCCCGCGAGCGGATCGAGCCGGCCCGCCAGCACCTTGAGCAGGGTCGACTTGCCGCTACCGTTTGGCCCGACCAGGCCCACACGCTGGCGGCCGGTCAGGGTCAGGTCGATACGGTCCAGCGGCGGCGCCACCCAGGGCAGCACGGCCGCCTCGAGCCGCGCGACGCGGCGCTGCGATGCGGTGTCGACCGCCGCCGCGTGGATGCGCACGGCGGCGTCGGCGGCGACCCGCTGCGCGGCCTCGCGCACGCGCTCGACCTGCCCGCTGCGCGTGGCCTCGTGCTGCTGGCGCAGGCGCCCGGCGCTGCCTTCGCTGCGGTCCTTGCCGCGGCCGAGCAGGATGGCGGCCTGGTTGGCGTCCCTGGCGTCGCGGCTGCCGCGCGCCTGGCGCCGCGCCTGGCGTTCGCGCTGCGTGCGCCGCGCCGCCTCGTCGCGCCGCAGTTCCTGGCGCGCATGCCCGAGCGCGTCCTGGGCCGCCTCCTGCTCCTGGCGGCGCGCCTGCTCGTAGAAGGCGTAGTTGCCGCCATAACCGCGCAGGCCGTCGGCCGAGAGCTCGACGATGCAGTCCATCGCGTCCAGCAGTTCGCGGTCATGGCTGATCACCAGCAAGCCTTTATGCCAGGCCTGCAGCTGGCGCAGCAGCGCCGCGCGGCCTTCGACATCGAGGTGGTTGCTCGGCTCGTCGAGGATCAATAAGTCGGGATCGAACAGGGTGGCGCCGACCAGCGCCACCCGCATCGCCTCGCCGCCGCTGAGCGCCGCCACCGGCGTGTCGAGCGTGAGCTGCGGCAGGCCATGCGCCTGGCAGGCCTGGCGCAGGCGCGCGCCGATGTCCCAGTGTTCGCCGACCGCATCGAAATCGCGCGGATCGGCGCTGCCGGCCTCGATGCGCGCCAGGGCGTCGGTGATCGCGGCGATGCCGGCCAGTTCGGCCACCGAGGCCGCCTGGCCGCTGCCCGCCTGTTGCGAAAGATAAGCGACGCGGCCGCCGCGCAGGACACGGCCGGCGCTCGGCGCCAGCTCGCCGGCCAGCAGGCGCGCCAGCATCGACTTGCCGACGCCGTTGCGGCCCACCAGGCCGGTGCGGCGCTGGTCGAACCCGTGATGCAGGTTTGAAAACAGGGCTCTGCCGTCGGGCAGATTCAGGAAAACGCCGTCGAGCGCTAGAATGGGATGCGTCATATAAAGACTCCAAGGATGCCTTGACGCTTCCGCAGCATGGCTGGGAAGACCGGAAAAATGGCATCGATGAGGTATTACACGCGCGCGCTCCCTGGGAAATGAAGGTCAATGGTAGCAGGGTTGGCGCGGCAGGACAAATTGACCACCCGTGCGCGCCACCGCGCCAGCAAGACTATAATTTTCACATGCACAGGCTCCGAACAACCCGAACGCTGTATGGCTGGACAGTCCTTGTGGCTTTCCTGTTCGGCCTGTTCGTGCCGGCGATTTCCCATGCCGTGGCCCACGCCACCCAGCAGCCGGCTGCGGCCTGGATCACCGAGATCTGCAGCGCCAGCGGCACGCGCCACGTGATGGTGATCGACGACGGCGCGCAAACCGATGCGCCGGCCGTGCCCGACATGTCGCACTGCGAGCTATGCTGCTCGCACCACCACACCCCGTTGGCGCCGCCGCTGCAAACCCTGCCGCTGCTGGTGCTCGACAAGCAGCGCGATCCCTACCCGCCCCTGTTCTACCGCGCGCCGCGCCCGCAGCACGCCTGGACGCCCACGCAATCGCGCGGGCCGCCGTCTTCATTGTCCTGATCCGTCCCTTACCACGATTCCTGTGACGCTTTCACGCGTCGCAGGCAGACCATGCGCGACGCCGCGAGGATGCAGCTTCGCGCGCACAGGATTCGCAATGAAGACACGCTTTCACCTCCAGCCGCGCAGGCTGGCGCTCGCCCTCGGCTGCGCCCTGGGCGCCTGGCACCTCCAGGCCCAGGCCGACGCCCCGGCCACCACCATCCCCACCGTCGAAATCACGGCCACCGCGCCGCGCGCCAACGGACTGCTGAACCTCGACACGCCGAGCGACACCGCCAGCCGCCTGGGCCTGAGCCCGCGCGAGACGCCGGCCAGCGTCACCGTGGTCGACCGCGCCCTGATCGAGGTGCGCGGCGCCCAGGACACGCAAGAGATCCTGCGCGCCATCCCCGGCGTGACCGCCCACGACGCCCCCGGCAGCATCGGCGTCAGCTACCGCGGCTTCGGCAGCGGCTCGGTCAGCCAGCTGTTCAACGGCATCAATGTGCAGTATTCGATCGCCGCGCGGCCGGTCGACAGCTGGATCGTCGACCGGGTCGAGGCGATCGGCGGCCCGTCGAGCTTCCTGTTCGGCTCCGGCGCCGTCGGCGGCTCGATCAACTACGTCACCAAGCTGGCGGTCGAACGCGAATTCTCCGAGGGCCGGCTGCGCCTTGGCACGGACGCGCTGAAGGAAGCCTCGGTCGGCCTCAACCGCCGCGTGGGCGACGGCCACTACGCGCGCATCGACCTCAATCACCGCGACGGCGACAGCTGGGTCGATGGCGTCGAGCGCCGCGCGACCCAGCTGGCGGTCTCGCTGCGCTCCGATTTCGGGCGCGGCGTCACCCATACGCTGGCCTATGAATTCCAGCAGGAAGACGTCGACCGCCCCTACTGGGGCACGCCCTACCTGAACCCAGTCGGGGGCAAGCTGCGCATCGACGAAGGGACCCGCTTCAAGAACTTCAATGCCGCGGACGGCGTCTACGACCAGCGCGTGCAGTGGCTGCGCTCGATCGGCGCCTGGAAGGTGAACGACGCCCTGCAGTTCACCAACACCTTCTACGTCTACGATGCGCTGCGCGACTACCGCAACGTCGAGACCTACCGCTTCAACCCGTCGAATACGGCCGTGAACCGATCTGGCGTGCTGCTGCAGCGCCACGACCAGACCCTGGTGGGCGACCGCATCGACGGCGTCTACCGCGGCCGCATCGGCGAGCGCCGCAGCGACTGGGCGTTCGGGGTCGATTTCAGCATCAACCGCCAGACCCGTTATCCGAACAGCCCCGTGACCACCGTGGCCACGGTCGATCCCTACCACTTCGTCACCGAGCACTTCTTCGACCTGCCCAATGTGCGGCCGGGCTTCCGCCCCGACCGCGACAACGAGGTCAAGACCACCGCGCTGTACGTCGAGAACCGCACCGCGCTGCTGCCGACCCTGAACCTGGTCACCGCCCTGCGCCACGAACGCATCGCGCTCGACCTGGTCAACCGGCGCGAAGTCACCGCCACCGCGCCGGCGAAATTCTCGCGCAGCTACAACCCGACCACCGGCCGCCTGGGCCTGGTGTGGGACGTCACTCCCGGAATGAACCTCTACGCCCAGTACGCGACGGCCGCCGATCCGCCATCCGGCGTGCTGTCCACCGCCTCGTTCGGCGACGTGCTGACCAATAACGAGCTGACCACCGGCCGCCAGGCCGAAGTCGGCGCCAAGGGCGATTTCTGGCAGGGCAAGGGCACGGCGACCGTCGCCGCCTACCACATCACGCGCAAGAACATCGCGACCCCGGACCCGGAGCGCGGCGGCGTGACCTTCCTGGTCGGCGAACAGTCGGCGCAAGGGGTCGAGCTGTCCCTGGGCCTGCAGCCGACGAAGCGCCTGGCGCTGCAGGGCAACGTCACCTGGGTCGATGCCGAGTACGAGCACTACTACCAGGGTGGTGTCTCGCTGGCAGGGAAGACGCCGACCAATACGCCGAAGACGGTGACCAACCTGTGGCTGTCGTATGCGTTCACGCCAACCGTGCAGGCCCACGTCGGCGCGCGCCGGGTCGGCAAGGTGTATGCCGATGCGGCCAATACGATGTACTGGCCGTCCTACACCTTCGTCGACCTGGGCCTGCGCTGGCAGATCGACCGCCGCCTGGCGCTCGAGGCGCGGGTGCGCAACCTCACCGACCGGCTGTACGCGGCCAACGTCAGCAGCGCGATGGCCTATCTCGGCGCGCCGCGCACGGCCGACGTGGCGCTGCGCATGGCCTTCTGACGGGAGCGCGCGATGGGATCACGATTGAAACGCTGGCTGTTCCTGGTCCACCGCTGGCTCGGCATCGGCATCTGCCTGCTGTTCGCGATGTGGTTCGCCTCGGGCATCGTCATGATGTACGTCGGCTATCCCAAGCTGACCGAGGCCGAACGCCTGCAGCACCTGCCGCGCCTGGACGCGGACGCGCAGCTGCTGGCGCCGGCCCGCGCGCTGGCGGCGGCCGGCATCGCCGGGCCGCTGGACGAGCTGCGCCTGGCCGCGTCCAGCGCCGGCCGGCCGGTCTATGTGGCGACGCCGGCCCGCACCGATGCCCAGGCCGGCCACAAGCCACCGCCCAGGGACAGCGGCGCGGTGGTGATCGATGCCGTCAGCGGCCAGCGCCTGCAGGCGGTGGGCGAGGCGCATGCGCTGGCCAGCGCCCGGGCCTATGCCGGGCCCGACGTCGGGCTCGACTACCAGGGCACGATAGACGAAGACGCGTTCACCCATTCGCGCGCGCTCGATCCGCACCGCCCGCTGCACAAGGTGGCGCTGGGCGACGCCGAACGCACCCTGCTCTATATCTCGGGCCGCAGCGGCGAAGTGGTGCGCGACGCGACCCGCACCGAACAGGTGTGGAACTACGCCGGCGCCTGGATCCACTGGCTGTATCCGCTGCGCGGCAACGCCTTCGAGCCCTACTGGACCGACATCGTCAACTGGCTGTCCATCCTCGGCATCGCGATGGCGCTCACCGGCACCGTGGCCGGCATCCTGCGCTGGCGCTTTCGCAAGCCCTACCGCAGCGGCGCGCGCACGCCCTATCCGGGCGCCATGATGCGCTGGCATCACATCACGGGCCTGCTGTTCGCGCTGGTGACGATCACCTGGATCTTCAGCGGCCTGATGTCGATGAACCCGTGGCGCATCTTCGATACCGGCGCGCCGAAGCTGCGCATGGAGGCGCTGCAGGGCGGGCAGCTGCTGCTCGGCCCCGACGATGCGGCGCCGCAGGCCCTGCTGGCGGCGTCGAATGGCGCGGTGCGCGAGCTGCGCTGGACGCGGGTGCTGGGAGAGAACCGGGTGCTGGCCCAGGCGGCCGGCGGCGCGCCCCAGGTGATCGGCAGCCGCGACGGGCGCGCCGTGACATTGGAGGTGGCGGCGCTGCGCGAGGCCGCCGCGCGCCTGCTGCCGGCGCCGGTAGCGCGGGTCGAACAATTACGCGACTACGACCTGTACTACTACGCGCGCGACGCGCACACGATGACGGGCGGCGGCATGAAACCGCTGCCGATCCTGCGCATCGTGTTCGACGACCCGCACGCGACCTGGGTCCACCTCGACCCGCATACGGGCGCCGTGCTCGGGCGGCTGGACAGCGGCAAGCGCACCAGCCGCTGGCTGTTCGCGATGCTGCATTCCTGGGACTGGCTGCCGCTGCTCGAGCGGCGTCCGCTATGGGACCTGGTACTGATCGTGCTGAGCCTGGGCGGCGCCCTGCTCAGCGTGACGGGCGTGGTGATCGGCTGGAGAAGGCTGGGCCGTAAACTGCGCGAGGCGCGCTACGCACCGATCGCGGGCGCGCAGCGCGGGGAAGTGGCTGGCGTGTCCTGACGCTTACTGGCCGGCGACGCCCGCCACATGGCGGGCGGGCTGCGGCTGCTCGCCGCTTGGCAGGCGGTCGACACGGTTGATCGTGGCCAGGCGCAGCAGGGACAGCACGCGCAGCACCAGGTAACCTGAATCGAATTCCCACCATTTCATCGACAGCTTGGCCGAGGCCGGGTTGGCGTGGTGGTTGTTGTGCAGTTCGGCGCCGCCGAAGATGATCCCGATCGGGAAGAAGTTGCGCGAGTCTTCCTTGGTCTGGAAGTTACGGTAGCCGACCACGTGGAAGATGCCGTTGATGAAGCCCGAGGCCCAGAACGGCAGGATCGACAGCTGGAACAGCCAGATCATGAAGCCGTAGGCCGGACCGAACACCAGCAGTTCGACCGCCAGGAAGAACAGCGCGCCGCGGAAGCGGTGCTTCGTATACAGGTGCTGGTCCATCCAGTCTTCCTTGATGCCGACGCCGTAGGCCTTTACCAGGTCGGCGTCGCGCGCCGCCTTGCGGTACAGGAGCGTGCCCTTGCCCAGGATGGTCCACAAGCCGTGGATGCGCGGGCTGTGCGGATCTTCCTCGGTATCGCACTTGGCATGGTGCTTGCGGTGCACCGCGACCCAGGTCTTGGCGGTGACGCCATAGGTGGTCAGCCAGATCCACATGCGGAACAGCTGGCACAGCATGGGATGGAAGGTCACGGCGCGGTGGCTGCGCGACCGGTGCAGATACAGTTCGCTGGCGAAGACGGTCATGATATACGACCCTGCCATGGTCAGCGCGACGCCTGTTGGGCTGAGCTGGATAAATCCTTCGAACACGGTAATTCTCCCTGGTGTATGCGACGTCTTGACGTCCTGACGATAGGGAAAGAATAACGTGCGCCGACCGGCGACCAATGCAGGAATAGAAAGGCTTTTACCCTTCTATTAATACCATGGCCGCCATCGATGTCAGCCGATCATGCCGCGCTGGCGGGCTTCCTTCACCCATTGCGGGTATTCGTTCATCAGGAGGTCGTACAGCGCGCCATCCGAATGCTCGTCGGGCGAGGCCACCGAGAAGAAGTCGGCATTGTCGATCAGGCGGCCATCGAGTTCGTCGAGTTTTTCCAGGAACGGGAAATCGGAGTCGGCGAAGCTGGCCAGCGCCTTGGACCTGGACTTGCGGCCCTTGCCAATGCCCATGAACTGCCAGAAGATCGGTTCGCGGCTGGCCCAGCGCAGCTGGCGCTCGGTCAGCGGCTTGTCCGAGGTCGAGCCGTCGGTCACGAACATCACGTACACCGGCACCTCGGCCTTGAGCGCCGTCTTGCGCTCACCGCCGCGCCCGTCCGGGAAGTAGTGCCGGCGCACCGCCTCGATCGCGGCGCCATAGCGGGTATCGCCTTCGAGCGGGTGCTTGTCGATGACCTGCCGGATGTAGTTCGACCAGTTCGACAGCCCCATCGGGGCGCCCTGGTGCACGTTGCGGCCGAACAGGAACACGTCGATCTCGCCATCGTCGTCGAAGCGGCAACCCAGCGCCAGGATGCGCTCGGCGAACTGCTGCACCAGGCCCTTGCGGTACAGGGTGCTCATCGAGCCGGAGATGTCGAGCACCAGGCAGACCTTGGCGCGATGCTGGGCCAGGCCGGCTTTTTCAAGGGACACCGCCGCCGACTTGACCAGGTTGACCAGCTGCGGGGCGGATTGCGCGACGCGCTTTTCCAGGTCGACGGCCGCCGTGCGCGGCGCGGCAGGCGCCGGCGTCGGCGCCGGCGTAGGCGCTTCATCCGCGACAGCGCCGCCGAAATGCCGCACCAGCGCATCCAGGCCGCCATTGAAGCCCTGACCGACCGCCATGAAGCGCCAGCCGCCATCCTTGCGATACAGCTCGCCCAGCATCACCGCCTTCTCGCCGGCGAAATCGCGGCCGCTGAAGTCGAAGCGCGCGAACTCGCCCTGAGCGCCGGCCAGGCGCAGGCTGCCCGCCTGCAGCTGCGACAGCGCCGCATTACCGTCGGTGCTGGCCACGATGCTGAGCCGCTCGACCCAGGCCGGCAGGCTGGCGAGGCGGAAGTGAAAACCCTCGGCATCGGCGCCGACGCCGCCCTGCGCTACGGCGCCGCAGGGCGTGACGGGCTGGTTGAAGAAGGTCATGTAGCGCTCGTCGGCCAGCTTGCCGCCGGCGTCGAGCGCGAAGCAGGCGAAGTCCAGCGCCAGCCCCCGCGCCGACAGGCCGGCCTGCAGGCTACCGTCGGGAGCCAGCGCCGCCAGGGGCATGCGCTCGCCGCGTTCCAGCTGTTTCATGTCGTTCTCCCGTCACTCGTCGTGTCAACTGTTCTCGGGCGCCCGGTCGAACCCGTCCTCGATGCGGCTCGCGATCACGGTGGCGATGCGGCGCTCCAGCACCTGCGCCACCTCGAACCGGAAGCCCTCGATCTCGACCGCGTCGCCCACTTTCGGCAAGGTGCCGAAGCGCTCCAGCATCAGGCCGGCCAGCGAGGTGTAGTCGTCGGTGTCGCCGACAAGGGCGTCGACCTCGAACACCTGTTCCAGGTAGTGCAGGTCGGCCGTGCCGTCGATGCGCCAGCGGCCCGGGCCGAGCTCCTGCACCACTGGCTGCNTCGCCGACAAGGGCGTCGACCTCGAACACCTGTTCCAGGTAGTGCAGGTCGGCCGTGCCGTCGATGCGCCAGCGGCCCGGGCCGAGCTCCTGCACCACTGGCTGCTCGTCCTCGTCGGGGAACTCGCCGGCGATCGCTTCCAGGATGTCGATCGGCGTCACCAGGCCCTGCAGGGTGCCGTATTCGTCGGCGATGATCACCAGCTGGCCGTGCGAGCGCTTGAGGCGCTCCATCACCTTCAGCACGCCGCTGGCGTCGGGCATGATGATCGGCGCGCGGATATGCGCCTGGTCGATCGCGCCATGCTGGGTCAGGTCGGCGATCAGGTCCTTGGCGCGCGCCACGCCGATTACCTCGTCGAGCTGGCCGCGGCACACCGGGAAGAAGCCGTGCGGGGTGGCCAGCAGCTGGGCGCGGATGGTGTCGGCGTCGTCCTCGATATTGATCCACGAGATGTCCGAGCGGTTGGTCATGATCGAGCGCACCGAGCGCTGCGACAGGCTCAATACGCCGCTGACCATATTGCGCTCTTCGGCCTCGAACGCCGGTTCCTCGGCGGCCTGCGCCTCGGCCACCGGTTCGTCGTGGTGGTCGGCGCCGCGCTTGCTGCCCAGCAGGCGCAGCACGGCGTCGGCGGTGCGGTCGCGCAGCGGGATGTGCGCTTCCTGCTTGACGAAGTTGCGGCGCGCCAGCTGGTTGAAGAACTCGATCACGACCGAGAAGCCGATCGCGGCGTACAGGTAGCCCTTCGGGATGTGAAAGCCCAGGCCTTCGGCGATCAGGCTCAAGCCGATCATCAAGAGGAAGCTCAGGCACAGCACCACGACCGTCGGATGGGCGTTGACGAAGCGCGTCAGCGGCTTGGAGGCGAACAGCATCACGCCCATCGAGATGATGACGGCGGCCATCATGACGCCCAGCTGCTCGACCATGCCGACCGCGGTGATCACCGCGTCGAGCGAAAACACGGCGTCGAGCACGATGATCTGCGCCACCACGGCGGCGAAGCTGGCGTAGGCGCGTTTGCCGCTCTGGACGTGCGACTTGCCCTCGACCCGCTCGTGCAGCTCGATGGTCGCCTTGGCCAGCAGGAAGATACCGCCTATCAGCAGGATCAGGTCGCGCCCCGAGAACGCCAGTGTGCCGAGCGAGAACAGCGGGGTGGTGAGCGTGACCAGCCACGAGATCATCGTAAGCAGGCCAAGGCGCATGATCATGGCGAGCGAGAGGCCGAGCAGGCGGGCCTTGTCGCGCTGGTGCGGGGGAAGTTTGTCCGCCAGGATGGCGATGAAGATCAGGTTGTCGATGCCGAGGACGATCTCGAGCACGACAAGGGTGAGCAAGCCGACCCATATATTCGGGTCAAGTAGCCATTCCATTGGAGAGTTTTGTAGTGAAGGAAGGGCCATTGTACGCGATCGTGCCGGCTTCCAGCCAGAACCGGCCCGGGCGCCGGCACGAATCGCGACGTCAACCGACGCTCAGCGCAAACCTTCCAGCGGCACGCCGCGCAGCCAGAGCGCATGGATCTTGCGCGTGTTGCGGATATCGTCCAGCGGATTGGCGTCGAGCACCAGCAGGTCGGCCTGCTTGCCCGGAACGAGCGCGCCGCGCTCGCCGTCGATGCCCAGGATCGCGGCATTGCCGGAGGTCGCCGCCTGCAGCGCCTGCATCGGGGTCAGGCCGGCGGCGGTCAGCAGTTCGAGTTCGCGGTGCTCGGCGAAACCCTGGATGCGCGGGATCGTGGCGCCCGAATCGGTGCCCATGCCGACCCTGACCCCGGCCTTGTGCAGCGCCAGCACATTGGCCTTCGCAGTGGCCAGGTCCTGCTTGCTGACCTGCTTGACCTTGTAGGCCGGGCTGGCCAGCCACGCCTCGACGCCGGGATCGAGCGCGTCCCTGAAGAACCGGTCCTGCATCCAGTCCGGCTTGTCGGCATACACGAAGAAGGCTTCGTCGAGCTGCAGGGTCGGGATATAGCCGATGTTCTTCTCTTTCATCAGGGCGATTAGCTCGGCATCCACCGGCCGGTCGCGCACGCTGTGGCCGAACAGGTCGACGCCGTCGCGCGCCAGGCGCTTGGCGTCCTCGAGGTAGTAGACGTGGGCCACCACCTTCAGGCCGCGCTGGTGCGCCTCGCGGATCACTTCACGGTACAGCGCCGGATCCATCTTCTTGGTCTTGTCGTCGCCGAAGTCGTCGACCCAGATCTTGACCAGGTCGGGCTTCCGGGCAGCCAGCTTCTCGATATCCTTGCGCACCGCCTCGATCGTGGTCGGGCGGTAGACCTGGTCCATGCCCATGGCGACCGGCGGCGCGCCGTGCGGCACGCCGAAGCCATGGCCGGCAGTGACGATGGTGGGCAGCGTCAGCTTGCCGGCGCGCTGGTCGGCGCGCATCCGGTAGATGAAATCGTGGTCAGTGCCGAACACCGCCACCGTGCCGACGCCGTAGCGCGCGTACTTCTGCAGCTGGCGCGTGACGTTGGCCGGCGTGATCTCGGCCGCGCCGGATTTGGCGCCGTTGGTGATGCCCAGGTGGGCGTGGCCGGCGATCAGGGCCGGCATCACGGTCTTGCCGCGCAGGTCGACCAGCCGGGCGCCCGCGGGCGGCGTGGCGCCCTGCGGCTGCACGGCCTCGATGCGGCCGTCGCGGATCACGATGCTGCCGTTCTCGATCGGCGCGCCACCCTGGCCGTCGATGATGCGCACGCCCTGGAGGACGGTGGCCGGGGAAGCAGCTTGTGCGTTGGCGCCGGCGCCGGCCAGCATGCACAGGGCGCCGGCCATGGCGGCCAGCTTGGTCGGGAGTCGCATGGGATCCTTTCATCGGTATGGTGAACCATGCAATGTTAGCCCATCGACAAGCGCGGCGACGGACGCCTGGGGCCTTGCTGACCCCACAGTCATTATTTTCTATAATGACTATGATTTATAATCGGCCACTCACCAGGAAAACACGATCCCATGCCGACCAAGAAGCACGAAAAATTCGTCAATGCCGTCCAGGAAGCGGCCGACCAGCCGCTCGACCAGGAGGTGCTGCTCGGCCTCGTCGGCTATAACTGCCGCCGCGCCTACCTGTCGATCATGCCCTTGTTCCACGAGCGGATGAGCGAGTACGACCTGCGCGCGGTGGATTTTTCGGTGCTGTCGCTGCTGCATTCGAACCCGAACATCACCCAGAAACGGCTGTCGAACGCGATCAACGTGTCGCCGCCGAACCTGGCGATCCTGCTCGACCGCCTGGAAGGACGCGGCCTGCTGCTGCGCCAGCGCAATCCGCTGGACAAGCGCTCGCAGACCCTGATCCTCACCCCGAGCGGCGAGCGCGTGGCGCGCCAGGCCGAGGTGGCCGTCACCAAGCTCGAGGCCGAGGCCACCGCCGCCCTCACCAATGCCGAACGCCAGCAGTTACTGTCGCTGCTGCAGAAGATCTTCACGCCGGTGCGCGGCGAGGGCTGAAACCCTAGAGCAGCGCCGCCATCTCGACCTGCACCTTGAGCAGGGCCGGCAGGCAGCGCTCGACGATCTCGCCGGCCGGGATGCGCGCCGCGTGCAGGCTGACGTTCATGGCAGCCACGGTCTCTCCCCTGAAATTGCGGATCGGGACCGCCAGCGTGCGCAGGCCGAGTTCCAGTTCCTGGTCCACCACGGCATAACCCTGTGCACGGGTGCGCGCTATCTCGTGCAGCAGGCGCGCACGGTCGACGATCGTGTATTCGGTGAACGGCTCGGGCGCGGCGCGCTCCAGGCTGGCTTCGACCTGGCCGGGCGCCAGGCTGGCCAGCAGCGCGCGGCCGTTGGCGGTGCACCAGGCCGGCACCCGTGTGCCCGGCTGCAGGGTGCTCGACACCAGCTTGCCGGCGCTGACCGCCGCCACGCATACCAGGTCGTCCTCTTCCAGCACCCCGCACGACGCCGCCTCGCCCAGCGAATAGGCGAGCCGGTACAGCACCGGTTGCACGATGCGCGGCAGGCGCGCCGAGTGCAGGTAGCTTTGCCCCAGGCGCAGCACCTTGGGCGTGAGCCAGAACACCTTGTCGTGCTGGCGCGCATAGCCCAGGTGGACCAGCGTGATCAGGTAGCGCCGCGCCGCCGCGCGCGTGAGGCCGGTGCGCGCCGCGACTTCGCTGATGGTCAGGCGCGAGCGCTCCTGGTCGAAGGCCTCGATCACCTGCAAGCCCTTGTCCAGGCCCGCGATCAGGTCGCGCGCCAGTGGCGGCGACTCACCCGTCACATCGTTATCTTCCATAAATAATCCCCCTGTTTGTGCGATTAACGCACGTTTTGGGCGATCTGCGCAACTTGCGCGACATGGACGCCTTCTCAAGCCCGGTGCGGCTGCCTACCATGGAATGACCCAACCAGGCGGCCGCGCCGCCGACGTCCAAAGGAGATAGCCGTGCAATTCGATGCGCTCGCGCCGGGCAGCCACCCCGGCCTGATTTACCCCGCCTATAAATCGACCGTGAAACGCGGCCCCACCCTGCCCCCGGTGGCGGTGCATGCGCCGGCCTCGCTCAAGACCAACCTGGCGCCGCCGACGTCGCTGCTGCTGCCGTTCGACGCCGACCTGACCGCCCAGGGCGATGGCGCCCCGCTGGGCGACAAAATCGTCGTCACCGGCCGCGTGCTCGACGAGGACGGCAAGCCGGTGCGCAACTCGCTGCTCGAAGTGTGGCAGGCCAATGCCTCCGGGCGCTACCGCCACAAGCGCGACCAGCACAATGCACCGCTCGATCCCAACTTCAATGGCTGGGGCAAGATGCTGACCGACGACGACGGCCGCTACCGCTTCGTCACCATCAAGCCGGGCGCCTACCCATGGGGCAACCACGACAAGGCCTGGCGCCCCGCCCACATCCACTTTTCGATGTTCGGCAACGCCTACGCGCAGCGCCTGGTGACGCAAATGTACTTCCCGGGCGACCCGCTGTTCGAGTTCGACCCGATCTACCAGAGCATTTCGGACCTGGCCGCGCGCGAGCGCCTGGTGTCGCGCTTCAGTCTCGACGAGACGGTCGGCGACCAGATGCTGGGCTATGAATTCGACATCGTGCTGCGCGGCCGTAACGCCACGCCGTTCGGCCTGTGACAGGAGAGACCACCATGAGCCACGCCATCACCCCATCCCAGACCATCGGTCCGTTCTCGCACGAAGCCTGGGAGTGGGCCTGCGCCGCCTGCACGCCCGCCAATGCCGACGGCAGCGACACCATCACCATCAGCGGCGTGCTGCGCGACGGCGACGGCGCACCGGTGGGCGACGGCATGATCGAAGCCTGGACCCCGGGCGCCGCCACCATCGAGCGCGAACGCGACCACGCGCTGGCGGGCTTTCGCCGCGTGCCGACCGACGACGAGGGCCGCTTCACGCTGGTGCTGGGCCGCGCCCAGGAAGCATCGTGCGAGCCGGCGGCCCTCGTCACGGTCTTCATGCGCGGCCTGCTGGTGCACCAGTTCAGCGCCGTGTTCCTGGAAGACGACGACCTCGATCGCGCCGCCCTGCTGAACCAGGTGCCGCCGGAGCGCCGCGCCACCCTGGTGGCGCGCAAGACCGGCCCCGCCAGCTACAACTGGGACATCCGCATGCAGGGCGAGCAGGAGACCGTGTTCTTCGACTACGGCGGCGCGCCATGAGCGTGGCGCTGTTCGACGGTTTCCTGTCGTCGCCCGAGATGATCGCCGTGTTCGACGACGGCGCCATCGTGCAGGCCATGTTCGACTTCGAACAGGCGCTGGCCGCGGCCCAGGCCGCGCATGGCGTGATCCCGGACGGCGCCGCGCGCGCCATCGCCGGCGTGTGCAAGGCGCCGTTGTACGACATCCCGGCCCTGGTGCGCGCCGGCCGTCGCGCCGGCAGCCTGGCCATCCCGCTGGTGAAGGAACTGACGGCGGCGGTGGCCCTGTACGACCAGGAAGCATCCACCTTCGTCCACCGCGGCAGCACCAGCCAGGACGTGCTCGACAGCGCCATGGCGCTGGTCACGCGCGAGGCGCTGGCGCTGCTCGAGCGCGACCTCGATCGCCTGATCGAATCGCTGCTGGCATTGGCCGAGCGGCACCTGGACACGCCGGTGCTGGCGCGCACCCTGATGCAGCCGGCCCAGGTGAGCAGCTTCGGCCTGAAGGCGGCGCAATGGGCCGCGCCCCTGGTGCGCGCGCGCCGGCGCCTGCGCGCGACCGCGCACGACGCCCTGCAACTGCAGCTGGGCGGCGCGGTCGGCACCCGCTCGGCCCTGGGCGAGCACGGCGACGAGGTGGCCAGCCACATGGCGGCGGCGCTGGGCCTGGGCAATCCACCCGCGGCCTGGCATACCCAGCGCGACGAGTGGGTGCGCCTGGGCCTGGAAGTAGCGCTGCTCAGCGCCAGCCTGGGCAAGATCGCGACCGACCTGGCCCTGATGGCGCAGGGAGAGGTCGGCGAGCTGGCCGAGCCAAGTGGCGCCGGCCGCGGCGGCTCGTCCGCCATGCCCCATAAACGCAATCCGGTGGCGGCCATGACGGCGCTTGCGGCCAGCAGCCGCACCCCGCAGGTGGCCGCCGCCCTGCTGGGCAGCATGGGCCAGCAGCACGAACGCGGCCTGGGCAACTGGCAGGCCGAGCTGGCCGAATGGCCGACGCTGTTCCTGTCGGCCCACGGCGCGCTGGCGGCGTTGGCCGAGGCCTTCGGCGCGCTCGAGGTGAACCCGGCGCGCATGCGCGCCAATATCGACAGCCTGCAGGGCCTGGTGTTCGCCGAAGGCGCGGCCGCCATGCTGGCCGAGACCATCGGCCGCCCGGCCGCCCACGCCCTGCTGGAAAGCCTGAGCCGCCAGGCGCTGGCCGAAGGTGTGCACCTGGCGGCGCTGGTGCGCCAGGCCGAAGGCGCCGATCCGGCACGGGTGGACGCCCTGTTCGACCCGGTGCACGCGGCGCAGCCGGGCGCCGCCACGGCCCGTGCGCTGCTCGCGCAGCTGCGCCAACCAATTGACGAGGACACCCGATGAGCCACGACCCGATCGACCACGACTACGAACGCGGCCTGCGCAACCGGCGCGCCATCCTGGGCGACGCCTGGGTGGAGCGCTCGCTGAACAACGCCAACGACTTCAATGCCGACTTCCAGAACCTGATCACGCGCTTCGCCTGGCACGAGATCTGGGGCCGGCCCGGCCTGGAGGCGCGCATGCGGCGCGTGATCGTGCTGGCCACCACCATGGCGCTGGCGCGCTGGGAAGAATTCGAGCTGCACGTGCGCGCCGCGCTGCAGGACGACAGCGGCAATGGCCTCACGCGCGAGGAACTCAAGGAAGTGCTGATGCAGGCCGCGATCTATGCCGGCGTGCCGGCCGCGAACACCGGCTTCTCGCTGGCCCAGCACATCCTGCGCGAGCTGGAATTCCCGCTGGCCCCTGGCGTGCCCGGCGAAGTCGTCCATCCGGGCGTCGGCCGCGTCGGCACCACCGCGAGCGGACCGCGCCTGCGTTACAGCGTGCGCGAAGCGCGCCATGGCGGCCTGCCGCGCCAGACGGTGGTGCTGAGCCACGCACTGGGCTGCGACATGGACATGTGGGACGGCCTGGCCAATCAGCTGGCCGCCGACTGCCGCGTGATCTGCTACGACCACCGCGGCCACGGCGGCTCGGACGCGCCGCCCGGCCCCTACACGATGGCCGCACTGGCCGACGACGCGGCGCGCCTGCTGGACGAACTGGATACCGGCCCGGTGGTCTGGGTCGGCCTGTCGATGGGCGGCATGGTGGGCCAGGAACTGGCGCTGCGCTACCCGCGGCTGGTGGCGGCGCTGGTGGTGGCCAATTCCACATCGGGCTATCCGGAGGCGGCGCGCGCGATGTGGGGCGAACGCATCGCGAAGGTCGAGCATGAGGGCGTGGAAGCGATCGCCGACGCCGTGATGGGCCGCTATTTCGACGACGCCTTCCGCGCCGCCAACCCGGCCACGGTGGCGCGCTTCCGGCGCCGCGTGGCGGGAACCGATGCGGTCGGCTATGCCGGTTGCTGCGCGGCGGTGGCCGGGGTCGACACCACCGGACGGCTGGCGCAGATCGCCGTGCCGACCCTGGTGATCGCCGGCGAACGCGATGCCGGCACGCCGCCGGCGATGTCGGAAACCATCGCCGCGGGTGTCGAGGGCGCGCGGCTGGCAGTCATTCCGGATGCGACGCACCTGAGCGCGATCGAGCAGCCGGCGCGTTTCAATGGGCTGGTGCGTGAGTTTATCGGGCGGTTGGCGGTACGCAGTTAAGCGTCACCCATCCGTGCCGGGGCTTTCCTGGCCGGCAGCATCGGATCGAGCAACTGGCCGCCCAGCGTCGGCGCGCACGGGGTGTCGGTGCCGACGTCGGCCGGCCAGTGCTTTGGCAGGTAGTAGCTGCCGAAGATCCGGTCGAGGAACGGCAGGGTCGACGCGTAGTTGCGGTTGATGTGGTCGTGGCGGCTGTGGTGCCAGTGGTGGAAGGCCGGCGTCGAGACGATCCACTCCAGTGGGCCCAGGCGCCAGCGCAGGTTGGCGTGGATGAAGAAGCCCCATACATTGCCGAGCACCAGCAGCAAGGCCGGCGTGGCGCTGCCGGCCAGGCTCGGTGCGGCCAGGCCCAGCATGTACAGCGGCACCAGGCCGAACAGCCGGGTAATGACCATGTCGACCGGGTGGTTGCGGGTATTGGTCAAGAAATGCATGCGCTCGGCAGTATGGTGCAGCGCGTGGAAGCGCCACAGCCAGGGGATCTCATGGCTCAGGCGATGCCCCCAATAGAAACCGGTTTCGGCGACCACGAAGGCCAGCGCGACCCGCGCCGCCAGCGGCAGATCCGCCACCACGGTCTTCAGCGCGGCCGGTGTCAGGTGGTGGGCGGCGGTGGCCAGTAGCGCCATCGGCGCGCTGAGCAGCATGATCGGCACCAGGCTGCTGATGAAATAATAGGCCAGGTTGTGCCGCAGCGCGCGATCCGGCTGCTCGTGACGAACGCCGAACCAGCGCTCGAGCGGGACGAACAGGGCCGTCAGCAGCACCAGCCAGACGCAGGTGCGCGCGAGGTCGATGGCGAATTCGGCAAGGGAAATATTCATGGCGCTGCTGCGATCGAACGATCAATACCGGGGTGATGCGGGACGCAAGCGAGTCGCCGCACCTGGATGCAACCGGTACCGCACCCCGGTCATGCCTTGCCGTTGCGGCGGCGGCGTGCGAGGAAGCCCACCATGCCGAGGCCGGCCAGCATCAACGCCGAGCTTGCAGGCTCGGGGACTTCGGCTTTCAGCTCGGCTTCCAGCTTCACATTGTCGAGCAGCATGAACGGAGGGCCACCTGAGGAAGTGCGCATGGACAGGAAGGACAGCCAGTCGTCGGTGCTAGTGGCGGTGAACTCCATGGCCGCGGTCTTCCAGCCGCTGAAGCCTCGCTCTGGAATGCTCAGCTTGGTGGTGTTCTGCGTGACGCCGCCGAACCCGACTTCCCACCAGACATTATTGTTAGCACCTTCATACCAATATTGCTGGGCAAGTGCATACTCGAAGGTCAAGGTATATTTGGTGCCGACTTCCAGGCCGTTGATGTACTGCTTCAGCGTCCCTGGACCGTAATCCGGGTCGGAGGCGAAGAAATTGCCACCAGACGGAGATTTGAAGAAATTCTCACCGTAGCCGTGCAGCCGCATCGCGCCGCCATGCTCATGCGCGTTGGAGCCCTTCATCAGGAAGTCGTAGCCGCCGCTATCGGTGCCATTCTTGCTGTTGACCCAGTCATTGATCCTGATGCCGCCATTGTGGATGATCGCGCCTTCGGCCCGATAGCTTGTATCGATGACGTTGGACTCGAAACCTCCGTTCTTGATCAAGTTCGCATGCGCGACATTGGCGTGGAAGGCAAGAATGGCAGATGTGAACAGCAAGGCTGACTTGAGACGCATGGCGCAAGCTCCAGAAGTTACGAAGATGGTAAAAGCGTCTGCGGGTCCGGGCCCAGACGGCAAGTTCGACGGGACTGGCTGTCGAACCGAAATCGTTAACGCAGCAAGAAATTGGCTTTGATCAATATTCCTTGCACTGAAAACATTTTACCAGAGTCTTGCTGTTCGAAAATTACTAGTTCTTCCTCAATAATATTTCCGCAAAGTAATATTTTCACAATTTCCGCCAGGAATGCTCGGACGTATTTACAATAAACAGCTGGAGCCGTTGAGAAATAAGGCATTGCCCGTCAACGCTTCGACAAACGTCATCGCGAAAGGTGAATTACGGATCGTTGAGTACAAATCACGGCTAGCCACTGAAGACGATTTGTGCGCGTCTGTGAACGATATACATAGCACTAAAAAACAACAGTCTTCATGCTTGCTGAGCCGTACTCCAGCGACGACAGCGCTGCGGCGAGAATCAGCCCCATCTTTATCGCGCTTGATAATCCAAGGAATCGACAACATGCCAACCCGTGAAGACATCGTTCTATTAGCGTCGTACAACACCACAATGAATGCCAGGGTCTATGCGGCAGCCGCGACCTTGTCCGCAAACGCGCTGCACGCCGAGCGTGGAGCGTTCTTCGGGTCGATCATGGGCACCCTGAACCATCTCGTCGCCGGCGACACCATCTGGCTGCAGCGCTTCCAGGCGCATCCGGCGAATATCACCGCTTTGGCGGCAATGAAAGAGATCGCCGCGCCGACCGGTCTCACCCATCGGTATAGCGACGATATCGGTGTGCTGCGCGAACATCGCATGCGGCTCGATGCCATCATCGAGGCACTAGCGGCCGAGATATCGGATACCGACCTGGCGCAGCCGGTGTCATACAGGAATTCGCGGGGAGAATTCAGGAAGAATTTCGGAAGCCTGTTACTGCATTTCTTTAATCACCAGACCCATCATCGCGGCCAGGCCAGCACCTTGTTGTCGCAGTCGGGCGTGGATATCGGCGTGACCGACCTGGTTGCCTGGATTCCCGACCAGGATTGATCGGCAGTCCTATTCCATCGTATCGACATAGAATGCCTGGCCATTCTTGCCCTGCCCTTTGATGTAATACATGGCGACGTCCGCGCGCCGCATCAGCGTATCGATCGTGTCTCCATCATGGGGAAAGACCGCGATGCCGATCGATGCGGAAATGACCACTTCATTGCCTCCCAGGTCGAAGGGCATATTGAGGCATTCCAGGAATTTGCCGGCTACCAAGCGCGCGTCGTCGCGTGAATGCAGGTCGGGCAGGACCACGGTGAATTCGTCGCCGCCCTGGCGCGCCAGCGTGTCGCCCTTGCGCAGGCAGCTTTTCAGGCGGGCCGTCACCTGCAGCAGCAGTTCGTCGCCCTTGTCGTGGCCGAGCGTGTCGTTGACCTGCTTGAACCGGTCGAGGTCGATGAACATGGCCGCCAGCTCGGTGCCGTTACGCCGCGACTGCAGGATGGCCTGGCCGAGCCGGTCCCTGAACAGCAGGCGGTTCGGCAGGTTGGTCAACACATCGTGATAGGCCTGGTGCAGGATGACGGCTTCGGCCTGCTTGCGCGCCGTGATATCGCGCGCGATGCCGTAGGTGCCGATATACCTTGGCGCGCCCTGCTCGACCTGGTCCTGGTGCATGCCGACGGCATTGAGCGACACGATCAGCGAGGTCTCGCCGGGGTTGTCGGCGCGGGTGGCATCCGGCCGGAGCGTCATGCGCAGCTCGACATCGCGCGAGGCCCGGTCTCCGGAACGCCGTTCGTTGAAGGCATAGCGCGCCCGGGCGAAGTCTTCTTCGTGCACGAGGATCGAATAATGCTTGCCGATCAGTTCGCGGCGATCGTAGCCCAGCATCTGGCAGGCCCGGTCGTTCACGAAGGTGAATCGCCCTTCTGGTTCGACCATGTAGATGAGATCGGGCGAGGCATCGACCATGTAGCGGTAGGTGCGCTCGGACAGCTCGAGCTGGTAGGCGATGTCGCGGTTGGTCTGGCGCAGCCGGCGCTGGGTCAGGACGTGGTCGATGGTCTTGAACAGGTCGTGCTGGCTGAACGGCTTGCGCAAGAAATCGTGGGCGCCGCCGCGCAAGGCGCCGATTGCGGCATCGATGCGCATGTTTCCGCTGACGACGATGACGTCGGTCTCGATGCGGTGGGTATTGATGAAGTCGATGACATGCTGGCCATCCATGTCTTCCAGACTCAGGTCCAGCAGTATCAAGTCATAGCGGGTGCTGGACAGGCAGGCCAGGGCTTCGGCGCCGGAACTGGCCGTGTCGATGTCGAAATGGCGGTGACTGAGCAAATGCTGCAGCGACGAGAGCATGCGCGGCTCGTCGTCCACCAGCAGCAGTTTGGTCGACTGGTTGGCTGCGGGAACCGGCAGGTGCACCGCACATAATGAATTATCGCCGACTGTTGGTTTAGCTTTTCTCGGAAATAGACTCATATCTAAGGGGCATGGACGACGCTCTTGTTTTGGGAACGTCCACGGATGAAATAAGCGCAGGTTAGTTTATGCTCACTACATTAGCATGGTCGGCCGGATTCGACTGAACATTGACAACTCTGGCAAACGATTGTTAACAATTTCCACAAGGAAATTATTAGCCGGGTGCGGGAGCGATTTCCTGGCGCGCGAAAGACGCAAAAAAATAGGCCACCGAAACGGTGGCCTATTTTTGGGATTTTGGCGGAGAGAGGGGGATTCGAACCCCCGATAGGCTATGAACCTATACACGCTTTCCAGGCGTGCGACTTAAACCACTCATCCATCTCTCCTGATGGGTTCTTTCGTGGCTTTCCACGAAGCCGCCTATTATAGCAAGTATTCCCGGCAGTACAAGGCCGGCAATATTGATTGAGCCGGTTGAACGCGTGGAGGGCAGAGCCCTCCACCCTACCAGGCGGCCAACGCCGTTCATCACCCACGCAAAAAAATCCCGCCCCTCTCGCGAGCAGGCGGGCAAGCCTTGCATCAGCCTTGTGAGCCAATGCAGGCAGGTTGCTCAGGCATTGTAGCTCAAGCCGATTCCTTCAACTGCTCCAGGATGGCCGGATTCTCGAGCGTCGACACGTCTTGCGTGATGTTCTCGCCCTTGGCCAGCACGCGCAGCAGGCGGCGCATGATCTTGCCGGAGCGGGTCTTCGGCAGGTTGTCGCCAAAACGGATCTCTTTCGGCTTGGCGATCGGACCGATCTCCTTGCCAACCCAGGCGCGCAGTTCGTTGGCGAGTTTCTTGGCTTCCTCGCCAGTCGGACGCGCCTGCTTGAGCACGACGAAGGCGCAGATCGATTCGCCCGTGGTTTCATCGGGACGACCCACCACCGCCGCCTCGGCCACGATCGGATTGGCCACCAGCGCCGACTCGATCTCCATGGTGCCCATGCGGTGGCCCGACACGTTCAGCACGTCGTCGATGCGGCCCGTGATCGTGAAGTTGCCGGTGTCCTTGTTGCGGATCGCGCCGTCGCCGGCCAGGTAGTATTTACCGCCCAGTTCATCCGGGAAGTAGCTGGTGCGGAAGCGGTCCGGGTTGTTCCAGATGGTGCGGATCATCGACGGCCATGGACGCTTGACGACCAGGATGCCGCCCTGCCCGTTCGCCACGTCGGCGCCGGCCTCGTCCACGATGGCGGCCATGATGCCCGGCAGCGGCAAGGTGCAGGAACCCGGCACCATCGGGGTCGCGCCCGGCAGCGGGGTGATCATGTGGCCGCCGGTCTCGGTCTGCCAGAAGGTGTCCACGATCGGGCAGCGCTCCTGGCCCACATTGCGGTAGTACCACATCCAGGCTTCCGGATTGATCGGCTCGCCGACCGAACCGAGCAGGCGCAGGCTGGACAGGTCGTAGTTCTTCGGATGGACTTTCTCGTCCAGGTCGGACGCCTTGATCAGCGAACGGATCGCGGTCGGCGCCGTATAGAAGATGCTGACCTTGTGCTTCTCGACGGTCTGCCAGAAGCGGCCGGCGTTCGGGAAGGTCGGCACGCCTTCGAACACGACCTGCGTGCCGCCGACGGCCAGCGGACCGTAGGCGATATAGGTGTGGCCGGTGATCCAGCCGATGTCGGCGGTGCACCAGTAGACGTCTTCGGGCTTCAGGTCGAAGGTCCACTTCATGGTCAGCGCGGCCCACAGCAGGTAGCCGCCGGTCGAGTGCTGCACGCCTTTTGGCGTGCCGGTCGAGCCCGAGGTATAGAGGATAAACAGCGGATGCTCGGCGTCGACCCATTCAGGCGCGCACTCGGCCGACTGGCCTTCGACCAGTTCGTGCAGCCAGATGTCGCGGCCTTCCTTGAAGTTGATGTTGCCGCCGGTGCGCTTGTAGACGATCACGTCCTTGACGGTGTCGCAGCCGCCCAGGCCCAGGGCTTCGTCGACGATGGCCTTGAGCGGCAGCGCCTTGCCGCCGCGCTGCTGTTCGTCGGCCGTGATGACGGCCACGGCGCCGGCGTCGATGATGCGCTCTTGCAGCGACTTGGCGGAAAAGCCGCCGAACACCACCGAGTGGGTGGCGCCGATGCGGGCGCAGGCCTGCATCGCGGTCACGCCTTCGACCGACATCGACATGTAGATGACGACGCGGTCGCCCTTCTTGATGCCGCGCGATTTCAGGGCGTTGGCGAATTTGCAGACGCGCTCGTGCAGCTCGCGGTAAGTGACTTTCGTGACCGCGCCGTTGTCCGCCTCGAAGATGATGGCGGTCTTGTCGGCATTGCCGTTTTCCAGGTTGCGGTCGAGGCAGTTGTACGAGGCGTTCAGCTGGCCGTCGGCGAACCACTTGTAGAAGGGAGCGTTCGATTCGTCGAGGGTCGAGGTGAACGGCTTGTGCCAGTCGAGGTTCTCGCGCGCCAGCCGAGCCCAGAAACCTTCGTAATCATTCTCGGCTTCGGCGCACAGTTTTTCGTAGGCGGCCATGCCATTGACGGCGGCCTTATCGGCAAACTCCTTTGGCGGCTGGAACACGCGGTGCTCCTGCAGGCCCTGGGATTGCTCTTGGGTGGTCTCGTTCTCGGCCATACTAGTCTCCATATTAATGTAGTAGGTTATGCCAGATACCATAGGGGGGCTCGCTTACTGAGCCCTTACATGGCAACCCCTGGGCGGATCGCAGTGCCCGCTGTCGTCGGCCTTCATTCTAACGCCAGCCGTTGCAATGTGTGCAAGTGGCGGCGCATGGCGGCGCGCGGTCAACCTCATCGACAAGCTCCGGTGTAGAATGCTGAGCTGAATTTTTTCGCATTCCCCTGGAGTTTCATCCCGATGTCCGCCCTCGAACCAAGCAAGCAAATCCGCAAGCTGTCCCCGCTGAACAACCTGATCTTCGCCAGCCGCTGGCTGCAGCTGCCGCTGTACCTCGGCCTGATCCTGGCGCAGTGCGTGTACGTATTCCACTTCTGGGTCGAACTCGTCGACCTGATCGGCGCCGCCATGGGCAACGTCGATTCGCTGAACCACATCATCGATGCCGTCGGCCTGTCCGGCAATCGTCCGCAGCGCCTGACCGAAACCGTCATCATGCTGGTCGTGCTGGGCCTGATCGACGTGGTCATGATCTCGAACCTGCTCATCATGGTGATCGTCGGCGGCTACGAAACCTTCGTCTCGCGCATGCACCTCGAAGGCCACCCCGACCAGCCGGAATGGCTGTCGCACGTGAACGCGTCGGTCCTCAAGACCAAGCTGGCGATGGCGATCATCGGCATCTCGTCGATCCACCTGCTCAAGACCTTCATCAACGCCGCCAACTACAGCGAGAAGACCCTCATGTGGCAGACGCTGATCCACGTCGCCTTCCTGGTCTCGGCCCTGGCGATTTCGTGGACCGACCGCATCACCACCATGACGCACAGCGAAAAGCATTGAAGCACCCGTAACACCACAACGATAACGATACTCCGACACTCCATCACGAGAGATTTCCCACCATGGCAACCGTCATTACCCAGGAAGACCTGATCGAATCCGTCGCGGCCGCGCTGCAGTACATCAGCTACTACCACCCGGCCGACTATATCCAGCACCTGGCACGCGCCTACGAGACCGAGCAAAGCCCGGCCGCGAAGGATGCGATCGCCCAGATCCTGACCAACTCGCGCATGTGTGCCGAAGGCAAGCGCCCGATCTGCCAGGACACCGGCATCGTCAACGTGTTCCTCAAGGTGGGCATGGGCGTGCGCTTCGAAGGCTTCAGCGGCAGCGTCACCGACGCCGTCAACGAAGGCGTGCGCCGCGCGTACAACTTCGCCGACAACAAGCTGCGCGCCTCGATCGTGGCCGACCCTCACTTCGAGCGCAAGAACACCAAGGACAATACCCCGGCCGTGGTCCACATGGAACTGGTCGAAGGCGATACCGTCGACGTCAAGATCGCTGCCAAGGGCGGCGGCTCGGAAAACAAGACCAAGTTCGTCATGCTCAACCCGTCCGACTCGCTGGTCGACTGGGTGCTCAAGACCGTGCCGCTGATGGGCGCCGGCTGGTGCCCGCCGGGCATGCTCGGCATCGGCATCGGCGGCACCGCCGAGAAGGCGATGCTGATGGCGAAAGAGTCGCTGATGGAAGACATCGACATGTACGAGCTGCGCCAGCGCGGCCCGCAGAACAAGCTCGAAGAGCTGCGCATCGAGCTGTGCGACAAGATCAACGCGCTGGGCATCGGCGCCCAGGGCCTGGGCGGCCTGACCACCGTGCTGGACGTGAAGATCAATATGTACCCGACCCACGCGGCCTCGAAGCCGGTGGCGATGATCCCGAACTGCGCCGCCACCCGCCACGCCCACTTCGTGCTGGACGGCTCGGGCCCGGCCTATATCGAACCGCCGGCGCTGTCGACCTGGCCCGACGTCAACTGGACGCCCGACACCGAGAAATCGAAGCGCGTCGACCTGAACACCCTGACCAAAGAGGAAGTCGCCTCCTGGAAGCCGGGCCAGACCCTGCTCCTGAACGGCAAGATGCTCACCGGCCGCGACGCCGCGCACAAGCGCATCCAGGACATGCTGGCCAAGGGAGAATCGCTGCCGGTGGACTTCACCAACCGCGTGATCTACTACGTCGGCCCGGTCGACCCGGTGCGCGAAGAAGTGGTCGGCCCGGCCGGTCCGACGACCGCCACCCGCATGGACAAGTTCACCGACATGATGCTCGAAAAGACCGGCCTGATCTCGATGATCGGAAAGGCCGAGCGCGGCCCGGCGGCGATCGAGTCGATCCAGAAGCACAAGTCGGCCTACCTGATGGCGGTCGGCGGCTCGGCCTACCTGGTCTCGAAGGCGATCAAGTCCGCGAAGGTCGTCGGCTTCGAGGACCTGGGCATGGAAGCGATCTACGAGTTCGACGTCACCGACATGCCGGTCACCGTCGCCGTCGACTCCACCGGCACCTCGGTCCACAACACCGGCCCGAAAGAATGGTCGGCGAAGATCGAATCGCTGAAAGCCGTGCCGGTCACGGTCGCTTGATTCACACGGCATCATGACCCTCCCCGACGCTCCGGTTGGCATCTTCGACTCGGGCGTCGGCGGCCTCTCGGTGCTGCGCCACATCCAGGCGCAGCTGCCGCACGAACACCTGCTCTACCTGGCCGATACCGGCTTTGCTCCCTACGGCGACAAGCCCGAAGCGGTCGTCGTCGAGCGCGTGCTGGCGATTGGCGATTTCCTGCTGGCGCAAGGCGCGAAAGCGCTGGTCGTCGCCTGCAACACCGCCACCGTGGCCGCCGTGCGCGAGCTGCGCGCGATCCATCCCGGCCTGCCCATCGTCGGCGTCGAACCCGGCCTCAAGCCGGCGGCAAGCCTCACCCGCAGCGGCAAGGTGGGCGTGCTGGCCACCGAGCGCACCCTGAACGGCGCCAAATTCCTGCAACTGCGCGACCAGGTCCACCTCGATTCGGGCGCCGAATTCCTGCTGCAGCCCTGCGTTGGCCTGGCCGACCAGATCGAGTTCGGCGAACTCGATTCGGGCGCCACAATGGCCATGCTGGAGCGCTTCATCCACCCGCTGCTGGCGCAAGGCGCCGACACCCTGGTGCTGGGCTGCACCCACTATCCCCTGGTGCGCGCCTCGATCGAGCGCCTGCTGAAGGATGCCGGCCGGCTTGATGTGGCCCTGGTCGACACCGGCGACGCTGTCGCGCGCCAGCTCGCGCGCCTGCTGGCCGCGGGCAGCCTGCTGCGCGCACCGGGCGCCATCCCCGCCAGCCTGACCGGCTACACCAGCGCCAGCGCCACCGCCCTGCGCGCGGCGTTTCGCAGCCTGCTGGGCATCGATCCGCCGGTCCATGAGGTGGTCCTGCCCTTTCCGCCGGGCTGGCCGCCAGGGGTGCACATTTAAATTTGCCAGTTCGGGATGAAGCCCTTATAATCTCGTTCTGTCTCGGCAATGCAGAGATAGAAAAGCAAGACAATGGTGGCTGTAGCTCAGTTGGTAGAGTCCAGGATTGTGATTCCTGTTGTCGTGGGTTCGAGTCCCATCAGCCACCCCACCGAATTCATGAAAAAGGTCACCTGCTCCGGCACGTGGCCTTTTTTGTTTTACGAGAGTACTCATGCAGATCGTCGGACAAACCCTTGCGCGCGCGGATGTCGAAGCGGCCCTGGCCCAGGCCCCACTCACCTTCCAGGACTGCGACCTCTCCGGCGCCGACCTGTCGCGGCTCGACCTGCGCGGCTGCAGCTTCGCCAGCTGCGCCATCGCCGAAACCTCGTTCTACGCCGCCAAGCTGGCCCAAACCACCTGGCAACGCTGCCGCGGCCGCCAAGCCGATTTCGAAGCGGCCGACCTCACCGACGCCCGTTTCCAGGGCTGCGACCTGAACAACAGCAGCTGGCGCCGCGCGCACCTGGCTTCCCTCGCGTTCACGGGCTGCAAGCTGACCGGCGCCAATTTCGAAGAAGCGGCCCACCTCGGCCTGGAATTCGCCGATTGCCTGCTCGTCGGCGCCGACCTGCGCCGCATGTCGTTCAGGAAAGCGAAACTGGTCCAGCTCGACTTCGGCGACGCCGACCTGGCGGCCTGCGATTTTCGCGAGGCCGTGTTCGAGGGCGGCAGCCTGCGCGGCGCCAATCTGAAGCAGGCCCGCTTCGACAATGCCGACCTGCGCGAAGCCGACTTGGGCGGCATCACCCTGGCCGACGTCAAGCTGTTCCAGGGCGCCTGGATCACGCCGCGCCAGGCCGCCGAACTGGTCAGCGAACTTGGCTTGCGCGTCGCCTGAACCGACTTTACATTTCAAGTAAATACATTGACACAGATGTAAAAAGCATCAACTTGGCGGCTGGATAACGCTTGATGTGCGACAATTCGTGAGTTTTCTCAGAGAAATTCGAGTCGCCCTCTCCGCCGCCATGTTACGGGCGCCGCGCAGGGCGACGATCCGATCTATGCCAGACCAGAGTACCGCTCCCGAAATATCACGCCTGACCGCCGAAAAACGTCCCGCAGTGCGCAACGCCGTGCTGTTCGTCGTCGCACTATGCCTGCTGCTGCTAACCATCCAGGTCTGGGACGGCTGGCGCGCGCGCCAGGAGCGCCTGGCGGAAGTGGCGGTGGCCACCACCAATATGTCGCACGCGCTCGCGGCCCAGGCCGAAAGCGCTGTGCGGGTGGTGGATACGGTGCTGGCCGGCGTGGTCGAGCGGGTCGAGACCGATGGGACGGATGGCGATGCGCGCGCGCGCCTGCAACTGCACCTCAAGAATATGGTGACCCGGGTCGACGAATTGCACGGCCTGTTCGTGTTCGGGGAGGATGGCCACTGGCTGATGACCTCGCAGGACCGCATCCCGCTGTACACGGTCGACGACCGCGAATACTTCCAGTACCACCGCAAGAATCCGGACCGCTTCGTCCACGTGGGCAAGCCGGTGCGCAGCCGTTCCAGCAGCGACTGGGTGCTGCCGATCTCGCGCCGCCTGAACAATCCGGACGGCAGCTTCGCCGGCGTCGCGCTCGGCACGATCCGCATCGAATACTTCTCGACCCTGTACGAAAGCTTCGACGTCGGCGATGCCGGCGTGATCATGCTGACCCTGGACGACGGCACCATGATCTATCGCCTGCCGCACAGCGCAAAGCTGATCGGCGCCGACGTCAGCACCGGCCCGGTGCACCAGATGTACCAGCGCACCGGCCCGGCCGGCACCGCCATGCTGCGCTCCAAGATCGACGGCATCGAAAGACTGTACAGCTACCGCCACCTGGAAACCTATCCGCTGATCGTGGCCACCGCCCAGTCAAAGAAGGAAATCCTGGAGAAATGGCTGAAGTCGATGCTGGCCCAGGCCGCGGTCACCTGCGTCGCCATCTTGCTGCTGCTTTATTTTGGCCGGCGCCTGGTGCGCCAGATCGTGATCCGCGACCACCTCGAGCACGAACTGCTGCAGGCGCGCGAACTGCTGCAGGAACATAACCGCGCCCTGACGGTCCTGGCCGACCACGACAGCCTGACCGGCATCGCCAACCGGCGCCGCTTCGAGGAAGCGCTCGCCCACGAGTTCGCGCGCGCGGCGCGCAGCAACGCGCCGCTGTCGCTATTGATGTTCGACGTCGATTACTTCAAGCGCTACAACGACACCTATGGCCACGTGGCCGGCGACGCCTGCCTGCGCCAGGTGGCGCAGGCGCTGGAGGACAGCCTCGTGCGTCCGGCCGACCTGGCCGCGCGCTTTGGTGGAGAAGAATTCGTGGCCCTGCTGCCGGATACCGATCCGGCCGGCGCCAGGATGGTGGCCGAGCGCATCCGCCAGGCGGTGATGGCGCTGGCGATCCCGCATGCCGGCAATGGCGCCGGGGTCGTGACGGTCAGCGTTGGCGTGCATACCGGCATTGCCGGCGCCGGCATGGCGGAGGGCGGCGCCACCGCGCTGGTGGAGCGCGCCGACGCCCTGCTCTATCAGGCCAAGCAATCGGGCCGCAACCAGGTGTGCGGCGGCGACCTCGCCGCCTCCCGGTCCGACCCACCCTGATCAGTAGCGGTAAGGGTTGTTTGGACGGGCGTCGTGGCGGTTCGGGACGCCGTCGCGATCGCGGTCGCGATTCCGGTAGCCGGCGACCTGGCGCACCTGGTGCCAGCCGCCGCGCTCGAGGTACCAGCCATTGCGGTCCTGGCGCCATTGCGCGCGCTGGTAGGCGTAGCCCGGACGTACTTTCTCCCAGTGGCCGGCGACCCACTCATGACGGCGGCCGTTCCAGTCCCAGTAACCCGATACCCATTCATGGCCGCGACGCGCGGCGGGCACGGCTTCGCGGCGTGGCGCCGGCGGCGCCTTCTTGATGACGATCACGTCGGCCCGCGGGTGAGCGGCCTGGGCCTGCACGGGGGCAAATGCGGCGCTGCCGATCAGGATGGCGGCGGCGGTGGCGAGGATGGTTTTCATGGTGCTCTCCATTGCGGTTGGTGTGAAACCACTATAGCGAGCCGGCGCGCCAAAAAGATGAACTGAAGGAAGTCTTTACAGCGGATACATGCCGCTACAAACTTGTAACAGCGGAGGAAAAAGGCGGGAGGAAGGCGGAGGCTGCAAAAACACAGCCGGCGATGGAAGCCGGCTGTGCAAAGGGGGGAAGGTATCAGTCCAGCTTGAAGGCGTAGTCGACCTTGGTCCAGGTCTGGGCCGGTGCGCCATCCTTGGTGCCCGGCTTGAACTTGCACGAGGTCAGGCCCTTGACCAGCGCGCGGTCCAGGTTCTTGAAGCCGCTCGACTTGTCGATCTTCGATTCCGCCACGGTGCCGTCCGCATTGACCAGGAACGAGGCCGAGGTGGTGCCCTGCTCTTCGTTCATCAGCGATGCTTTCGGGTATTCGATGGTGCACTTCTTCGGATCGAACGACGCCGGGGTTTCGGCGGCGAAGCTGGCGCAGGCGGCGCCGGTCAGGGTCAGTGCAACGAACAGCTTGGCGGACAGGTTTTTCATGATTTCCCCAATAAGGTTTTTAAGAGTTGAATGTCGTGATGCTTCGCTAGACGCCGCACTGCTGGCCGGCGTAGAACTACCAGTAATGCGTGCTTAGAATTCTTCCCACTCGTCGTTGCCGACGGTGGCAGCTGCCTTTTTCGGCTTCGGCGCAACTTCGGCCTCGTCCGGATTCACCGCGGCGCTGGCGGCGGCGGGCTTTTTCGGCGCCGGCGGTACTGGACGCTTGGCGGCCGGACGAACCACCACCGCGGTGGTGGTCGCGACTGGCGCCTGCGCCTCGAATTGGAACTGTTCACCTTCTTCCAGCTTGAAGATGCTGACCACGCGGGCCAGTTCGCCGGCCTGGTCCTGCAGGCTCTGGGCGGCGGCGGCGGCTTCTTCCACCAGCGCGGCGTTTTGCTGGGTCATGCCATCCATCTCGATGATCGAGGTGTTGACCTGGGCGATGCCGGCGCTCTGTTCGGCGCTGGCGTTGGCGATCTCGCTCATGATGTCGGTCACGCGCTTGACGCTCGACACCACTTCATCCATCGTCACGCCGGCCTGGCCGACCAGCTTGCTGCCACGCTCGACCTTGGCGACCGAGTCGTCGATCAGGGTCTTGATTTCTTTTGCTGCCGCGGCCGAACGCTGGGCCAGGTTACGCACCTCGGACGCCACGACCGCAAAGCCGCGGCCCTGTTCGCCGGCACGGGCCGCTTCGACTGCCGCGTTCAGCGCCAGGATATTGGTCTGGAAGGCGATGCCGTCGATCACGCCGATGATGTCGGCGATCTTGCTGGCCGAGCCATTGATCTCACCCATGGTGCCGACCACTTGCGACACCACGTCGCCACCCTTGCGGGCCACGTCCGATGCGGCGGCGGCCAGTGCATTGGCTTCGCGGGCATTGTCGGCGTTCTGCTTGACGGTCGAAGTCAGCTGCTCCATCGCCGAGGCGGTCTTTTCCAGCGAGCTGGCCTGCAGTTCGGTACGCGAGGACAGGTCGATATTGCCGGCGGCGATTTCACGCGAGGCGGTGCCGATGGTTTCGGTGCCGCGGCGCACTTGCGAGACGATATCGACCAGGCTGTTGCGCATTTCCTTCATCTCGACCAGCAGGCTGCCGCGGTCCGATTCCTTGGTGTCGATCGCGATCGACAGGTCGCCATGGGCGATGCTGCCCGCGATCTTGGCGGTATAGCCAGGCTCGCCGCCGAGCTGCTTGAGCAGGCTGCGGGTGATCACGACGGCCGCCGCCACACCCAGCACCACGGCCAGGGCCAGCAGGACCAGCATGAAGTTACGGGCATTGTCGAATGCGGCTTCGGCGTCGGCCTTGGTCTGGGCGTTCTGTTTTTGTTCCTGGGCGGCCAGGGCATTCAGGGCATCGGTCCACTTGCGCTGCACCGGACGCACTTCGCGCACCATCACGCGGGTGGCGTCCATCGCATTGGCGGCCAGGTAGAGTTCGGTGGCGCGGGCGATGGCCGGCAAGGCGGCGGCTTCGTGTTCCTTGATCTGGGCCAGCAACGCTTTTTCCTGGTCGTTGCCGTTCGACGCAAACAGGGCCGTCAGCTTGCGCTGGGCTTCGTTATAGACGGCGGTCTGTTCCTTGAACTTGGCGATTTCCGGTTCCATGTCGGCCGGGTCGGCCATCAGGGTCAGGACGCGCAGCGACTGCAGGCGATCGCTGACGTTGTTACGCATTTCGATCACAAGGCTGGTCGATACATTGCTCACGCTGACCACATGGTCAAGACGATCCTGGATCTGCGCCATGCGCAGGATACCGACGACAGCCACTGCAACCAGCAGCACCAGGATCAGTGCGAAACCGAGGGCCAGGCGGGTACCGACCTTCATGTTGTTCAAATTCATTCGTGTTTTCCCTGTAACTTTATTGATCGAAACTCGCTCGGATGAGATCAGCGCCGTGCGATGCGCGTCTGGAATCGGTGTTTCTGCTCGATTTCAGGTGTTTCCGACAGGATAAATCAAGAATTCCCCTACCTCGTCAGAAAATCTCTTGCTCGTCCGAATTGTTTCGGCACAACAACAGCATTGATACAGTGCAATATTGGGAACAGGAGTGCATTATGGAATGGCTATTGCCGCACAGCAAGCAATTTTGAAACTTATGTGAGCATCCTTGCAACTAAATGTAGCGATTTGCCGACAAGAAATAAAAAAGACGTGCCGCGGCACGTCTTTTCAGGGGGATATCTGCGCGGCTTAGGCGGCGATCGGCATCCTGGCGGCTGCCTCGAGCAGCAGGCGCGGGTCGCCCAGCGCCAGCTTCTTCGAGTCGGACAGGGTCTGGCGGAAGGCACGTGCCCCTGGCAAGCCTTGCATCAAACCCAGCATATGGCGCGTGATGCTGTTGAGCTTGAGGCCCAGCGGACCGTAGCGGCGCAGTTGCTCGTCGATATAAGGAATCATCGCCTCCAGCACCTCGATCCGCGAACGCGGCCGGCCATCCTCGATGCCGTAGAAGCGGCGATCCCAGTCTGCCATGGTCCAGGGATTGTGGTAGGCCTCGCGGCCCAGCATCACGCCGTCGACGTGTTCCAGGTGCAGGGCGATCTCGTCGTCGCTCTTGATGCCGCCATTGATCAGGATCTCGAGATCCGGGAACTCGCGCTTGAGCTGGTAGGCCACGGCGTAGCGCAGCGGCGGGATTTCGCGGTTTTCCTTGGGCGACAGGCCCTTCAGCACGGCATTACGGGCGTGTACGATGAAGGTCCGGCAGCCGGCATCGGCGATCGTGCCGACGAAATCGCGCACGAAGCCGTATTCCTCGTCGTAGTCGATGCCGATGCGGTGCTTGACGGTGACGTCGATCGAGACCGCGTCGCGCATCGCTTTCACGCAATCGGCCACGAGTTGCGGCTCGTTCATCAGGCAGGCGCCGAACGCGCCCTTCTGCACGCGCTCCGACGGGCAGCCGCAATTGAGGTTGATCTCGTCGTAGCCCCATTGTTCGCCCAGCTTCGCACTCTTGGCCAGGTCGACCGGATCGCTGCCGCCCAGTTGCAGGGCGATCGGGTGCTCGACGTCGTCGTAGCGCAGGTGGCGTTCGACGTCGCCGTAGACCAGGGCGCCGGTGGTGACCATCTCGGTGTACAGCCAGGTGTGGCGGGTGATCTGGCGGTGGAACACGCGGCAGTGGCGGTCGGTCCAGTCCATCATCGGGGCGACCGACAGGCGGCGCGATGGCAGGACGGGGGCTGGGGCGATGCCTGGAATGGTCGGGGTGGTGCTCATGCTGGAAGGGTCTGGTCGCTTGAGGAAACAGCGACGAATACTGTCGGGAACCCGCCATCATAAGCCAAAGCGCGCGCGACCGCACTTCCGACGTCAATAGTATCTACGTGCCTTGTTTCAAAGACGAAACAAAGGCACGCAGGGAGATCGGTCAGCCGATCATTGATCCAGCACGCGGAACGTCAACGTGTAGTTATGGCCGTAGGTCGGTGCGGCAGCACCGGCCGGTGCCGGCGCCCGGTGCCGGATCAGCGCGAGATAGAGTCCCGGCTTCGTCAACGGCAAGACAGCCTTCCCCTGGGAGTCGGTCGAAACGTTCTGCACGGTGCTCTGGCTTGCCAGGTCCATCGGAGAACGATAGATACTGACCTTCTGGTCCACCAGGGGCTTGCCGTCGAACTGCACGACGAATTCGAATTTCTCGTCGACGAACAGGTCGCTCGGATGGGTGATGGGAACGATTTCCAGTCCCTTGCCAGTCGGCGCCAGCGCTTTGGTCGATGGCTTGTCGGCAGTGACGTAGGCTTCGGAAATCGACAGCGACTGGTAATGGGCCAGCAACTTCGCGTCTGGCGGCATGACTTGCTGCGGATCCCGTGCCGATTCGGTCTTGCCGTTCCTCTCCCAGGTGCGGAACACGGCGCCCAGCCGCGGGCCGGTGCTGAGGCGATACGTCCCCTTTTCGTCGGGAAGCCGTTGCTCCGCTACCGTCCGCTGCTTGAACTGATGGATGTCGGCGAAGGGAATGCGCTCGCCTTGCGGCGTGACGATCGAAAATGCCGTATCGCCGAACGCGACGTCCGAAACGAAGAACTTTTCGGTGAATCCCGCATCGACACCGATCGATCCCTTCGCCTGGACATCGAAGTTGTTCGGCAACAGAAAAGGCGTATGCGCCTGCGCGGCCCCGGCGGCCAGCCACGCCGCCAGCAGCAGCGTGCGCGTCGACATCAAGCGCCTCATTTCTTGACTCCATCGGCCTGGTCGACCTTGCCGTCGCCATTCTTGTCGTTTTGCTTGAACGTCTTGTCGGCAATCGCGATGTCTTCTTCCACCGTCAGTTTGCCGTCACGGTCGGTGTCCAGGATATTGAAGCGTACATGCGCCTGCTTGATCGAGCCGGCGTACCGTTCGTCCTGTGCCCGGCCAGCATATTGCTGCTTCAGGCGTCCTTCGTATTCGGCCACGTATTCTTCTTCGCTGAGCCAGCCGTCGCGGTTGGTGTCGGCTGCCATGAAGCGCTGCTTGCGCACCGTGTCATATTCCTCCCGGGTGACCACGCCGTCGCGGTCGGTGTCGTAACTACCCATGAATGCCGCCAGGCCGTGGCCGCCCGCCGGTGCGGCAGGGCCTTCGGCTGCCCAGGATGGCGCGGACGCCGTCAGCGCGACCACCATGGCCGTCATGGCCAGACGAAGCCCGTGCTTCCCGGACTGATTGTTCTGTTCTTTCATGTCTACCTCGTTCTGTATTGAATTAAACCTGATGAAATCGCCGGCACTCCCGCTTGCCGGCGGTCCTACTTAAAATGCCATGCGCAAGGACATGGCCACCGTGCGGCCCGGTTCGGTCAACAGTTCAATATCGCGCCGGTCGCGTGCGACGGAAGGCTGCAGATTGCGTGAGCTGGAATAATCCCAGTAGCGCTTGTCGCCCAGGTTGTAGAAGCCGGCATCGAGGCGCACGTTGCTGTTGACCTGCCAGTAACTGACCAGGTCGAACGTGGCGCGGCCAGGCACCCGGAACAGCACCGTGGTGGAATCGGTCAAGCCAGGCCCGGCGTTGGTGTAGCCATCCCGGTTGGTCGCCACGGCCTGCTTGCCGGCGACGAAGGTGCCGATGAGGTTCAGTCCCCATGCTTTCGAGGGCGCGTCGTAGCCGGCGCCGATGACCGCCTTGCGCGGCAACACCGAGTCGAGCGGGACGTCCTTGTCGCCGGCGTAATTCGATTTTGCATCGCCGCGACTCAGGCCCACGGCCCAGGTCGTATAAAACCCCTTGGCGTTCGGGCTCCATTGCCCGTGTTCGAGCCGGGAGCTGAATTCGAAACCATAGATCCTGGCGTCGTCGCGGTTTTCCGCCTGGTAGGTGGTGCCGATGTGCGCGGGCATGTTCGTGAACATGCTTGGGAACATGGCGCGGGTATAGCGCGTGTAGGCGATGAAATCGTTGTACTTCGTGTAGAAGACCGATGTCTGCAACGCCATTCCCGGCGTCGGCTTGCCCTTGATGCCGAACTCGACGGCATCGCTGGTTTCCTCTTTCAGCGCGCGGTTGCCGACCAGCGCATACTGGTTGCCGGTTGCGTAATTGCTGGCAAGGTTCCAGGTGCCGAAGATCTCGCCGGCCGAGGGCGCACGTCCGCTACGCTTGTACTGCGCATACGCCAGCAGGTTCGGCATCATCGCGTAGCTCACCCCGAGACTCGGGCTCCAGATGGTATTACTGGGGCTCCCATACATCTTTTCCACGTCGGCCGGCGTCAGGATGCCCGAAGCGAAATTGCCCAGGTCACGCATCTTGATCCTGACGTAGTCGCCACGCACGGCCGGCGTCACCACCAGGCGACGCCCGCCAAGGTCGAAGTCAATATCATCCTGTAGAAACATGCCTGCCCGCGTCGTCGTCGTGTCAGGCTGCGGCTTCATATAGCCGACGACATTCCACGGCCGCTCGACGTCCTGGGTCGATGCATTGATGCCATAGCTGAGATGGTGCCGGTCCAGCCGTTTCGTGACGACGCTCGACACGCCCCAGGTCGCCGTCTCGTTCTCGGAAACATTGCGCACGCGGGCATTGGTCGCCAGGGTCGTCGTGTCGGTCGTGTCTTCGGTATCGGTGCTCTGGAAGTACAGTCGGGAATCCGCCACATCGGCCCAGGCATTGTTCGGCGTCCATTGATGGGTCAACTGCACCGTGTTGCGCGCTGTCTTGCTGTGCTGTTGGAAATTTTCGGTGATCACGGTGCTGTTCGTGTCCCAGCCATGGAACGTGGTGTCGTTCGTGCGCCGGTAGAAGTCGGCGGACAGTTCGAGTCGATTGGCGGCATCGATGCGCAGTGCGCTCTTGAGCAGTAAGGCATCCGAATCCCAGTCGTTGGGCATGCTGTCGACGATGTCACTATTGTTCCGCGTCGCGTGTCCATCGCGGCGCGAGTAACTGACCAGGCCATCCAGGTTGCCGCTGCGGCCTGCCGCGGTCAGGCTCTCGTTCCAGGAGCGGTCGGCCGAGTCGTAGCCGACCTTGCCGCCGTAGTACTCGACCTTGCTGCCGCGCAGGTAGTCGTCGGCCGATTTGGTCTTGAAACTCACCGCCCCGCCAATGCCGCCTGCCGACCGCTTGGCCGAAGTCGTGCCGAACAGGATGTCGGCCGAGGAAAACATTTCGGGATCGATGAAGTCGCGACCGACGCCGAAGGTATTGGCGCCCACGCGGCTCACATACGGGCGGCTGGTTGCGTCGGGCATCTCGATGCCGTCGATGTCCATGCCAACACGGTTGCCTTCGATGCCGCGGATGTTATATCCCGTGGTGCCGGAACGATCGAAGGTGCTGCGATTGCGCGTCGTGCCCGATGCCGTACCGGGAGCGGATACCAGCGGCTGATGGCGCACCACGTCTTTCAGGTTGTTGGCCCGCTCGAGTTCCTCGCCACTGACCGTCGTGCTGGTCCCTGCTTCGTTCGATAGCTGCCCGACGATGTCGATCCGGGGCATCGTTGGCTCGACGCCTGAGGGCATATTCATGTCCTCCTGGGCGAATGCGGGCGTCATGAGCAAGGCGGAGATGGCGCAAGCCAGGACGGCGCGCTCCGGAAGTGGGGTCGGACGATAGCGGGCAGGCATGCCCCGCTTGGAATCCTGGGCGGCGAGTCTATTCATGTGGTCTCTTTCAGGCAAACAAGTAATGAGCGATGTCCTCTCTCCATGGGAGGACTTCCAGATGCACAAACAATTATAAAATTAATGCGAATCATTGTCATTCTCATTTGCATTACTATTAGCATTCGCATTTCCAATATGCGGTTGATGCGGTGAGGACCGGATTGGCGCAATGGCGCAAGCCGAAATGTCTGAATTGAAGGGTATGAGGCTGGCTGTTCACCCTACCGCCTGCGGGCGGGAGGGCTTATGATCCATCGACTTCATTTATTTCCGCACGGCATGCTTTCTCGACTCGACTCCAGCCTCAAGCTGTTTGGCATCCTGATCATCGTCATCGTCGCCTGCCTTGCCACGCTGCCAATACTCAGCAGTTCCCAGGCGAACGCCACGCTCGACGCACTGAAAGAAGGCGCCGCCAAGGAGCGTGCGTACAACCTCATGCTGAGTCTTCTGCAGGATGCCGAGACCGGCCAGCGCGGCTTCCTGATCGGCAGCGATGACGATTTCCTGGCCCCCTACAACGCCGGCATCGCCGGAATTCCCGCCGCGCTCGACAACCTGCGGCAGTTCGCCGCCTCCGACCAGGAGCGTCGCCTGGTGGCGCGCATTGCCGAGCTCAGCCAGGAAAAAGTCCGCGAAATGGACCGCACCATCCGCCTCAAGAAAGCCGGCAACACCAGGGCGGCGCTGGACATGGTGGCCAGCCAGCGCGGCAAGCTCCTGATGGATGAGCTGCGCACCCTGCTGGGCCGTCAGCAGCGTGTCCTGGCCGACCACCGCAATCGCCTGCGCGACGAGCTGACCACGACCCTGCGCTACAACTCGGCGCTGGGCATCGGCGCCAGCCTCGCCAGCCTGGTCCTGATCGTTGCAACGGTGTACATCGTGATCCGGAGCCTGAACGAACAGGCGGAATCGGCGCGCCAGTCGAAGTCGCTGGCGGAGAGCAATGCGCAGCTGGCGCGACAGTCGGCGGTGCGCGCCGAGCGCCTGTCGATTACCGCCAATATGCTGCAGGCACTGGACAGCGTGAAGACCCCGTCCGAGCTCGAGCGTGTGCTGCCGGTGTTCCTGCGCCAGCTGCTGCCGGAGACGGCGGGCGCGGTCTATATCTACCGCAATTCGCGCGACGTGCTCGAACTGAGGGCGAGCTGGGGCCTGGCCGAGGCGCCGCCGCCGACGGTGGCGCCCGCGGATTGCTGGGGCTTGCGGCTTGGCAAGGTCCATCTCGCCACGCCAGAACACGGCCTGTGCTGCGATCATGGAGCGATCTGGCTCGATAGCCGCGACACCCAGACCTGCGTCCCCATGGTGTCCCAGGGCGACGTGATCGGCATCCTCGTCGTCGCCGCGGACCGGGGCGACGACAATGCGCTCGACAGCACGCACATCGCGACATTGGCCGAGCAGCTCAGCCTCGCCATCAGCAATGTCTCGCTGCGCAACACCCTGCGTCACCAGTCGACCGTCGACCCGCTTACCGGCCTGTACAACCGGCGTTTCTTCGACGAGTCGCTCAAGCGCGAACTGGCGCGCGTCCAGCGCAGCGGCAGCGTGTGCGCGGTAGTGATGCTGGACCTGGACCATTTCAAGCGCATCAACGACAGCTATGGTCACGACGGCGGCGATCTGGTGCTGCAGGCGGCCAGCCGCGTCATCCTGCAGCGGGTGCGCGCGAGCGACGTCGTGTGCCGCTACGGCGGCGAGGAACTGGTGCTGATGCTGCCGGATTGCGGCGCCGAAGAAGCGGCGAAGTGTGCCGAATCGATCCGGCAATCGCTGACCGCGATCGTCATCCAGCACCAGGGCCAGACCATCTCGAATGTATCGGCCTCGTTCGGCGTTGCCGAATGGCGCGGACAGTGCGAGGGAGAACAGGATCTGCTGCAGATGGCCGACCGCGCGCTGTACGCGGCAAAGAAAGGCGGACGCAATCGGGTCGTGATTGCCGACACGGTGTGATGCGGCCGGGCCGGGATCATCGGCGCGGGCCGCCGGATCCGGCCGCATCCTGCCGCGTGGCGCCGATGCGCGCGACCACCAGGTAGCGATCGCCGCGCCGCTCCACCTTCAGCGCGAACGCCTGCTCGAGCGTGCGCAGGAAGGCCTGCGTCTCGCGCGTCGAGAACGACCCCGAGATCCGGATCGACGCCAGGCCGGCGTCTCCCGGCAGGATCGGCTGCTCGCTGTAGCGGCTCATCTCGGCCAGCACGGCCGGCAGCGCCGCATTGTCGAAGTTCACGCGGCCCTGCTGCCAGGCCAGCAGCTGCGGCAGGCGCTCGGGGGCGAGCGTGCGCGTTTCCAGGCCGGCCGCCGTCGCCGCCAGCGCCTGCCCCGCTTCCAGCCGTGCCGGCGCCTTGCCCGCCTGTGGCGCGGCGCCCGCGCGCGATACCTCCACCACGCCTTCGTGCACGACCACGTCGACCCTGCCGTCCGCCTGCCGCCGGACCGAAAATCGGGTGCCGACCGCCCGCACCGTGGTCGCGCCGGCGACCACGGTAAAGGGGCGGCTGCCGTCCTTGGCCACGTCGAAATACCCTTCCCCTTCGACCAGCACGACCTGGCGCCGCCGCGGCTGGTAATTCACTTCGGCGCGGGTGCGGGTATTGAGGTCGATATGCGACCCATCGTCGAGCGTTACGCGCTGGTGCTGTCCGGCGGCGGTCTGCAGCGTGAGGTTCCGGTGCCCGTCGCCAGGCATGCCGAACCAGATCGCCAGTGCGGCCAGCGAGGCCGCGACGGCGGCGACACCGGGCCAGCGACGGCGCCTGGCGGGCGCCGGCTGCGGCGCGGCGGCATCGTTGGCCACGGCGCGCGCCTTGCCCGCCGCGTGCCACAGGCGGGCGTGTTCGTCCAGCAGGCGGCCATGCAAGGGATCCTGCGCCAGCCATGCCTGCAGCGCGCCGCGTTCGCCGGGGTCCAGCGGACCTCGGTCGATCCGGACGATCCAGCGCTGCGCCTCCTGTTCGGGCGTCGGGGCGCCGGAAAACGGCAATATCTCACCCATGGTCGTCTCCATGCATGACCTGTCCGGCCAGGCTTCCCTGCTCTTCCAGGCGCATCGTTTCCCTGCAAATCCTGAGCGCCTTGGTCAGGTGGCGCTCGATCGTCTTGACCGAGATGCCCAGCCGTTCGCTGATCTCGGCATGGCTCAAGCCATCGATTTTACGCAACTGGAACACCTCCAGGCATTTCGGCGGCATGCTCGACATGGCGCGTTCCACGCAGGCGATCATGTTGCGGTCGATCGCCTGGCGTTCGGGGTCGTTCCTGAAGTCGCCATCGTCGAGCCGGATGGCTTCTTCGGCATGCAGATGCTCCCGCGTCGTCCGCTTGCGCAGTTCGCTCAGGGCGAGGTTGCGCGCGACCGTGTACAGCAGCGCCTCGCTGAACTCCGTCGCACCGCCGACCTCGGCGGCGTAGGCACGCAGGAAAGCCTCCTGGGAGACGTCTTCCGCCTCGGCATGGCTGCGCAGGAAGCGCTGCACATACCGTATCAGCCTTCTCTGTCGATCCTTGTACAACGCAATGACCGGCATCTACCCCGCCTCGGCTTCTATCGAGCAAAGCGATGATTATACATAGACAATGGTCTTTTAAATCAATGACTTATTACTGATAAAATATTTTTGAAAAGAGTGGGGGAAAGGTCCGGGTCGCGCGTTGTAGCACCGGTAGCCGTCGATGGGTCGCCTGTCGCCGACGTTGTCAACTTGTTCGCCGGGAGCCTGGATGCGTGCGTGCGCAGCATTGCTAGTGGTGGTGTCGTACCTGCTGTTGCCGCATGCGCGCGGCGCCGAGCCCGATGGCGCCGCGGCAGCGCCGGACCTCGCCGCGATCCGGGTCATCGATATTCCCGCACAGGCGCTGGATGCCGCACTCGTCCGGTTTACCCAGCTGACCGGATTCCAGCTGCTGTATTCGCCCCACCTGGTGCAGGCATTGCGTTCGGCGGCCATCCGCGGCCACATGACGCCGCGCGAGGCGCTGGCGCGCATGCTGTACGGCTCGCGACTGGAGGTGGTCGATACCGCGCCCGGCGCCGCCGCCCTGCGGCGCACGGCCTCTCTGCCCACCACCGACGACGACGATGCGCCGATGTCCGTGCTGGTCACGGCGCGCAGGTTCAGCGAGCCGGTATTCGAGGTGCCGATCTCGATCACGGTGGCCAGCGCCCGGGCCCTGCAGCGCCAGGGCGCCCGCTCCATCGCCGATGCGCTGCGCGCGGTGGCCGGGGTCAGCGTCCAGCCAGCCGGCGCGGGCATGGACCAGATCAGCATCCGCGGCATCGCCACCTCGCTGGGCGGCAATGCGAATGGCTATTACCTCGACGACCTGCCGTTCACCGGCGTCACGGTCCCGATCTCGCCCGACGTGCGCACCTGGGACCTGGAGCGGGTCGAGGTGCTGCGCGGTCCGCAGGGCACGCTGTTCGGCGAGGGCTCGATGGGCGGCACGGTGCGCACGCTGACCAACCATGCGCGGCTGGACCGGACCGAATTCGCCGCCCAGGCCGGCGCCCGCCTCACCCGCGATGGCGCCGCCAGCCGCTCGCTCGACACGATGGCCAACCTGCCGCTGCTGCGCGGCCGGCTGGCCGTGCGCGTCGCCGCCAGCACCGAGACCGAAGGCGGCTGGATCGACGAAGCTCCCGGCGGACGCCACGACCTCAATCGCACCTCGATCGATACGGCGCGCCTGCGCATGCGCTTCCAGGCCAGCGACGCCCTGCAACTGAATGCCACCTGGTGGACTTACCGCAACCGGCTGCCCTACCAGAACATGTCGCTCGACAGCGGCCGCGCCAGCCAGGCCATGCTGTACGACTCGGCGCTGCGCTATACGCTCAAGGGCATCAGCGCCAGCTACGACTTCGGTCCGGTGACTGCCTTCTACAGCCATGTCAGCAACCGCTTCGACCTGCCGCAGTCGGGTAATCTGGTTGGCGCGGGCTCGCAGGCGAGCATCGCGATCGACCTCGCGGCCCACGAGCTGCGCCTGGCCTCGACCGCCACGGCGCCGTGGCGCTGGACCGTCGGCCTGTACCAGCGTGGCGCGCTGCGCAACGACCGCGTCGTCGTGCCGCAGTACAGCCTGGACCAGGCCAGCCATACCGGCAGCCTGGCGCGCTCCCTGTACGGCGACGTTGCCTACCTGTTTCCCGGCACCGGGATCGAGGCCAATCTCGGCCTGCGTTATTTTCGCGACCGCCTGACCGGCCATGAAACCGCCTTCGGCCCGGCCGGCGGCAGCAGCACCAGCAGCATCCGTTTCGGCAGCGCGAGCCCCCGGCTGGCGCTGACCTGGCGCCGCAGCGAGCGGCATCAGGTGTATGCCAGCGCCGCCAAGGGTTTTCGCTCCGGCCAGAACCAGGTGGGTGGCTTCGAACGCATCGCGGCGGCCAACCAGGTCGACCTGCCGGCGTCGATCAGGCCCGACACGCTGTGGACCTACGAGCTGGGCACGAAACTCAGCCTCCCCGGGCGCGGCATCGCCGCCGAGCTGGCGCTCTACCACACCGACTGGAACGACGTGGCCGTGCGCATCCCGCTTGGCCAGAGCGGCCTCAATGGCTTGATCACGTCGCCGGGCATCAAGACCAATGGCATCGACGCCAGCCTTGCCTATACTCCCAATGCGTCCTTCAGCGCCAGCCTGGCGGCCGGCATCAATCGCTCGCGCCATGCCGGCGAGGTCGCGGGCACCGGCATCCGACGCGGCTCGCCGCTCGACGACGTGCCCGACCTGACGCTGGCCGCCAGCGCCGAATACCGCTTCGCGCCCTTGGCCGGCTGGAAGCCCGTCCTGTGCGTCGGCGTCACCCATGCGGGCATCCCTCCCTCCTCGACTTTCCCGCAATTCGCCGACGGCGATCCCATCACCAATGCCAGCGCCAGCCTGGGCGTCGCGCGCGGGCCATGGTCGCTGACCGTCAGCGGCGACAACCTGCTGGACGAGCGCGGCGCCACCCGGCGGCGCGACGCCGTCAACAGCGCGACCGGCAGCGAACTGGTCGCGCCGCGCCTGCGTCCGCCGACCCTTGGCCTGCAGCTGCGCTACACGATGCAGTAGTTCTCCGGCACGGCGTCGCACCAAATATTTTCGAAATGAATGGGGGGCCGCCCGGCGCCATGCGTTGTGTAGCCGGTGGCGGCACAGCCACCCGCCGCGCACCCGCGGCGTCGATCGACATCGCCAGGAGCAGAGATGAAGTCTTCCCCACGCTTGATCCGTACACCCTGTTGCACCGCCCTACTCGCCGCATTCACGCTTCCCTTTTCCACCCTGTCGCTGGCCCAGCCGGCGCAACCCGGACCCGCCGTCCAGGCGCCGACCGCGCTCGAGGACGCGCCGGAGGTGACCACGGTGGTGGTCACCTCGCGCAAGTTCAGCGAACGGCTGATCGACGTGCCGATCGCGATCTCGGCCTTCTCCAACGAAGACCTGGCGCGGCGCGGCGCCACCAGCATCAGCGACGTGCTGCAAAGCGTGCCCGGCGTCAGCGCCTATTCGAGCGGTTCCGGTATCAGCAAGATCAGCATCCGCGGCATATCGACTTCGCTCGGCGGCAACGAGAACGGCTATTACCTGGACGACCTGCCGTTCACCGGCGTCACGGTGCCGATCGCGCCGGACGTGCGGGCCTGGGACCTGGAACGGGTCGAAGTGCTGCGCGGCCCGCAGGGCACCCTGTTCGGCGAAGGCTCGATGGGCGGCACCATCCGCACCCTCACCAACAATGCGCGCATGAACACCTTCTCGTTCGCGGGCCAGGCCGGCCTGTCGCACACCCAGGGCGGCGGCGACAACCGCTCGCTGAGGGCGATGATCAACGTGCCGGTCATCACCGACATGCTGGCGCTGCGCTTCTCGATGACGGACGACGACGACAAGGGCTGGATCGACGATCCGGCGACCGGCCGCCGCAACATCAACCCGGCCAACGTCAAGACGGCGCGCATGCGCATGCTGTTCCGGCCCACCGATGCACTGACCATCAATGCCAGTTACTGGGACTACCGTTCGGATCGTCCCTACGGCAGCCTGGAGACCGACCAGGGCACGGCCTCGCGCGGCACCGTGCTCGACTCCGCGCCCGAATACACGGTCAAGGGCATCAGCGCGACCTACGATTTCGATGCCTTCAGCCTGTTCTACGGCTACGCCCGCAACGACTA
Source organism: Telluria beijingensis (assembly GCF_030770395.1). Lineage (GTDB taxonomy): Bacteria > Pseudomonadota > Gammaproteobacteria > Burkholderiales > Burkholderiaceae_D > Telluria > Telluria beijingensis. The sequence continues at coordinate 5,675,044 of NZ_CP132480.1, read as the reverse complement.
CCGCCTGCCGCAGTTCGGCCAGCTCGCCGGCGGCCGCGCCGACCTGGAGATCGGCATCGACGTCCAGACCCACGAACTGCGCGCCTCGTCGAATTCGCAAAAGCCCTGGCGCTGGACCGCGGGCCTGTACCGCCGCACCGCCGAGCGCATGGACGCGATCGATATCCAGGCGCTGGGCCTGACGCAGACCAGCGGCACCGACTCCGAGGCTTCCTCGGTCTTTGGCGAGGTGACGTATACCTTTCCTGAATTCCCGCTCGAGGCCAGCCTGGGCCTGCGTCATTTCCGCGACCGGATGGCGGGGGTCGACACCAATAACCGCGTCGCCCTGCCAGCCAAGCGCCACCGCTTCAGCAGCAACAACCCGCGCCTGAGCCTGGCCTACCGCCCCAGCGAGCGCCAGCAGATCTATGCCAGCGCCTCGAAGGGCTTCCGCTCCGGCCAGAACCAGGTAACCGGGTTCGAGGAACTCGCCAGCCAGTACAACGTCGTGCTGCCCTCCGCGGTCAAGCCGGATTCGATCTGGACCTACGAGCTGGGCACCAAGCTCAGTGCGCTCGAGCGGCGCCTCAGCATGGAGTTCGCGCTGTACCGCAGCGACTGGAAAGACTTCGCCGTGCGCATCCCGATCGGGAACAGCGGCTTCAATGGCCTGATCAGTTCCGAAGGCACGCGCACCAATGGCCTCGACGCCAGCTTCAGCTACGCCGTCACGCGTTCGTTCAATGCCATGCTGGCGGCCGGCTTCATCGACGCCGAGTACAAGGCGGCCGTACCGGGCACCGGCATCGTGGCCGGCAGCCGGGTGGACGACGTGCCGCGCGTGACGGTCAGCGCCAGCGGCGAGTACAGCTTCGCCGTCGGCGGCGGCTGGAACGGCCTGGCGCGGGCCGGCGTGCAGTACGCCTCGGCGCACCCGGTGTCGGCCATGCCGATCCAGGCCCCGGGCGACCGCGTCGCCAACCTCGATGCACGGCTCGCCCTGAGCAAGGGAGCATGGACCGTGACCCTGTTCGGCGACAACCTGAGGAACGACCACGGCGTGACCGGTTTCCGTTCCATCAACCAGCTGAGCGCCACCGACACCGAGATCGTCGGGCCGCGGCTGCGCCCGCGCACCTTCGGCCTCGAACTCAAATACGCAATGGGAAAATAATATGACTTCGCATACACACATCATCCGCCGCTGCGCGCTGGCCCTGGCCGCATCCCTCACCCTGGCGGGCAATGCCGGCGCCCAGGCCGACCGGCTGCAACAACTGGAGTGGCTGGAAGCACCGAACGATCCCAAGGCGCTGGCCTGGGCGCGCGAGCAGACCGACCTGACCACGGCGGAATTCTCGAAGCGCCCGACCTACCGGCCGGTCATGGACGAATTGCGCACCGCCCTGAAGGCGAGCGCGCCGCTGGCCGACATCCTGCTGCTCGGCCCTCGCGCCATGCGCCTGCAGAAGGATGCGGCCCATCCGCACGGCCAGTTGCAGGTCGCCGCGCGGCGCGCCGACGGCAGCCTTGGCGACTGGAAGACCGTGCTGAGCGTCGACGCGCTGCGCAGCAAGGAGGGCAAGCCCTATGACCTGCAACTCGCCGGCTTCGGTAACTTCGCCAGGAACTGCCTGGCGCCGGCCTACCGCTACTGCCTGCTGTCGCTGGCGCCCGAAGGCGGCGACGAAGTCGAGCTGCGCGAATTCGACCTGGAGGCCGGGAACTTCGTCGCGGGCGGCCTGCGAGTGCCACAGGCGCGCACCCAGTTCGCCTGGCTCGACAAGGACCGGGTGCTGATCGCGCACACCCTGGGCGACTCGCCGCGCACCAGCGCCGGTTGGGGCGCGGCAGTCCGGCTCTGGCGGCGCGGCGCCGACGTCGGCAAGGCGCCGGTGGTGTACCAGGCGGAGCCCGGCGATGCACTGGTGACGCTCGACCGCCTGGGCGAAGGCGCGGCCGCGCGCGGCGTGATCCAGCGTGTCATCGATTACTCGACCTTCGAGCTGTTCCTGCTCGATGCCAAGGACAAACCGGTCCTGCTCCCGCTGCCACGCAAACTCGGCAATATGGGCCTGCAGGGTGTGACACGGCGCCACCTGCTGGTGCAGCCGACCGAGGCCGCCGAGATCGATGGCAGGCGCTATCCTGCGGACGCCCTGCTCAGCTACGATACGGCGGCGGCCACGCCGCAGGCCGAACGCATTGCCACGGTCTACCAGCCCGCCGAAGGCGAAGTCGTCGAAGGTCCGCTGACCGGTGGGATTGCCGCCGCCCGGGAGGATGTTGGCTTCGTCATCAAGCGTGGCTTGGGCAGCACGATCCGGATCGCGTCGCCCGTTGGCGAGGGCTGGCGCCTGCGCGAAGCGTTCAGTGCGCCGGCCGGGATCAACGTGCGGCTGGAAGCGGGCGACATCGCGGGTGGCGACATGGTCATGCGCACCGGGGGCTTCCTGGCGCCGGCCGAACTGCGCCTGCTGCGCAACGGCACGCCGGCCGGCAGCCTCGGCGCCGAGGCGGCCGCCTTCGACGCGTCCGGCATGCTGGTCGAGACGCGCCAGGCCCGCTCGAAGGATGGCACCATGATCGACTATTACCTGGTGCGGCCGCGCACCATCGCCCCCGGCCAGTCGACCCCGACCCTGATGACGGGCTACGGCGCCTTCGGCATCTCGATGGCGCCGGGCTACCTGGACTTCGCCGTCGGCGGCAAGGGCACCAAGCTCTGGTTCGAGCGCGGCGGCGCCCTGGTGCTGCCGGCGATCCGCGGCGGCGGCGAGCGTGGCGCCGCCTGGCACCGCGCGGCGATGCGCGAGCTGCGCCAGAACTCGTACGACGACTTTATCGCGGTGGCCGAAGACCTGGTCCAGCGCGGCTTCGTCAAGCCCGCCCAGCTGGGTGTGTTCGGCCTGTCGAACGGAGGCCTTCTCTCTGCGACCATCGGTCTGCAGCGGCCGGACCTGTTCGGCGCCGTGGTCAGCGACGTGCCGCTGATCGACATGCTGCGCTTCCCGCACATGGGCATGGGCGGCGCCTGGACCAACGAGTACGGCGACCCGACCGACCCGGCCATGGCCAGGGTGCTGGCGACCTATTCGCCGCTGCATATCGCGAAGGATGGCGTGCGCTACCCGCCCTTCCTGGTCACCGTGGCCACCTCCGACAACCGGGTGGGGCCGGGCCACGCGCGCAAGATGGTGGCGCGCCTGAAGCAGATCGGCTCCCCGGCGTGGCTGTATGAGGACGCCGATGGCGGCCATGGCGTCAGCGATCCGCTGACCCGTCCCGAGCTGATGGGACTGCGCATGACCTTCCTGATCGAGACGCTGATGAAGCCCGCGCCCTGACGGGCACGGCCTGGCGCCGACCGCGGCTACTTCAGGCGGGCGGCGCCAGGATGCGCGCGGCTATACCGATTCCGGCGCTGACAGGCGGTACGCCGCCCCTTCGCCCGGATCGAACATCGACACGCCGCCACGGGCCGCGCCCAAGGGCACTTCGTCCTGCAGCACGTCCCAGTGCTCGGCCAGTCGGCCGTCCTCGATCCTGAACACGTCGATGACGACTTGCGGCGCCGCCGACCAGCCACGGATGCGGCCATGGATGGCGACCAGGTCGCCTTCGGCCACCATCAGGCCCGGTTCGTAATGGACGGCCGGCGACATGCCGGCCACGATCGTGCGCAATCCCTCGCGGCCTTGCGGGATGCCGGGATTATGCTGGACGTAGCCGGGCGCATACAGGCGGTCGAGCACCGATGCGTCATGCCGCTGGAACAGCGCGGTCATGGCTTCGAGCACCAGCGCCTTGTTGCGCCGGGGACGATCGTCGGCGCTGCGCTCGGCGGGCCGCGTGACCGCCATCGTTCCGCGCATCCGCAGGAAGGTGCCGTCGGCCAGCGTCGCATGCGCGTGGACCAGGCCGCGATCGTAGTCCTGGACATTGGTCACCGTGGCGCCGTCCGACTCCTGCCAGCTCACGGCGAACAGGCCATTGCCGAGCGCGACGACGTGGATGTCGACCACCTCGGTGCGGGCGAACGGCCCTTCCGGAATCGTGAAGCGCAACTGGCTGGCCGACAACAGCGCCAGGTCGACCTGGAATTCCGGATAGGTGACGCGCATTTCGAGTCCGACCGGGAAGCGATCATGCGACATGGTCCTGTTCCTCTCTGACTAGTATCAACCCTGCTTGCCCGGCGCCGGGGTATTGAGCAGCTGCTGCTCCCACAGGAAAGCGATGCCGCTGCCGCCGCCGTGCTCGACGACCACTTCCGAGATGGCGGCCGCCGATTCCTCGCGGGCCCAGTCGCGCTGCCACTCGGCGGCGACCGCCATCCAGGTCATCATGTTGGCGCCGGCCGCGATCATGCGCTGGATGCCGACCTGGTGCGATTCGACCGACACCCCGCCGCAGGCATCGGTGACGACCGTGACGTCCCAGCCTTCGCCCAGCGCCTGGATGGCCGGCATGGCGACGCACACCTCGGTCCACAGGCCGGCGATGATCAGCTGCTTGCGTCCGGTCGCCTTGACCGCATCGACCACCCTGGCGTCTTCCCAGGTATTGATGAAGGTGCGGTCGATGATTTCCTGGCCGGGGAACACGTCGGCGATCTGCTTGAACAGCAGGCCGCCGCGCTCCGCGATCACGGTGGTCAGGATGGTCGGCACCTTGAACGCCCTGGCGGACTTGGCCAGGCCGACCGTATTGTTGATCACCATCTGCGGTTCGTGGCTGTTCAGGTTGGCCATCTGGTAAGCCTGGTGATCGATCAGGACGAGGACCGAGTCCTCGGGGCGAAGCAGGGATTTCAGGCCGTTACGAAAAGTCATGGTGGACATCCTTGTTGGCGGTTGTGGGAATGTTGTCCGGCGCTTGCGACACCGCCGGAGAGCGCAGTGTGCAATCGCCACGCCATGCGAACTAGCCGCGCACGGCGTCCAGCTGTGTCGCACATTGCGCAACGGCGGCCGTTCCGGTTCGTGCAACACAGTTAGTTGCGAAACGATGCTAGTCGTGATCAGGACGGCAACGTTATCCTCCCCCGAAAGTGGTAAAGACAACCCTCATTGAATACGCGCGAAAGGTAGCTGATGGCTGGAGCAAGTCTGGGACAAACGATCGGTCCCGCGGTAGTGCTGATGGCGGCCGCTGTCGTCGCGGTGCCCCTGTTCCGGCGCCTGGGCCTGGGCTCGGTGCTCGGCTATTTCGCGGCCGGCATCCTGGTCGGGCCCTCGGTGCTCGGCCTGTTCACCGACTCCGTGGAGATCCTGCATTTTTCGGAACTGGGCGTGGTGATGTTCCTGTTCGTGATCGGCCTGGAGCTGCGCCCGCCCAAGCTGTGGGCCATGCGCGGCCAGATCTTCGGGCTCGGCCTGGCGCAGGTGAGCGCCGCCATCGCCGCGCTGGCGCTGGCCGGGATGGCCGTGTTCGGCCTGTCCGCGCCGGTGGCCTTCGTCGCCGGCGCCGGCTTCGTGCTGTCTTCCACCGCGGTGATCATGGTGGTGCTGCAGGACCGCGGCGAAATCGCCGGCGCCGAGGGCCAGAAGTCGGTCGCGATCCTGCTGCTCGAAGACCTCATGATCGTGCCGCTGCTGGCGGTGGTGGCCTTCATGTCGCCGCAGGCGCAAGGCGCGTCCGGCTGGTCGGGCATGCTGCTGGCGCTGGGCGCCCTGGCGGCGCTGCTGGCGGTCGGGCGCTGGGGCCTGAATCCCCTGTTCGCCCTGCTGGCGCGCAGCCGCACCCGCGAGGTGCTGACCGCAGGCGCGCTGCTGGTGGTCCTGTCGGCGGCGCTGCTGATGGAATTCGCCGGCCTGTCGATGGCGATGGGCGCCTTCCTGGCCGGGGTGATGCTGTCCAGTTCCAGCTACCGGCACCAGATCGAGAGCGACATCGAGCCGTTCCGCGGCCTGTTGATGGGACTGTTCTTCCTGGCGGTCGGCATGTCGCTCGACCTGGCCATCGTGGCGGCTGAATGGCGCCTGCTGCTGGCCATGCTGCTGGTCTTCATGCTGGCCAAGGGCGCCATGGTATACGCGGTCGCGCGCCTGTTCAAGAGCGACAGCCGGCAGGCCCTGCGCCGCACCTCGCTGTTCCTGCAGGGCGGCGAATTCGCCTTCGTGCTGTATGCCGCGGCGCTGGCGGGCGGCGTCATCGATGCGCGCGACAACGCCCTGTTCGTCACCGTCATCATCCTCTCGATGGCGGCCTCGCCGCTGCTCATGATCGGCGCCGACCGCCTGCTCGGGCGCGGGGCCTCGATGGCCGGCATCGACGCCGCCGCCGGCCTCCGGGGACGGGTGCTGATGATCGGCTTCGGCCGCTTCGGCCAGATCGCCTCGCAGATCCTGCTGTCGCGCGGCGTCCGCCTGTCCGTCATCGACATGGATCCGGACCGCATCCGCGACGCCGAGCGCTATGGCTTCAAGGTGTATTTCGGCGACGGCACCCGGCTCGCCACCCTGCACCATTCGGGCGCCGCCGACGCCGAAGCCATCATGGTATGCATCGACGACCCGCGCGCCGCGCTGCACATCGCCAGGCTCGCGCAGCAGGAATTCCCCCAGGCCCGGCTGCTGGTGCGCAGCCACGACCGCAACCACGCGGTGGAGCTGATCCGCGCCGGGGTCGACGTGCAAGTGCGCGAGACGGTCGAATCGGCCTACCTGATGGGCGCCGAGGGCTTGCGCGCGCTGGGCCACCCGGAGGCCGCCATCGGGGAAGCCGCCGACGACATCCGCCGCCGCGACGCCGAGCGCCTGTCGGCCCAGGTGCAGGGCGACCTGATGTCGGGCCTGGACCGCCTGCACGTCCAGGCCGTCCCCGAGCCCCTGATCGCTCCGGCCGCCCAGCAACCATGAGAAAAAACGGGCGACGCCCGGTTCGGCGGTACCATCCCGGCTGGCGCGATGGCGCGCAACAGGGAGGATGGATGTGAATATCGAAGACCTGCACACCTTCGTCGAAGTGGCCGATGCCGGCGGCATCTCGCCCGCCGCGCAGCGCCTGGGCGTGTCGAAGTCGATCGTCAGCCGGCGCCTGGTGCGGCTGGAAGCCGAACTCGGCATCCAGCTGCTGTCGCGCACCACGCGCGGCGCGGCGCTCACCGAGGCCGGCACGACCTTCCGCGACCATGCGGCGCGCGCCTGCGCCGAGATCGAACTGGCGCGCGAAACGATCCTGCCCGCCGGCGAGCTGCGCGGCCGCCTGCGCATCGCCGCGCCGCTGACCTTCGGCCCGACCTATTTCGCCCCGATCATCGCGGAAATGGCGCGCCGCCATCCGCTGCTGCAGATACATACCTGCTACAGCGACAAGAAAGTCGACCTGATCGGCGAAGGCTATGACTGCGCGATCCGGCTCGGCCACATGCGCGATTCCAACCTGCTTGCGCGCCAGGTGGGGCCGTTCCATGGCAAGTTCGTCGCCAGCCCGGCCTATATCGCCGCCCATGGCGCGCCCGAGACGCCGGAAGAGCTGCTCAACCACCAGGCGCTGATGCAGGGCACGGAATCCTGGCAGCTGATGGATGGCGACAAAATCCTGACAGTCAATCCGCAAGGACGCTTCAAGGCCGACAACGGCACGGCGCTGGTCGCCGCCGCGGTGGCCGGGCTCGGGATCGGCTACCTGCCCGACGCCCTGACCCGGGAATACCTCGATAGCGGCGCGCTGGTGCCCGTCATGAAGCGCCATCCGATCCCGGTCGCGGGCGCCTATGTCGTCCGGCCTCCGGGCCCGCACCCGGCGCGCAAGGTCGCGGTCCTGACCGAGCTGCTGATCGAATTCTTCGAGAAGCAGCCCTTCATCATTCCGGCCCGCGCGCCCTGACGGCGCGCCGCCATCCTGGACAGCGCGCGGAAGCGGCGCTGGACAATATCGTGCAGCTTGCCGCGCTGAGCCTGGCCGCGCCGGCGGCCCTGGTCACGGTGCTCGACGAAGGGCGCCAGTGGTTCAAGGCGCGCCATGGCCTGGAACTGCGCGAAACGCCGCGCAGCTGGGCCTTCTGCAACTGCACGCTGCTGCAGGCCGGGTTTCTGGCAGATCTGGAGCGGCAAAAGCAGGTGCTCGAATTGTACTGCGCAAGCCAAGGCTGGACATTCGACATCATTGCCGATCTTAGCTCGGGCATGAACTATCGCAAACGCGGATTGAAACGCCTGCTCGACGGGATTGTCGAAGGAGAGGTAGGACGCCTGGTCCTGACGCACAAGGACCGACTACTACGCTTCGGTGCAGAGCTCGTCTTCGCGCTATGCCAAGCGAAACAGGTTGAGGTGGTCATCATCAACCAGGGCGAAGACACCACTTTCGAAGAGGAGCTTGCCAGCGATGTGCTCGAGATTATCACCGTGTTCTCCGCCCGCCAATACGGTAGCCGCAGCCACCGAAACCAGAAGCTGATCGACGGCATGCGTACCGCTGTCAGGGATTCGCAATGTACCTAGCCCATCGCATTCGGCTAGACCCGAACAATGTCCAGGCGACGTATCTGGCGCGCGCCGCTGGCACGGCACGCTTCGCATACAACTGGGCATTGGCTGAGTGGAAACGGCAGTACGAAGCGTGCAAGCTCGATCCGGCGTTACCCAAGCCGAACGAAGCGGCACTGCGGCGTCAGCTCAATGCCATCAAGCGCGAGATGTTTCCCTGGATGCTGGAGGTAACCAAGAACGCGCCGCCGATGGCGATCAAGCAATTGGGATGCGGCTTCAAGAACTTTTTTGAAGGCCGGGCCGGATACCCCACATTTCGTCGCAAAGGTCGTGACGACCGTTTTACATTGACGAATGACCAGTTCAAAGTCAAAGACAAGCGCATCCATATCCCGAAGCTGGGTTGGCTGCGCATGTGCGAATCCCTGCGTCTTACTGGACATATCGTCTCGGCCTCGATCGAGCGTGTTGCAGACCGCTGGTATGCCAGCATTGTTGTCGACACCGAGATTTCGAGTCAGGTACATTCGACCACTCTGCCACCTCTCCGGCTTCGGTCGATCCTTGCAGTGGGCTGCAAGAGACCGCCATTATAGACACATTCCCGAAAAATGGAAGGGAAAATTGCACCGAGGTGACAGCTTTCCTTCCCGCCTCAGGCTGCCGGCGCCAGCCGCTCCAACCCGCCCATGTACGGACGCAGCACTTCCGGCACGATCACGCTGCCGTCGGCCTGCTGGTAGTTCTCCAGCACCGCCACCAGGGTACGGCCCACGGCCAGGCCCGAGCCGTTCAGGGTGTGCACCAGTTCCGGCTTGCCGGCGGCGTTGCGGAAGCGGGCCTGCATGCGGCGCGCCTGGAAACCTTCGCAGTTCGACAGCGACGAGATCTCGCGGTAGGTGTTCTGCGCCGGCAGCCACACTTCGATGTCATACGTCATGGCGGCACTGAAGCCCATGTCGCCGGTACACAGCTGCATCACGCGATACGGCAGGCCCAGCGAGGTCAGGATGAACTCGGCGTGGCCGACCATCTCTTCCAGCGCCGCGTACGACTGCTCCGGATGCACCACCTGGACCAATTCGACCTTGTCGAACTGGTGCTGGCGGATCATGCCGCGCGTGTCGCGGCCATAGGCGCCGGCTTCGGAACGGAAGCATGGGGTGTGCGCGGTCATCCTGATCGGCAGTTCATCGAGGGCCACGATCTCGTCGCGCACCACATTGGTCAGCGACACTTCCGAGGTCGGGATCAGGTAGAAGTTCTCGCCCTCGCCTTCCACGCCACCCTTCTTGACCGAGAACAGGTCGGCCTCGAACTTCGGCAGCTGGCCGGTGCCGCGCAGCGAGTCGGCATTGACCATGTACGGGGTGTAGCACTCGGTATAGCCATGCTGGCCGGTGTGGGTGTCGAGCATGAACTGCGCCAGCGCGCGGTGCAGGCGCGCCATGCCGCCCTTCATCATCGAGAAGCGCGAACCGGTGAGCTTGGTCGCGGTCTCGAAATCGAGGCCAAGGCGTTCGCCGATGTCGACGTGGTCGCGCACCTCGAAATCGAATGCCGACGGCGTGCCGACCTTGCGCACTTCGACGTTGCCGCTTTCGTCCAGGCCTTCGGGCGTGCTCTCGTGCGGCAGGTTGGGAATGGCTTCGACGAAGGTCGCCAATTTGGCCTGGACCGTGCCCAGCGCCACTTCATTGGCCTTGAGCTCGTCGCCCAGTCCGGCTACTTCGGCCATCACGGCCGTCGTGTCTTCGCCCTTGCCCTTCATCATGCCGATCTGCTTCGACAGCGCATTGCGCTTGCCTTGCAGTTCTTCGGTGCGCGTCTGGTTCGCCTTGCGTTCGGCCTCCAGCGCATTGAAACTGGCCACATCGAGCTGGTACTTGCGGGTCGCCAGGCGAGCGGCGACGTTGTCGATGTCTTTGCGGAGAAGTTGGATGTCAATCATGTCGGGTTGGACTGGGCTGTGTATCGAAAACACAATTGTACCAAGCCGACCGACATTATTTGCGAGATTCGGCAACCATGCTGCCGGGGCCTCGTTGCGCTGCCCCTAAAACCGGCTTGCGCCGGTTTTAGCGAGCCGCCAGGCGCGGTGCGCTGACGATCACGGTCTGGATGCTGGCCATGTCGATGGCAGGCGCGGCGCTTTCCGCGATCTCGATTGGACGTGCATTGGCGGTCGCGAAGCTGGCAACCAGGCCCAGGGCGGCGATGGCGAGGAACAGGGCTTCGAAGTTTTTACGGATGTTCATGATGGCTCCTTCAGGTGGTGGGTTTCAAGGTTCATTAAGTGCTGCGGTATGGTGGTACTTTACCCAGCACGCCCCTTGATCGCCATCGACTTGCGACGAAGCGCTTGAAATGCGGTGCAGAATGCGTCAATGCGCGACTGGCCGCGAAAAGCCGGCACGTTGCATGCCGTTGCAGGAAAAAACGCCGGTGGCGAGCCCACCGGCGCAGGTAGCAAGGTCAGGACGCGTCGCCGTCCGCGCGCGCGTCGTCGTCCAGGCTGCGCAGCCAGGCCATCTTTTCGGCGATCTTCGCCTCGATCCCGCGCGGCACCGGCTGGTACCAGCCGGGCTCGGCTATTCCATCCGGCAGATAGGTCTCGCCGGCCGCATAGGCATGCGGCTCGTCGTGCGCATAGCGGTATTCGTGGCCATAGCCCAGCTCTTTCATGAGCTTGGTCGGCGCATTGCGCAGGTGGACCGGCACCTCGCGCGACTTGTCCTTGCGCACGAACGCCATGGCCGCATTGAAGGCGTTGTAGCCGGCATTGCTCTTGGCCGCGATCGCCAGGTAGATCACAGCCTGGCCCAGCGCCAACTCGCCCTCCGGCGAACCGAGCCGCTCATAGGTCGCGGCGGCATCGTTGGCCAGCTGGATCGCGCGCGGATCGGCGATGCCGATGTCTTCCCAGGCCATGCGCACGATGCGGCGCGACAGGTACTTGGCGTCGGCGCCGCCGTCGAGCATGCGGCACAGCCAATACAGGGCGGCGTCCGGATGCGAGCCGCGCACCGATTTGTGCAGGGCCGAGATCTGGTCGTAGAAATTATCGCCGCCCTTGTCGAAGCGGCGCGCATTGAGCGTCAGCGCATTCTCGACGAACTCGGCGGTGATGCGATTGGTGCCGGCCGTATTCGCCGAGGTGCTGGTCTGCTCGAGCAGGTTCAGGAAGCGGCGCGCATCGCCGTCGGCATAGCCGACCAGGGTGTCGATCGCCAGCTCGTCGAATTCCAGGTGCTGCAAAGCCTCTTGACGGGCGCGCGCCAGCAACTGGCGCATCTCGGCGTCGTCCAGGGCCTTCAGTACATAGACCTGGGAACGCGACAGCAGCGCCGAGTTGACCTCGAACGAGGGATTCTCGGTAGTGGCGCCGATCAGGGTCACCAGGCCGCTCTCGACGAAGGGCAGCAAGGCATCCTGCTGCGATTTATTGAAACGGTGGATCTCGTCGATGAACAGGATCGTGTGCTTGCCGCGCGCCAGGTACTGCTCGGCCTGCTCGATGGCGGCGCGGATGTCCTTGACGCCCGACAACACCGCCGACAGCGCGATGAACTCGCAATCGAAGGCATAGGCCGTCAGGCGCGCGAGCGTGGTCTTGCCCACGCCGGGCGGGCCCCACAGGATCATCGAGTGCGGCTTGCCGGATTTGAAGACCAGGTTCAGCGGCTTGCCGGGGCCCAGCAGATGGCTCTGGCCGACCACCTCGTCGATGGTGCGCGGACGCAGGGCTTCGGCCAGCGGAGCGGCGGGCTCGGTCTTGAAGAGATCATCCGTGGACATGAATGGGGCTTACTGCTTTACCACGTCGGCGCCCTGCGGCACCTCGAACCTGAACTGCTGCGCCCCCAGCTGCGGATTGCGCTGGAAATTGGTGAAGGTCAGGCGGGAAGTCTGGCCGAAGGTGTCCTTCAACTCCATCGCCATCGGCACGCCGCCCTTCAGGCCGATGCTGATCTGCTCGAACGAGGTGTCCTTGGCCTTGGGCGTAGCGTTCAGCCATTCGAGGCCCTCGCGCGCGCCGGCTTCGGTCAGCGTGAAGTTCTCTTCCAGCTTGTTGCTGCCGAACAGGATCGCGGCCGGCGAGCTGCCCAGCGCGTTGCCCAGCTTGCGGGTGGTGACCTGGTTCAGGTCCTTGTCGTAGATGTACAGCGTCTCGCCGTCGGCCTGCAGCACCTGTTCGTAAGGCTTCTGGTAGGTCCAGATGAACTTGCCGGGGCGGGCGAACACGAAGCTGCCGCTCGAAGCCGGGGTGGCCTTGCCGCTTTTCGATTTGCCCAGTTGCTGCTGGGTGAATTCGCCCTTGGCCGACTGGGTCGACGCGACGAAGGATTTGAACTGGTCGAGCGCGGCGGCGTGGGCCGCGCCGCCGAATGCGAAAGCGCCGGCCGCCATCAGCGCCGCGAAAGTGAATTTGGTCATTGCTTGCATGCAGGGTTCCTTTATTGTTATTCGGCGCTGGCAGTCGGCACCAGGATGTCGCGGTTGCCGTTCGACTGCATCGGCGACACCATGCCGTTCTGCTCCATCTGCTCGATCAGGCGGGCTGCGCGGTTGTAGCCGATGCGCAGGTGGCGCTGGACCAGCGAGATCGAGGCCTTGCGGTTCTTGAGCACGACTTGCACCGCCTGGTCGTACATGGCGTCGGATTCGCCGCCGCCCTCGCCCGCCACCGCGCCGTCGGCGCCACCGCCCTCATCCAGCGTACCGCCTTCGAGAATGCCCTCAATATAATTCGGCTCGCCCTGCTCCTGCAGGTGTTTTACAACTCGATGCACTTCGTCGTCCGAGACGAAGGCGCCGTGGACCCGGACCGGCAGGCCGGTGCCGGGCGGCATGTACAGCATGTCGCCCATGCCCAGCAGGGTCTCGGCGCCCATCTGGTCGAGAATCGTGCGCGAGTCGATCTTGGACGAGACCTGGAACGCGATGCGGGTCGGGATGTTCGCCTTGATCAGGCCGGTAATCACGTCGACCGACGGCCGCTGGGTCGCAAGAATCAGGTGGATGCCGGCCGCGCGCGCCTTCTGGGCGATACGGGCGATCAGCTCTTCTACCTTCTTGCCGACGACCATCATCAGGTCGGCCAGTTCGTCGATGATGATGACGATGGTCGGCAGTTTTTCCAGCGGCTCCGGTGCGTCCGGCGTGATCGAGAACGGGTTCGGGATGTGTTCCTCGCGCTTGGCGGCGTCGAGGATCTTGCCGTTGTAGCCGGCCAGGTTGCGCACACCGAGTTTACTCATGAGCTTGTAGCGGCGCTCCATCTCGTTGACCGCCCAGTTCAGCGCGTGGCCGGCCTGGCGCATATCGGTCACGACCGGCGCCAGCAGGTGCGGGATGCCCTCATAGACCGACATCTCCAGCATCTTCGGGTCGATCAGGATCAGGCGCACGTCGGCCGGGTCGGCCTTATAGAGCAGCGACAGGATGGTGGCGTTGATGCCGACCGATTTACCCGAACCGGTGGTACCCGCCACCAGCAGGTGCGGCATCTTGGCCAGGTCGGCCACCACCGGCTTGCCGGCGATGTCCTTGCCCAGGGCCACGGTCAGGCTTGAGGCGCTGTCGCCATACACCTTGGAGCCGAGGATTTCGGTCAGGCGCACGATCTGCCGCTTCGGATTCGGCAATTCGAGGGCCATGTAGTTCTTGCCGGGGATGGTTTCGACCACGCGGATCGAGGTGAGCGACAGCGAACGCGCCAGGTCGCGCGCCAGATTGACGATCTGGCTGCCCTTGACGCCGGTGGCCGGCTCGATCTCGTAGCGGGTGACGACCGGCCCCGGATAGGCGGCCACGACCTTGGCTTCGACGCCGAAGTCGGACAGCTTCTTTTCGATCAGGCGGCTGGTGAATTCGAGCGTCTCGACGGACACCGTTTCCTGGGCCGCGGGCGCATCGTCCAGCAGCGCCAGCGGTGGCAGGCCGGTGTCGCTGTTCAGGTCCTGGAACAGTGGCGACTGGCGCTCCTTCTCGGCGCGTTCGGATTTCGGCACGCTGACCATCTGCGGCTCGATCTTGATGCTCGGCGCGGCGGCCTGGGCCGACGGCAGCGATGGCGCAGTCGCCGCGGCGGTCGCCACCGGCTTCGGCGCCGGCGGCGCCATCTCGAGCGACGGCTCGGTCTTGACCACCGGGATCGGCTTGTTCTCGTGCTTTTCGGTGAACTTGGCGCGCTCGTTGACCACCACCTCGTCGCGCTTGACGGCGGCGGCCTCGCCCTGGCGGCGGTCTTCGATGTCTTCCATGCGCATGCGGAACCAGTCGAAGGAGCCGTCGACCACGGCGCCGATGCGCTCGGCCACGTTCAGCCACGACACCTGGAAGAACAGCGAGAAGCCCAGGAAGAACAGCAGCAGCAACAGCAGGGTCGCGCCGGTCGAGCCGAAGGCCACGTGGCTCGAGTGGCCGATGAGCTGGCCCAGCACCCCGCCCGGGGCGCGCGGGAGCTCGACGTCCCACGACCACATGCGCAGGTATTCCAGGCCGACGCTGCCGGCGAACATCAGGGCGAAGCCGATCCAGCGCACGTACAGCTCGCCGTGGTGTTCCGGTTCCGCCACCTTGGTGCCGAGCTTGTCGGTGAGCCGGCGCCAGCCGCGCCAGACCTGGCGCAGGAAGATCACGCCCCACCACCAGGCCGAGAAACCGAAGATGAACAGCAGCAGGTCGGACAGCCAGGCGCCGGCGCGGCCGCCCAGGTTGGCGATGCGCGGGACCACGTTGGCGTGCGACCAGCCCGGATCGGCCTTGCTGTAGCTGAGCATGATCAGGACGAAGTACAGGAAGGCCACCGCGCCGGCGATCCAGCGCGCCTCGGACAGCAGGCGCGCGAGGCGGCCCGGCAGCGGCCGGCGGACGGCGGTGCTGGCCTGGGTACGGGTGTATCCGGAGGTGCTGGCTTGGCTATTCTTGCTCATTACAGGTACTGCGGAAGTAATTACTATCGACGATCCGTCCATTCTAAGCGATATACGGCCGCGTTGGCCCCACGATTCATGCTCGGCCGCATCATCGACCGCAACCTCGACTATAATCGGCGCTCTTCGGACACCCTCAGCCCGAGCCGGTGGCCTCTTGATTCCTGTCAGGCCGCCCCCAATTGCCGTGTGTCCACATAACAACCACGAGAAGCAAAGAGCGCCGCCATGACTACTACCAAACACGCCAAAGTCCTCATCCTCGGTTCCGGGCCAGCCGGTTATAGCGCCGCCGTCTACGCCGCGCGCGCCAACCTGAAGCCGATGCTGGTGACCGGCGTCGAGCAGGGCGGCCAGCTGATGACCACGACCGACGTCGAGAACTGGCCGGGTGACCCGCTGGGCGTGCAAGGTCCGGAACTGATGCAACGCCTGCTGCAGCATGCCGAGCGCTTCAATACCGAGATCGTGTTTGATCACATCCACACGACCTACCTGAACGAAAAACCGATTCGCCTGGTGGGCGACAGCCACACGTTTACCTGCGATGCCCTGATCATCGCCACCGGCGCCTCGGCCCAATACCTCGGCCTGCCGTCGGAACAGGCCTTCATGGGCCGCGGCGTGTCGGCCTGCGCCACCTGCGACGGCTTCTTCTACCGCAACCAGGAAGTCGCGGTCATCGGCGGCGGCAATACCGCGGTCGAGGAAGCCCTGTACCTGGCCGGCATTGCCTCGAAAGTCACCCTGATCCACCGCCGCGACAAGTTCCGCGCCGAGCCGATCCTGGTCGACCGCCTGATGCACAAGGTCAGCGAAGGCAAGATCGTGCTCGAACTGAACCAGACCCTGGACGAAGTGCTGGGCGACCAGAGCGGCGTGACCGCGCTGCGCCTCAAGTCGGCGAACGGCGACGCGACCAAGGAACTAAGCGTGCACGGCCTGTTCGTGGCGATCGGCCACAAGCCGAACACCGGCATCTTCGAAGGCCAGCTCGAGATGCACAGTGGCGGCTACCTGGTGACCAGGTCGGGCCTGGAAGGCATGGCGACCGCCACCAGCGTGCCGGGCGTGTTCGCCGCCGGCGACGTGCAGGACCACGTCTATCGCCAGGCGATCACCAGCTCGGGCACCGGTTGCATGGCCGCGCTCGACGCCCAGCGCTACCTGGAAGCGCTGGAAGACGATCCGAAATAACCAGTCATAAAAGGCAGCAAACGATGGCGGGCATGAAAGACTTCGCTGACCTCAAGGGCTTGCGCGACCGGCTCAAGGAAGAGGAGCGCGTGCGCGCCATCGAACAGGCCGAACGCGAGAAGCGCGAACGCATCGCGCGTGAGCGCGCGGTCGAGTTCCGCACCTCGATGGAAGGCATTACCAGGCTGCCCGAATCGGACCGCTACGTGCACCGTCCGGTGTATGTGGCGCCGAATCGCGCTGTCCGGCAGCGCGAGCAGCTCAGCCCCGAGGAAGAAACGGCGGCCGTGCTGCGCGCGTCGATGTCCGACGAGCTGTCGGACCTGTTCGACGTCGAGGGCCTGCTCGACGAAGACCCGTCGATGAGCTATGCCCGCGATGGCGTCGGCCCTGACGTCGTCAAGAAGCTGCGCAAGCGCCACTGGCCGATCCAGGACGAACTTGACCTGCACGGCCTGACCCGCGACGGCGCGCGCGACGCCCTCACCGATTTCCTCCACCGCGCCAACCGGCGCGGCGTGCGCTGCGTGCGCATCATCCACGGCATCGGCTATGGCTCGCCCAAGGGCGAACCGGTGCTGCGCAGCATCGTGCACAGCTGGCTGGTACAGAAAAACGAAGTCATCGCCTTCTGCGCCGCCGGCCGCGCCGACGGCGGCCATGGCGCCCTGATCGCCCTGCTGCGCCCCGCCCTGCACGATTGACGTCGCGCAGGGCAGACGCCGGCGTTCATGTCGTGTGACAATGACCCGTTTCACAGTTGCAATTCAGCCAAAACCCGTCCGTTGAAGGTAGAATGCCTCCACGCCGGACGTTCCGGCCGTTCGAAAAGGGGAAGTGTATTGAAGGCAACGCAAGCAGTTCCAATGGAACATGGACGGCACGTCGACCTGCTGTCCTGCGCTGACGAGCCCATTCATATTCCCGGCTCGATCCAGCCGCATGGCGCGCTGCTGTTCTTCCGGCATGATGGCCAGCTCGCGGGCTGGAGCGCCAACGCCCCTGCCATGCTCGGCATCGTGCCCGAGCTCGGCCTGCCGTTCGCCGCCCTGGCCCTGCCGCCCACCGCCCTCGAGGCCATTGGCGACTGCATCGCCGCCCGGGATGACGACGACGCGGCCCCGCTGGTGGCCGGCCTGAATATCGGTGGCGCCGACTACGATTGCGTGGTGCATGCGGCCGATGGCCGCGTGGTGGCCGAATTCGAGCGCCGCGAGACGTCCAGCGAAGAGGTGTCGCGCTTCGCGATCAAGGCCCACGGCTCGATCGACCGCCTGCGCCGCCAGAAGACGATCGACGCCCTGCTCGCCTCGGCGGTGCAGCAGGTGCGCGAGTTCACCGGCTTCGACCGCGTGATGGCCTATCGCTTCCGTCCCGACGACAGCGGCGACGTGGTCGCCGAGAGCCGGCGCGACGACCTGGTGCCCTACCTCGGACAACGCTACCCTGCCGGAGATATCCCGGCCCAGGCACGCCGCCTGTACACGCTCAACACCCTCCGCACGATCGCCGACATGGGCTACGCCGCGGTGTCCCTGCTCGGCGCGCCGGATGCGGCGCCGCTGGACATGAGCTTCTCCGTACTGCGCAGCGTCTCGCCGGTGCATGTCGAGTATCTCAAGAACATGGGCGTGTGCGCCTCGATGAGCGTGTCGATCGTGATCAACGGTCGACTGTGGGGCCTGATCGCCTGCCATCACATGGCGCCCAAGCTGGTGCCGCACGCGGTGCGCCTGGCCGCCGACGTGCTGGCGCAGGTGATGGCCTCGACCATCCACAGCATCGAGGCGCGCGAAGACGCCTCGCTGGCCGAGCAGTCGGCCCGGGTGCGCACCGCCCTGGTCGAATCGCTGCTGCTCGACGACGATCCGCTCGACGCCATCGGCCAGCACGCGCGCGCCCTGCTGCAGGCCTCCGGTGCGCAGGCCATGCTCGTCACCCAGCACGGCAAGATCGCGCAGTTCGGCGACCTGTCCGAGGAACTGGCCGAGGCCGTCATCCATTCGCTGCCCGAAAACCAGCACGACCTGGTGGTGCGCGAACTGCAGGCCGACTGGCCGGCCGCCCTGCACGGCAAGCTCGGCAAATGGGTAGGCATGCTGGCCCTGCCTTTCGATCCGCTGGGCCACGGCTGGTGTGTTTTGCTGCGGCTGGAACAGATCGAGCAGGTAGCCTGGGGCGGACGGCCCGACAAGACTGTTGCGCTCGGGCCGCTGGGCGAACGCCTGACCCCGCGCGGCTCGTTCGACGCCTGGTATGAAACGGTGCGCGGCAGCGCCCATCCCTGGGAAGCGAGCGTGCTGGCCAATGCGCGCCTGACGCTGGCCGAACTGGTACGCGCCGTGAACGCGCACCGGGCCCAGACCGAGGCCACCCGCGCGCAGTTGCTGGCGATGCTGGGGCACGACCTGCGCGACCCGCTCCATTCGATCAGCATGGCAGGCATGGTGCTGGAACGCACCGGCAACGGCGCCGCTGGCAACGCTGGCAGTCACCAGCCGACGCTGGGCAAGCGCATCCAGTCGTCCACCAACCGCATGCAGCGCATGATCGGCCAGGTGCTCGACATGAGCCGCATCGACCGTGGCATGGGACTGGGCGTGACACTACAGCCGGTCGACATGAAGGCGCTGCTGGAGGACCTGATCGACGAAGCGCGCATGGCGTACCCGGGCATTCCGATCGAACTGGTGTGCGATGACGCGGTGATTGTCAATGCCGATGAAGGGCGCCTGGGCCAGGTGCTGTCCAACCTGCTGAGCAATGCCCGCCATCACGGCGAGCCGGGTAAATCGGTGCGCGTGAGCCTGAAGGCGCACGCCGGCCAGGCCGTGCTCGACGTCGCCAATGCGGGAAAGGAAATCCCGCATGAGCTGGCGGCGACCCTGTTCAATCCCTTCAAGCGCGCTTCGCTGAACAATCCGCGCAACCGCAGCGGCATGGGCCTGGGCCTGTACATCGCGCAGCAGATCGTGCGCGAGCACAGCGGCGAGATCGCCTACCGCTACGAGGACGAGCGGGTGGTGTTCACCTTGCGCCTGCCGCTGGCCGGCTGACCAGCGTCGGCAGCGTCCAGCCGCCGCCGGCGGCGATGCCGCGGCACATGCCGGTGGTGCTCGAACCGGTATGGATGAACTGGCGGCCATCCCAGGTCCATTCGTCGTGGCCCCAGCAGTCGCCGATGCCGCGCCCCTTGTGGGCGGCGCC
Source organism: Telluria beijingensis (assembly GCF_030770395.1). Taxonomy (GTDB): domain Bacteria; phylum Pseudomonadota; class Gammaproteobacteria; order Burkholderiales; family Burkholderiaceae_D; genus Telluria; species Telluria beijingensis. Next base: position 5,655,282 of record NZ_CP132480.1, on the reverse strand, counting down.
GATGACACCCTGGTCGTAGTCCGTGCCCGATTGCGTCACCAGTTGCGGCGCGAACGGCGGCTTGCGGTTCGCGACCCAGTAGCCGTGGCCCTCGTTGTAGGCGCCGCGCCAGCAGCGCGCCGAGACCAGCATCTTGTCCCTTGTGAGCGGCGCATAGGAAAACTGCGTCTCGCCGGTAGCGATCGCCTCGAGGTCGGCGCAGTCGTCGTTGCCGGCCGTCTTGCGCAGGGTCGCGAGCAGGATCCGTTCTTCTTCCTTGCCCAGGCGCGGCAGCTCGCCGGCCGGGACGGCGGCTGCCGCAACCACCGGGGCCGGCAAGGCGGGCAATACATCCTGTTCGTTCTTGCCGCCTTTGCGGATGGCGGCGCCCGGCGTGCCGAGGCGGCCCTGGAACTCGTCCATCTTGAGCAGCACCGCCGACGCGCCCTTGCCCGACAGGGTCCAGCTGCGTCCTCCCGCGCGCCATGCGACCTTGCCGGTGCTGGCAACGGCGCGCAGCAGGGCCTGGGATTGGGAAGCGCTCAGGTTGCCTGCCGCTTCCTCGCGGTCCAGCGTGACCGTGCCGAGCGCGCGGCCGTCGACCTGCATCGCCAGTGTTGTCGGGAGATCGATAGCGTCATCGGCATCGCCCAGGCGCAGGCGAGCATCAAAGGCCTGGCCGGGGCCGGCCTTGCGCTCCAGTAGCACGGTCAGCGGCGGGTTGCGGCCGTCTTCCGGATGGTAGCCGGCGGCGCGGCAGGTGCGGGTGTTGTCGCAGGCGAGTTCCCAGTCGTGGTGCTGGAAACGCAGTTGCGGAAGCTCGGCCGCCTGCAGCGGAACGAGGCAGTTGGCGGCGGCCAGGGCCGCCATCGGAATGAGAGCGAAGCGCATGCGCTGGTGGTCTTTCTCGTGGTGTTGGCTAGGGCACAGATTTACCTTACGTAAGTCTGCGGGCGCATGGTAGTCTAACAACACTTCCTGCTCTCCGCTGCTGCATGACCCTCATCAAGTTCATCGAAATCATGGCGATCCTGGTCGGCGCGTTTTCCGGCTTCATCGAGGCGCGGCGCAAGCGCATGGACCTGGTCGGGGTGTTCACGGTCGCCTTCATCACCGCTTTCGGCGGCGGTACCCTGCGTGACATCCTGCTCGACAAGCGTCCGCTGTTCTGGGTCACCCACCAGGAATACGCGATCGCGATCTTCGTGCTGGCGCTGGTGGCCTCGCCCCTGATTCGCACGCTGCGCCAGATCGTCTCCGAACGCCTGATCGTGATCGCCGATGCGGTCGGATTGGGGCTGTTCTCGATCGCGGGGACGTCGGCGGCGCTGGCGGCCGACATGCCGATCTTTATCGCCTCGATGATGGGCGTGATCACCGGGATTTTTGGCGGCGTGCTGCGCGATATCGTCTGTAACGAAGTGCCGATGGTGTTCAGGGATGGCAAACCGTATGCGATCTGCGCCTTCCTCGGCAACTGGCTGTTCCTGTTGATGGGCAAGTACGGCGTGTCGCATGACTTTGCGCTGTGGTCGAGCTGCCTGTTCATTAGTGGCTTGCGGCTGCTGACGTGGAAGTTCGATATGCGGATGGGACGTTGAACGCAATACGCCTGCTTTTTACGAAGTAGCACTAAACCACCTCTGATCGACTCATCCCTGCAAGCTGTTCACCGCACTGCGTGCAGGATCGCGGCTCCGGTTCATGACTGCACGCTTAAGTTGGTTAGTTACAAAAATCCAGGTTTAGTGGGTGGTGTTGATAGGCTCTGTTTTTGCTCCTGATGGCCGTATTGCCATCTACCACCGGGCGGATGTGGTTAGTTCACCTCAATATCTAGTAACTTCACAGTGCTACATTGACCATCGGAAAATTCATAGAGCGGTGTCATGCGTGCAAGTTCAGGCAGATCGGCATCGAGGCTGCTCACTCTCGCTACTTTACTGATCACCATCCCAGCCTCAGCAAGCGACGCCTCTAAAACGATGAAACCCGCAGGCATCATCGGAGAATGGAAGATCAGGTCTGTGCTCGACTACGCAACGATTTCAATCGGTCCCGATCAAGCGAAGCGGTTGATCGAAAAGGACCTGATCATCAGCGAAGAGAAAATCAGATTCGGCGACCAGGTATGCTCTGAATCGAATTTCCTTGCCGAGCGCGTGGAAACGAATATCGAGCTCAGAGAGAACGCACGCGTAAGCAATAATCAGCTACGCCTGCCGAATCCTGTCACCGTCGTGGAGCTGAGTTGCGCTTACGTCTACATCAAGGACCGGAACCGAATCGTCCTGGCCTGGAACGGGATTTTTTCGACGCCGTTCGTAAGAAGCGGCAGGGAGCGGCCATGCACTCCCGACAAAATCCCACTGCCGCGAAGTAGGCGACCGCTCCATCCTGCCGCGGAAAGGTCGCCTGCATCACTCACACCGCGTCCGCGCCGGTCTCGCCGGTACGGATACGAATCACCTGTTCCACGTTCTGCACGAAGATCTTGCCGTCGCCGATCTTGCCGGTACGCGCGGCCTTGATGATGGCGTCGACTACCTGCTCGGCCATCGAATCGTCCACCACCACCTCGATCTTCACCTTCGGCAGGAAGTCGACCACGTACTCGGCGCCGCGATACAGCTCGGTGTGGCCCTTCTGGCGGCCGAAGCCCTTCACTTCAGTGACGGTCAGGCCGGTCACGTTCACCTCGGCCAGCGCTTCACGCACTTCGTCGAGCTTGAACGGCTTGATCACGCAGGTAATCTGTTTCATGGTGTTGGTCCTTTCATATACCAGAGTTAATCGGGGATGTTCGCCAGGTCGTCGAGCCACACGGTTGCTTCGGAGTCGGACGGCGCGCGCCAGTCGCCGCGCGGCGACAGCGAGCCGCCATTGCCGACCTTCGGTCCGTTGGGCACGCAGGAGCGCTTGAACTGGCTGGTCTTGAAGAAGCGGAACAGGAAGATCGACAGGTTGCGCTTGATGGCGCCCAGGTCATACTGGTTGCGCGTGCCCAGCTCCTCGGGCCAGCGCCCAAGCTCGCGGTCCTGCCAGGCCGAATACGCGAGGAAGGCGGTCTTGCTCGGCTTGTAGCCATAGCGCAGCGTGTAGAATAGATTGAAGTCCTGCAGCTCGTAGGGGCCGATCCTGTCCTGCGTGCTCTGGGCGGGTTTGTCGTCATTCTCTCCTCCTGGCACCAGCTCGGGGCTGATCTCGGTATCGAGGATGTCGAGCAGCACCTGGGCCTGGCCGCCGACCACCGCGCCGGTCTCGGCGACCCAGCGCACCAGGTAGGAAATCAGGGTCTTGGGCACGCTGGCGTTCACGTTGTAGTGCGACATATGGTCGCCCACGCCATAGGTGCACCAGCCCAGCGCCAGCTCGGACAGGTCGCCGGTGCCGATCACGATCCCGTTATGGAAGTTCGCCAGCCGGAACAGGTGGTTGGTGCGCTCGCCCGCCTGCACGTTCTCGAACGTGATGTCGTACTCAGGCTTGCCTTCGGCGTACGGGTGGCCGAGGTCCTTCAGCATCTGGATGCAGCTCGGCCGGATGTCGATCTCTTGCGCGCTGCAGCCGACCGCCGCCATCAGGTCGCGCGCCTGCTTCAGTGTGCGGCCGCTGGTGGCGAAGCCCGGCATCGTATAGGCCAGGATGTTGGTGCGCGGCAGGCCGAGACGGTCCATGGCCTTGGCGCACACCAGCAGCGCATGGGTCGAATCGAGGCCGCCCGAAACCCCGATCACCACCTTCTGGATGCCGCTCGAGGACAGGCGCTGGATCAGGGCCTGGACCTGGATGTTGTAGACCTCGGTGCAGCGTTCGTCGCGCCGCGCGCGGTCAGCCGGCACGTAGGGGAAGCGCTCGATTGCCCGTTCCAACGGCAGCGTGCGCTCCAGCGGGAGATCGAGCTCGAAGCCGATGACACGGAAGTTCGATACTTCGTTCGCATGACGCCGCACCGATTGCGCGAAGGTGGTCGCCTTCATGCGCTCGGTCGACAGGCGATCCAGGTCGACGTCGGCATAGATGATGTGCGAGTCGTCGCTGAAGCGCTCGGACTCGGCCAGCAGCTCGCCCTTCTCGTAGATCAGCGACTGGCCGTCCCAGGCCATGTCGGTGGTCGATTCGCCGCGGCCGGCCGAGGTGTACAGGTAGGCCGCCATGCAGCGCGCCGACTGCTGGCCGACCAGCTGGTGGCGGTAGCCGCTCTTGCCCACCACGACGTTCGAGGCCGACAGGTTGACCAGCACCGTGGCGCCGGCCATCGCCGCGAACGAGGATGGCGGCACGGGCACCCAGACGTCCTCGCAGATCTCGACGTGGAAGCGCAGCAGCGGCAGGTTGGCGACCTCGAACAGCAGGTTGGCGCCGAAGGGAATCGGCTCGCCGAACAGTTCGATCCGGTCCACCGCCGCGCAATCCGCGGGAGTGAACTGCCGGGATTCGTAAAACTCGCCATAATTGGGCAAGAAGCTCTTTGGCACCACGCCCAATACCTTGCCGTTGGCGACCACGACGCCGCAGTTGAACAGCATGTGGTTGACCCGCAGCGGCATGCCGATGACCATGGCCAGCGGCAGCGATTTCGATTCCTCGACGATGGCGCTCAAGCCTTCGAGGCAGGCGTCGAGCAGCGCGCGCTGGTGGAACAGGTCGTCGCAGGTGTACGCCGACAGGCCCAGCTCGGGGGAGGCGACCAGCGCCGCACCCTGCCCTGCCGCCTGGCGCGCGAGCAGGATGGTCTGCTCGACGTTGTAGGCCGGGTCGGCGATCCGCACGCGCGGGCTGGCCACCGCGACGCGGGCGAAATGGTGCGAATAGAGATTGAAGAATCGGCTGTTCATGGTGGTATCGTTCGCAATACGGCAGACGCCTGGCTCAGCCTGGCCCGTCCTGTCCGGCACTTCGTCTTAATGGAAGCAATTTTGAATTATCGCACGCATATCGTTTCAGATTTGTCCGAAGTCGGCCAATCCAGCTGGGATGAATTGGTTCTTGCCCAGCCGGCGCCGACGCCCTTCCTGTCCTATGCCTTCCTGCACGCCCTGCACGCGTCAGGCAGCGCCTCGCCCGAGACCGGGTGGCAGCCGCAATTCCTGCTGCTGTACGATGAAGAAGACAAACTGGCGGCCGCCCTGCCGCTGTACGTCAAAGACCATTCGTATGGCGAATATGTGTTCGACTGGGCCTGGGCCGACGCCTATCAGCGCCATGGACTCGATTATTATCCCAAGCTGCTGTCGGCGATCCCGTTCACGCCGGTGGCCGGCGCACGGCTGCTGGCACGCGACGCCGGGGCGCGCGCGGCGCTGGTCGAGGTGCTGTGCGCCACCCAGCGGGCGACCGAGGTGTCGTCGACCCACGTGCTGTTCCCGCCCGAAGAAGAGGCGCAGTCGCTGCGCGAGGCCGGCTTCCTGCTGCGCAGCGGCGTGCAGTTCCACTGGCTGAACCAGGGCTACCGCAGCTTCGATGAATTCCTGGCCACGCTCGAGCAAAAGAAGCGCAAGAACATCCGCGCCGAGCGGCGCAAGGTGCTAGACGCCGGCATCACCCTGCGCCGGGTGCGCGGCAAGGATGCCACGCGCGAGAACTGGGTGCTGTTCAACCGCTGCTACCGCAATACCTACCGCGAGCACCACTCGACGCCCTATCTGAACCTGGATTTCTTCCTGCGCATCGGTGCAACGATGCCGGAGAATATCCTGCTGGTGATCGCGGAGAAGGAAGGCCGGGCGATCGCGGCCTCGCTCGTGATCCACGACCGGGACACGCTGTATGGCCGCTACTGGGGGGCGCTGGAGCACGTGGCCTGCCTGCACTTCGAGGCGGCGTATTACCAGCCGCTGGAGTTCTGCATCGAACAGGGCATATCGACGTTCGAAGGCGGCGCCCAGGGCGAACACAAGATGGCGCGCGGCTTTTTACCGACCAGGACCTGGTCGGCGCACTGGTTGGCGCATCCGTCCTTCTCGGACGCGGTGGAGCGCTTCCTGGAGCGTGAGGCGGGAGGAATCGACGACTACATGGATGAGCTGAACGAACGCAGCCCGTTCCGCGCAGGATAGCACCTGTGCCGCCCCGGCCGCCATGGGTCAAGCCATGAAAAAAGGCTGGACCGCAAAACGGTTCCAGCCTTCGTTCTTCTTCGCTGCTATTGCAGCAGCGGCGCGACTTCAGTTCCAGCCGCCTGCGTTCGAGCGGTACTCCACCTGGTAAGGCTTGGCAGCCTCGGCCTGCTTGCGCATGACGTACTTGGCGCGGCTGCCGGCGGCAGCGACGAGGGCATTGATGATCTTGTTCACGTTCGACTCCTGGATTGCATCGCCAACAGTGGCGACGCCTACGATTACGACTGCTATGCAACCGTTATATAGGCGACCCAAAGGAACTTCCAATTCTGAGTAGCAATATCAGACATCAGCTTGGTGAATGTTAATCGAGCTGCCTCTGTAGCCAGGAGTGGATCCCATCAAGCGAACGAAACTCGGACACTGAGCGGCAAGCGATGCCAGGGTGGCGCGATTGCAACATGCGCGCCAGCGCGGCGCCCGGCCCGAGCTCGAGCGCAACCGTCACGCCGTTCTCGACGCAGGCATCCATGCATTCCTTCCAGCGGATCGGTTCGGCGATCTGGCGTGGCAGATCGCGTCTTGCCTTTCCTGCATCGTGAACCGGTTCGGCGGAGATGCCGGACAGGACCGGGAATGCCATACCAGACCAGCGCTGGCCCGCCAGCAAGTCAGCGAACGGCGCGACGGCGCCCTGTAACAGCGGCGTGTGCGAGGCGACGGCAACCGGCAGCAAGGTCGCGCGACCGCCAGCAGCCAGCGCCGCCTCGGCCAGCGCTTCTCCTCGCGCGGCGGGACCGCCCGCCACCAGCGCATCGTCGCCGGTCACGATCGCGGCGTAAAACCCGAAACGGGCCAGCAGGGCTTCCACGGTCCCGTTGGGCATACCGGACAACGCCACCATCGCCTGCGCCGATCCGCCTTCAAGACAGGCATCCATCAGGCGCGCGCGCTCGACGGCCAGATTCACCGCGGCGCCCGCATCGAGTGCGCCCGCGACCCCATAGGCCGTCAATTCGCCGATGCTGTAGCCGGCCACCAGCGCCGGCTCGGGCAACGACGGGCGCAGCGCCGTCCACATCGCCAACGAAGCGGCGACGATCGACGGCTGGGCGATGCGGTTGGCGAAGCGCGCCTCGCCCTCGACCGACGCGTGCAGCAGCGGCCCGAGCGCCGGATCGGCGAACCAGTCGTCCAGCAAGCGGCTGGCGCCAGGATCGAGGCGCGCCAGGTCGAACATGCCGGCGTGCTGGGCGCCCTGCCCTGGACACAGGATGGCGAGCCGGCCGGCCATGCTAGGCGACCGTCACGGCCTGCAGCAGGCAGGCCGCGCCCAACAGGTCGGCCGCGCCGCCCGGCGACAGGCGGCTTGCGACGAAACCGCGGTGGCAGGCCAGCGCCCGCGCCTCCCAGTCCGGGCAAGCGGTGCCGCCACGCGCAACGAAGGCGCGCGCCTGGTGGCGCACGGCCAGCGCTCCTTCAGGACCGCCGCGGTGGTAGACGTTGGTGTCGCTGATGTGGGCCATCAGCGCGAACAGCGCATCGATGCGGGCCTCGCGCACGCCGCGTCCTGCGGCCAGCGCACGGCGCAGCGCCGGGAGGCCGACGTCGAACACCGACGGAAAACCGCGCGCGCCCTCCTCGCGCGCACCGCTGGCGGCGTAAGCCAGCCGCGCCCGGGCGCCATTCGAGCCGGCGCCGGCATCGATGCTGTGCGCGCCAAGTGCGGAGGCCCAGCATTGCAGCAGCATGGCCTGCACCGCGTCCGCCGTCATGCGCACACCCCGCACATGGCAGCGCCCGATCGCCGCGCACAGCATGCCGAGGCAGAAGATGGCGCCGCGGTGCGTGTTGATGCCGGCGGTCGCGTGCAGCATGCGCGCCTCGGCCTCGATGCCCAGCCTCTTGAGCACGTGGAATGGCGCGTCGTCGATGCCGGCCCGGGTGATGTGCAAAAAATAGCGGCGCAGCGCGAACATGCTGCGCAAGAAGGTTGCGGCCGTCATGTCGGCATGGCTGCCGTTGTCGACGCGCGAAACCAGGCCCGGCTTCGGATACAAGACCAGTTCGGCGTACAGGCTGCGCACGGCCAGGCGCGCAATGCGCTGGGCAAAACCATGCTCGCCCGCCGTGACAGGCCGGCGCGCCACTGGCGTCGCTTGCAGGGCAATCAATTCAGGCACGTCTCTTCCTCCAGGGTCGCGATCAGTTCTTCGGGCAGCACCAGCGCAATCCGGTGCAGCCCCTTGGTCAGCACGCGCGTGCCGGGCGCGCCGGCGAACGCCGCGCGCAACTCCTTCCATGCCACCGCGCGGCCGTCCGGGAACACCACTTCGCCATCGAGCGGCAGGATGCCCGCATGCCAGGCCAGCAGGTCCAGCCCTTTCATCAGCTGCCGGCGGCTGGTCGGCTGCAGCAGCACGTCGATGTCGGAATGCGGGGTCAGGTAATACTGGCCGGTGAGCGCCGCCAGCGCCACCGAGCCATACGTCGCCAGCCCGACCCCCGCTTCGGCCGCCTGGCTTTCGAGCAGCGCCAGGCTGTCGCGCCACTGCTCCGGCACCGCGTCCAGGGCTGCGACCAGCGGCAAGGCGCGCGTGCGGCGCCTGACGTCGGACAGCTCGACCCGGCAGCCGACCTTCAGCTTGCCGCCGTCCTCGGGTCGTGGCGGCAGCGGAAAGCCGATCGCCACCTCGTTCGGCGCCAGGTCGGCCTCGGCGCGCCGCACGACCGCCGGCCAGCCGTTGTCGCGCCAGCGGTCGAGCGCCGCCAGCGCCGCCGGCGGCGCGCTGGCGCGCACCTGCTGCCAGCCGCGGCTCGTCAGCCAGACCAGGTCATGTCGCGCGAACATGGCCGCCTGCCCTCACCGCTTCGGCCACCGGCTGCGCCAGCAGGCGTCCGCCGCGCTCGCGGCCCAGCGCCATGCGCCGGTCTTCATCGCGGGCCTCCCCAAGCGCCTGTACCAGTTGGCCGGCAAGATCGTCTTCCCATATGCCGTGCAGGCCGCCCATGCGCAGGTAGTTCTCGGGGCCGGGCGCGAACACCGGATTGTCCCGGGCCAGCTCGGTCAGGCGTTCCTCGGGCACCTTGGTAATGCGCGCCATCGCCGGCAGGCCCATCACGCGGATGGTCGATTGCGGCAGCGCATAGCAGGCGCTCGCGATCAGGCCGCTGGTGATGAAACCGCCCGATAGCGCCTGGTCGTACACCAGCCCGATCACGGCATGCCCTTCACGGCGCGCCAGGTCGACGCACTTGCCCAGGTGGGCCATATAGCTGTTGATGCCCAACATCTCGTCGCGGTGACGCAGGCGCTGGCCCTGCGTGTCGACCAGGATCAGGATCGGACGCCCCGGATGCTCCTGCACCGTCCCGAGAATCGCCTGCGCCTGGGCCAGCGCGATCTCGATCCCGATCGGCGTGTGGCCGGTGGTGCCGATCACGGTCACCGGCCGGCCGTCGACCTGGGCGGTCCCGGACAGGAAGTTGTCGTTCTCGACGATGTCGTGACCGCCGGGGAAAAGCCGGGTTGCGAGTAGCTGCCAATCCATCATCGTGCTCCTTTTTCGATCGTGGCGCGATGCGACGCCGCCATCTCCAGGAAGGCGTCGGCTTCCAGCATCGGCACCCTGGCCGGCTCCGGCACGCCGAGCTTGCCCCATACCTCCATCGGCTCGGCCAGGCCTTCGGCATCCTGCAGGCGCCGCGCCAGCATGGCCTGCTCGGCCAGCAAGCCGTCGAGCGTCAGTCGCACTTCGCCGCCATGCAGCCCGGCGATGGCTTCTATGGCGGCCTGGCGGAACGCATCCGACTCGTCCGCCACCAGCACCTGGCAATCGCCCAGCAGGTAGCGGTGCTTGCCGCCCGTGGTGCGCCACACCAGCGCGCGGTCACGCGAATCGAATTCCTCGACACCGTTGGCGGTCTCGATCACTTCGGGGCCGGACATCGCCAGCCGTCCTTCTTCCGACATGATCACGGTATTGGCGCAGCGCGCCGCGATGCCCATCCCGCCGAAGCAGCCATTGGCGCCGCCCACCACCGCCACCACCGGGATGCCGGCGGCGCGCACGTCGAGCATGGCGCGCATCACTTCGGACACGGCGATCAGGCCGGCATTGGCTTCGTGCAGGCGCACCCCGCCCGATTCCAGCAACAGCAGCACTGCATGCGCGTTCTCGTCGATCGCGCGGCGCAGCATGCCCACCAGCTTGGCGCCGTGAACCTCGCCCACCGCGCCGCCCATGAAACCGCCTTCCTGCGCCGCGCCGAACACCAGCTTGCCATCGAGCTTGCCGCGCCCGACGACGACGCCGTCGTCGAACGACACCGGCGCGTCCAGTTGCGCCAGGTGCGGGCTCGCCACCCGCTCGGACGGCGGCAGGAATTCCTCGAAACTGCCGGCGTCGAAGATGGCCGGGATGCGCTGGCGCGCCGTCAATTCCTGGTAGCTGCTCATGGCGTCCCTCCAACCAGGGATTCCACCGCCTGGTCCAGCCGCAGGCTGACCACGGCCGGCGTCGCGCCCATGTCGTTGATGCTGATGCGCGCGTCGGCGAGGCTCCAGCGATCGTGAAAATCGGCCATCACGGCCTGCCAGGTGGCGCCGAAGCCGACCGCCGCGGTACGTATCTCGATCTCGCAGGCGCCCTGCAATGGCGCCGGCTCGACCAGCACTTCGAGGTTGCCCGAGCCGACCACGCCCACCAGCTGCGGCATGCCGCTCAGCGATCGCTGTCCCTGCTCGAAACGGTATTTCAACGTTTCCATGCTCGTTTCCTTACCAGTTCCTGAAGCGTTTCGGCGGATCGTACAGCCCGCCGGATGCGCGCACCAGGCCCTTCATGTTCTTGGCGGCCAGCAGGTCGCGGGTCGCCATGCGTTTATCGATGCCCAGGTCTTCGGCGCGCTGGATGACGCCGCGGTCGCGCAGGTTCTCGACCATGCGCTTGTCGCGGCCCATGCCGACCGGCGTATAGCCGGCCACGCCGCGGATCGCCTGCTCGCGCTCTTCGTCCGAGCGGCACAGCAGCAGGTTGGCGATGCCTTCTTCGGTCAGGATGTGGGTGACGTCGTCGCCATAGATCATCACCGGCGGGATCGCCATATTCGCCTGCTCGGCCAGCTGCCAGGCGTCGAGTCTTTCGACAAAAGCCGGCGCCATGTGCTCGCGGAAGGTCTCGACCATCTGCACCACCAGCTTCTGCCCGCGCGGGATCACGTTGCGGCCCGCGCGCGCCTGCTCGCCGGCCTTCAGCCACGCCTTGCTCGGGTGACGCCGGCCGCGCGCATCGGCGCCCATGTTCGGCGCGCCGCCGAAGCCGGCGATGCGGCCCAGGGTCGCGGTCGACGAATTGCCCTGCAAGTCGATCTGCAGGGTCGAGCCGATGAACATATCGCAGGCATAGTGGCCGGCCGCCTGGCAGAAGGCGCGGTTGCTGCGCATCGAGCCGTCCGGTCCGACGAAGAACACGTCCGGCCGCGCGCCGATGTATTTTTCCATGCCCAGCTCGGAGCCGAAGGAATGCACCGACTCGACGAAGCCGGCCTCGATCGCCGGGATCAGGGCCGGATGGGGATTCAACGCCCAGTGGCGCGCGATCTTTCCTTTCAGTCCAAGATCGGCCGCATAGGTCGGCAACAGCAGTTCGATGGCCGCGGTGTCGAAGCCGATGCCGTGGTTCAGGCGCTCGATCTCGTACTCGGCATAGATGCCCTTGATCGCCATCATCGCCATCAAGACCTGGATCTCGGAGATCTGCGCCGGATCGCGCGTGAACAGCGGCTCGATGTAATACGGCGTCGGCGACTGCACCACATAGCCGACCCAGTCGCCCGGGATGTCGACCCGCGGCAGCTTGTCGACCACCTGGTTGACCTGGGCGATCACGATGCCGCTCTTGAAAGCCGTGGCCTCGGCGATGGCAGGCGTGTCCTCGGTATTGGGACCGGTGTACAGATTGCCCTCGCGGTCGGCCATCTCGGCCGCCACCAGCGATACGCGCGGCGTCAGGTCGATGAAGTAGCGCGCGAACAGTTCCAGGTACGTGTGGATCGCCCCGATATTGAGCTTGCCGGATTGCGCCAGCTTGGCCAGGCGTCCTGCCTGCGGCCCCGAGAACGAGAAATCCAGCTTCGAGGCGATGCCCTTGTCGAACACATCCAGGTGCTCGGGCAACGACAGCACCGACAGCAGCATGTGCAGGTCGTGCACCCGGCTGGTGTCGACTTTTGTCAGCGCCTTGCCCAGGAAGTCGGCCTGCTTCTGGTTGTTCCCCTCCAGGCAGACCCGGTCGCCCGGCTCCAGCACGGCATTGAGCAGGTCGACGATGTGCGAGGCCTGGACGATCTTGCCGTCCAGCGCCCCGCCCAGCGCCGCCTGGACCCGTGCCAGGCGATCGCTGCGGTTGCGTTGCTGGTTGGTCCAGCGGCCTTCACTGTGATTCATGTGATTTCCCGTTGTTGCAAAAATTTATCCGGCGATCAGATCACCACGAACAGCAGCCACAGTACGACCGGCGCCACCAGAGTGACGATACCGCCATAGATCATCAGCTGTCGCAGGAAGACGTCGCGGTCGATGCCCTGGGCGCTGGCCAGCACCAGTGCGCCATTGGTCGAGAACGGGCTGACGTCGACGATGGTGGAGGCGACCGCCATGGCGGCGATGAAACCGATCGCATCGACGCCGCTGCCCATCGCCAGGAACGGCACGGCCAGCGGGATCAGGGAGCCCAGCACGGCGGTCGACGAGGCGAAGGCCGAGACGATGGCGCCGACGAACAGCAGCAGCAAGGCCACGGTCAGGGGCGAGGCCAGGCTGGCGGCGCTGTCGCCGACCCAGGTGATGGTGCCCATTTTCTGCATCACGCCGACATAGGTACTCACGCCCACGATCAGCATGATCTCGGGCCACGACACCTGGCCGATGGCGCGTTTCTGCACCTGCGGCGACAGGATCGAGATCAAGAGGCCGATGGTGATGGCGACGAAGCCGATATCGAGCTTGTACAGCAGGGTCAGCACGGCCAGCGCGACCAGGCCGACCACGGTGAACATCTGGTGGAAGGTCGGTCCTTCGTGCAGGTCGACCGCCGCATGGCCGGCGGCGCTGCCACCGCCGGTGGCGCCCACGGCGCCGACGGCAGCCGTGGAGCGTTCCTTGGTCAGGCGCTCTTCGCTGCCCGCTTCGTTCTCGGCATCGCCGTAGATCTGCGGGCCTTGCGCGGCGACGGCCACCGGTGGGCCGAAGGGCGTCATCGGCATGCCGCTGCCCGAGCGCTCGGCCTTCGGCACCTGCTGGCGCATCAATTTGGCGCCACCGAACACGAAGAACAGCAACACCGACACCGCCAGGTTGACGCCCAGGCTGGTGAAGGCGGTGGTCAGCGGCGAGATCGGCAGCCCCGCTTCCATCACGACCTTGTTGGTGATGCCGCCATAGATGCTGATCGGCGAGAAGCCGCCGCCCTGGGCGCCGTGGATCACGAGTAAACCCATCATGAGCGGATTGATCTTGTACTTGGCGGCGAAGCCGAGCGCGATCGGAGCGATGATCGCCACCGCCGCCGGGCTGACCGCGCCCACCGAGGTAAGCAAGGCGGTGATCGCGAACATGACCCAGGGGATGGCCGCGATGCGCCCGCCGACGGCGCGCACCGAGAGCCGCACCAGCCAGTCGATGGTGCCGTTGTTCTGGGCCTGGGCGAACAGGAAGGTGATGCCGACCAGGGTCAGGAACAGTTCGGCCGGGTAGCCGGACATGATGGTCTTGGTCTCCATGCCGGCGACCAGGGTGCCGACGAGGAAGGCGCCGACGAAGGCGATGACGCCCATATTGATGGGCATGGCGGTGGCGACGACGAACATCAGCGCCAGTACGCAGATTGCGATGACATGAGAGGACACGGCGAGGCTCCTTCAGGGTGCGGCGCCGGCTCCAACCGGTGCTGCCGCGGGTGGTACGTCTCCAATGCATGGTCCCGGGTGGGCCATGCGCTTCGTTATGCTCTTGTTAAGCTGTTTATGCTGCCAAGTTAACCTCGATCGCCCTGAAGATCAATTAGGCTCGGCAGGAGACGTTTACTGTCAGCGGAAGTTTTACTGCCGGTGCTTGAGCATGCGGCACACCGCCGCCAGCGCCAGCAGGTTGGGATCGCGCTCGCGCACCCGCAGGAAGGAGAGGCCGATGGTCTGCTGCATGCGGTAATCCGCCTTCAGCGGAATCAGCTGCACCTTGTCGCCGAAGGCATTGCGCACCCGGCCCGGCAGCAGGGTGTAGCCGATGCCGGCCGCCACCAGGTTCATCAGCGAAAAGATGTCGCCCACGCGGGTGACGATGGTCGGCGCATAGCCGGCGATGCGGAAGGCTTCCTGGAAGCCCATGAAGGTCACGAAGCCGTCCTTCAGGCAGACGAATTTCTCGGATGCGCACTGGCCCAGGTCGACTTCGGCCAGAGCGGCATAGGGCGAACCCGCCGGCGCGGCAAAGAACACCTCGTCCTCGAACAGCGCGATCGATTCGATGTCCGGGTCGGGGTCGGGGATCGCCATCAACGCGGCGTCGATCGCGTTCTGCTTGAGTTTGTGCAGCAGGTCGGCGTTCGAGCCGAGCACCAGTTCGGTCTCGAGTTCCTGCTTGCGCAGCTTGATGCCGATGATGACTTCGGGGATCGCTCCCGTCGTCAGCGAATACAGCGAACCGATCTTGAGGTGGTCGGCCGAATAGCCGGCCGCCGACCGGGTGGCGGCGATCCCGTCCGCCATCAGTTTCACCACTTCGCGGCTGACCTCGGCCAGCACCTGGGCCGCCTCGTTCGGGATCAGGTTGCGGCCCTGCAGGCTGAATAGCTGGCAGCTCATGCCGTCCTCCAGCGAGTGCAGCGCCCGGTGCACGCTCACCGCGCTGATGTCGAGCATGCGCGCGGCGGCGTTCAGGTTGCCGCCCTCCATATAGGCCAGCAGGATCTCGAGCTTGCGGAAGGTGATGTCGTCGCTGATCTGGCTGCGCATGGTGATCGAATGAATTGTGAACCCTGCGAGGATACCGCGCTCTTCACGTGCTTGCCAATGCGCCCTGCATGCCGTCCTGGACGAACAGCCCGGGCGAGCTGTCGGCATACTCGCGCAGCACGTCCCACACCACCTTCACGCGCCGCAAACGATACAGGTCGGTCGGCGCCGCCAGCCAGAACGAGCGCTCGGCCGAAAAGCCCGGCAGCACCGGCACCAGCCGGCCATCGTCCGGCACCGCGTACGGCGGCGCCATCATCAGGCCCATGCCCAGCGAGGCCGCCTCGATCTGGGCCGTCATGCCCGAGCAGCACATGCGCCGCCGCGGCGTGAAACCGAGTTCGTTCAGGTAGGACAGTTCGCGACTCGCCAGGCGGTCCTGCACGTAGTCGACGAAGTCGTGGCGCGCCAGGTCGGCCTGCTGGCGGATCGGCGGGTGCCGCGCCAGGTAGGCTGGCGACGCATACAGGTAGAAGCGGAACGAGGCCAGGCGCGTCACCACGTAGCGGCCGGTGGTGGGCGGATCGAGCATCACGCCGAGATCCGCCTCGCGGTTGGCCAAATTGGCGAAGCGCGGCAGCGCCAGCAGGTCGATCTGCAAATCGGGATGCTGGTCCAGCAGGTCCACCAGCAGCGGCGCCACGACCTTGACGCCGAATACCTCCGGCACGCCGAGCCGCACCACGCCATGGGCGGCCACTTCGGCGCCGCCGATCTGCTCGGCCGCCGCCAGCGCCGCGCCCTCCATCGCCTCGGCATGCGGCAGCAAGGCCAGGCCGACCTCGGTCAGCTCATAGCCTTCACGCGAGCGGTCGAACAGGGTCGCGCCAAGCTGGGTCTCGAGGCGGTCGATGCGGCGCGCGACCGTCGTGTGCTCGACGTCGAGCCGGCGTGAGGCGCCAGAGAGCGTGCCGGCGCGGGCGAGCTCCAGGAAAAAGCGCAGGTCGGTCCACTCCGGCAGCGTATTCATCAGCTCGCTTGTCAGATATCAAGATGACACATTGTGCACTCGTGCACATTCGCTCTGCAAGCAATTTACCGACGATGTATGCAATGGCACAGGAATGGTGCAACGCGGCATCTGTCGCTAGGAAAGCTCACAACGGTGGCCAGCAAGCGGGCTGTGCATTAATGCACAACGGGGTGGGCGATAGTTGACTATTCAACCAAACCCGACCTTGGCACACTGGTTGGCATGCGCTCGATCGCACGGATGCCATACCAATAATGAGGAGACTAGAATGCGTCTGACCAGGAAGAACATGAAGCTGCTGAACCAATCCGCCGCCGCCCTGCTGGTGCTGTCCGGCGGATCGATGGGCGTGGCCCAGGCCCAGGATACGGCCGGCGCCCCGGTGGCTTCGCAGGCCGAAGAAAACGTCTCTAAAGTGGTCGTCACCGCGCGCCGGCGCGAGGAATCGCTCCAGGACGTCCCGGTCTCGGTCACCGCCTTCAGCGCCGACCAGTTGTCCAAGCAGGCGGTGCCCGACGTGACCGCCCTGGCGCTGGCGCTGCCCAACACCACCCTCAAGGCCTCGCGCGCCACCAACACCACCCTGACCGCCTTCATCCGCGGCGTCGGCCAGGCCGACCCGCTGGCCGGCTTCGAATCGGGCGTCGGCATCTATATCGACGACATCTACCTGGCCCGCCCGCAGGCGGCGGTGGCCGACATCTACGACGTCGAGCGCATCGAGGTGCTGCGCGGCCCGCAGGGCACACTGTACGGCCGCAACACCATCGGCGGCGCGGTCAAGTACGTGACCCGCAAGCTGGGCCCGCAGCGCGACGTGCGCGTGCGCGCCACGGTCGGCGAATACGGCCAGAAGGAAGCCGTGATCACCGCCAGCACGCCGCTGACCGATACCGCGCGCCTTGGCGCCACCTTTGCCCGCTTCAAGCGCGACGGCTTCGGCGACAACCTGTTCACCGGCAAGGGCAACTACGACAAGGACGTGACGGCCGGCCGCGTCTCGGCCGAGTTCACGCCCAACCAGGACCTGTTCATCCGCCTGGCCGGCGATTTTACCCAGGATGATTCGAACCCCAAGAACGGCCACCGCCTGATCGTCGGCCGTACCAGCGGGGCCCCGATCCTGGAAGACGTGTTCGACACCCGCGGCAACCTGACCAAGGCCCTGGGCCACGACCAGGAAGTGCGCGCCTACGGCGGCTCGGCCACCATCGAATACATGGTCAATAGCGAGTGGAGCGTGAAATCGATCACCGCCGCGCGCCGCGACAAATCGTATGCCCCGATCGACTTCGACGCGCTACCGGTGGTCGACATGGAAGTGCCGGCGCTGTACACCAACCGCCAGTTCAGCCAGGAACTGCAGGTGACCTACAACGGCCCGCGCCTGCAGGGAGTGGCCGGCGTCTACTATATGGACGCCAACGCCTTCAACAAGTTCGACACCATCCTGGCCGGCGCCGTGCCGACCTCCACCTACACGATGGGCGACATCGATACCAAGGCCTGGGCCGCCTACTTCGACGGCAGCTACAACCTGACCGATACCCTGAGCCTGTCGCTGGGCGGCCGCTACACGGTCGACAAGCGCGAAGCCGACGTCCTGCGCCAGATCTATTTTGGCCTGGGCGGCACGCCCGACATGGGCAATCCGGGCGCGATACTGTTCCGCACCGACACCGACCTGCGCAACGGCATGCTCGAACGCGAAGACAAGAAATTCACGCCGCGCGTGGCCGTCAACTGGAAGGTGAACCCGGCCCACAATGTGTATGCCTCGTATTCCGAGGGCTTCAAGGGCGGCGGTTTCGACCCGCGCCTGAACGTGGTCGGCACCGCGATCCCGCTCGCCACCGCCCGCGCCGGCTATGCGCCCGAGACCATCGAGACCTATGAGCTGGGCCTCAAGTCGGCCTTCAACGGCGGGCGCATCACGACCAATGCCGCCCTGTTCTACAGCGACTACCAGGACGTGCAGATCCCCGGCTCGGTGGCGATCGACACCAACGGCGACGGCCGCGACGACAGCTTCGCCGGCGTGACCACCAATGCCGGCAAGGCCAAGATCAAGGGCGCCGAACTGGAAGCGGTGGCCAATATCACGCCCAACTTCATGGTCGCCGGCATGTACAGCTATATCGACGCCGAGTACAAGGAATACATCGTGGCGGGCGTGAACGTGGCGGGCCAGCGCACCTTCCAGAATACGCCGAAGAACTCGGCCAACCTGCGCGCCAACTACGACATCCCGCTGCCGGTCATGGGGCACAACGGCCGCATCTCGCTGATCGGCAGCTGGTCGTACAAGGGCGCCACGGCGCAGTTCGAGACGCCGTCGATCCTGGACCAGGAGTCGTACCGGATCTGGGATGCGAGCATCGTCTGGACCCGCCAGGACGGCAAGGTACGCGCCGGCCTGCACGGCAAGAACCTGGGCGACGAGCACTACAAGACCGCCGGCTACCTGTTCCCGACCCTGGGCAACGAGGGCACCCTGACGGCCTTCTACGGCAACCCGCGCACGGTGTCCGCCACCCTCGAACTACGTTTCTAACCGCACCGCATGAACGTCGCCCCCGCGAAGGCGGGGGCCCAAGTTCCTCCACCGAAGCCACGACCGCAATTCGCCCATACGTCACAACAGGAACCGCCCAGCGTGCCTTCATTCTCCCCCATCACCTACACCAGTGGCGACGGCCTCGCCCTGTACGCACGCGATTACCACGGCGCCGGTGGCCCGGCCCGCCTCCCCGTGATCTGCATCCACGGCCTGACCCGCAATTCGCTCGACTTCGACGAACTGGCGCCACGGATCGCGGAACTGGGCCGCCGCGTGCTGGCGGTCGACGTGCGCGGCCGCGGACACTCGGCGCGCGACCCCAACCTGGCCAACTACACGCCGGCGATCTACGCCGCCGACGTGGTGGCCCTGATGCACGCGCTGGGCATGGCGCGCGCCGTCTTCATCGGCACCTCGATGGGCGGCCTGATCACGATGACCCTGGCCGCACAGCGCCTGGACCTGGTGGCCGGCGCGGTATTGAACGACATCGGCCCGGTGCTGTCCCCGCGCGGACTGGAACGCATCGCCGGCTACGTCGGCAAGGCCGGCACCTTCGCCAACTGGGACGAGGCCAGGTGCCATGTCCGCGACATCAACGCCTGCGCCTTCCCCGACAACCCGGAGTCGGAATGGGACAAGTGGGCCCAGCGGGCCTTCGAACAGCGCGACGACGGCCTGTTGTGCGCCCGCTACGACCCGGGTATCGCGCACAGCCTGCAGAACGGTAGACTTCCTCCAACCTCGCTGGCCCTGCGCATGGCATTCCGGCGCTTGACGCGGCACCGCCCTACCTTGATGATCCGCGGAGAACTGTCCGACCTGGTCGAGCCCGAGCAGGCGGCCTGGATGCGCAAGGCGGCCCCCGGCCTGGCCTATGCCGAAGTGCCGAACGTCGGCCATGCGCCGATGCTCACCGAACCGGAAGCATTCGAGGCGATCTGCGCTTTCCTGGCGCGGGTCCCGTAAATAAAGACAAGGAGACACACCATGCAAACCCTGATCAAACCTCTCGCATTCTCTATAGCCTGCGCCTTCGCGGCCGGCGCCGCTCCCGGCGCACTGGCCCAGGGCAAGGACTTCAAGGTCGCCCTCATCGCCGGCAAGACCGGCATCATGGAATCCTATGCGCGCGAGACCGAGGCCGGCTTCATGCTCGGCCTCGAATACCTGACCAACGGCACCATGGCCATCAACGGCCGCAAGATCAAGGTCATCGTCAAGGACGACCAGAGTAAACCCGATCTTGGACGCACTCTCCTGGCCGAAGCCTATGGCGACGACCGGGTCGACATCGCCGTCGGCACCACCTCGTCCGGCTCGGCGCTGGCGATGCTGCCGGTGGCGAAGGAATACAAGAAGGTCCTGATCGTCGAACCGGCGGTAGCCGACGCCATCACCGGCGACAAGTGGAACAAGTACATCTTCCGCACCGCCCGCAGTTCGATGCAGGATGCATTGGCGGCAGCCAGCACCCTGAAGGGCGGCAGCATCGGCTTCTTGACCCAGGACTACGCCTTCGGACGCGACGCCATCAAGGCCGGCAAGGAAGCGCTGGCGGCGACCGGCAGCGGCGCCAAGGTGGTGCATGAAGAGTACGCGCCGCTGGCCACGACCGACTTCACGGCATCGTCGCAGCGCCTGTTCGACGCGCTGAAGGACAAGCCGCAGCCGCGCATCCTGCAGATCGTCTGGGCCGGCCCGAACCCGATGAACAAGATCGCCGACCTGAAGCCGGAGCGTTACGGCATCGTGCTGTCCCCGGGCGGTAACATCCTGCCGGTGATGAAGACCTGGAAGAACTTCGCCGGCACCCAGGGCACGATTTATTATTACTACGACTTCCCGAAGAACAAGATGAACGACTGGTTCGTCAAGGAGCACACGAAGCGCTTCAAGGCGCCGCCCGACATGTTCACGGCCGGCGGCATGGCGGCGGCGGGCGCGGTGGTCGCGGCCCTGTCGAAGGTCCCGGACGGCAATGGCGACAAGATGGTGGCGGCGATGGAAGGCATGAGCTTCGAGACGCCAAAAGGCACGATGACCTTCCGCAAGGAAGACCACCAGGCGATCCAGCCGATGTACCACTTCCGCATCAAGAAAGACCAGAAGAGCGAGTGGGATCTGCTGGAACTGGTGCGCGAGATCCCGGCCAGCGAGATGCCGCTGCCGGTGAAGAACAAGCGCTGACATGGCGGCCCCTGAACCTCGCCAGCCGGCGTTGTCGACCCGCGACCTGACCATCCGCTTCGGCGGCCACGTCGCGGTCAATGCGGTGACGGCGGATTTCTACCCCGGCACGCTGACCGTGATCGTCGGCCCCAACGGCGCCGGCAAGACCACTTATTTCAACCTGGTCTCGGGCCAGCTGGCGGCGACCAGCGGCAGCGTCGCCCTGCACGGGCGCGACATCACGCGCGACGGCGCCGCGCGCCGCACGCGGCTGGGCATCGGGCGCGCCTTCCAGCTAACGAACCTGTTCCCTCACCTCACCGTGATCGAGAACGTGCGCCTGGCCGTGCAGAGCCGCGCCGGCATGGGGCTCAACTTCTTCTCGATCTGGTCCAGCCACAAGGAACTGATCGCGCGCGCCGAGCATTACCTGGAACGGGTGGCGCTGATGAAGCGACGCGATATCTACGTCGGCGCGCTGTCGCACGGCGACCAGCGCAAGCTCGAGGTGGCGATCCTGCTGGCGCTCGAGCCGAGCGTGATGATGTTCGACGAGCCGACCGCCGGCATGAGCGTGGACGAGGTGCCGGTGGTACTCGACCTGATCCGCCAGGTGAAGCTGGAATCAGACAAGACCGTGCTGCTGGTCGAACACAAGATGGACGTGGTGCGCCAGCTGGCCGACCGCATCGTCGTGCTGCACAACGGCGCGCTGGTAGCGGACGGCGATCCGCGCGAAGTGATGCAATCGAAGATCGTACAGGAAGCCTATCTTGGAACATCCGAACCCGAACACGCTGGCGCCTGATCCGGCCCATGATCTGGCAAATGAGGCGCCCCTGCTCTCAATGCGCGGCGTCCACACCCACATCGGCCAATACCACATCCTACAAGGCGTGGACCTGACCGTGCGGCGCGGCGAACTGGCCGTCCTGCTGGGCCGTAACGGCGCCGGCAAGACCACGACGCTGCGCACCATCATGGGGCTGTGGAAGGCCAGCGCCGGAGCTATCCATTTCGATGGCCGCAACATCACCAAGCTGGCCACGCCCGACATCGCCCGCGCCGGCATCGCCTACGTGCCCGAGAACATGGCGGTGTTTTCCGAACTGACGGTGCGCGAAAACCTGGTGCTGGCCGCCCGCAACGGCCCGCTGGACCAGGCGCGGGTCGACTGGATCTGCGGCTTCTTCCCGGCCCTGCGCAAGTTCTGGAATTACCCGGCCGGCAATCTGTCGGGCGGCCAGAAACAGATGGTGGCAATCGCGCGCGCGATCGTCGAGCCGAGAAAACTGCTGCTGGTCGACGAACCGACCAAGGGCCTGGCGCCGAGCATCGTGCAAAGCCTGATCGCGGCCTTCCGCGAACTCAAGGAGCGAGAGACCACGATCCTGCTGGTCGAGCAGAACTTCAACTTCGTGCGCTCGCTGGGCGACAGCGTCAGCGTGATGGACGACGGCCGCGTGGCCCATGCCGGCACGATGGCGGCGCTGGCCGGCGACGCCGCGCTGCAACAGCGCCTGCTCGGCCTGTCGCTCGACTCCCACCAATAGGACTGAACAATGAGTGCCATTCTTCCCGCTTCCAAGGCCGATCCGCAAGCGGATGCGCCGCTGCCGGCGGCCAGGCGCGACATCGCGCCGCTGCTGCTGGTGCCGGCCCTGATGCTGGTCATGCTGCCGCTGGTCGGCAGCTTCCCCACCTGGCTCACTCTCACCGTTGCCGGCCTGGCGATGGGCATGATGATCTTCATCATGGCCAGTGGCCTGACCCTCGTGTTCGGCCTGATGAGCGTGCTGAACTTCGGCCACGGCGCCTTCGTCGCCGTCGGCGCCTTCAGCGCCACGCTGGTCCTGCTGCCGATGCGCGGCTGGCTCGAAATGGATTCGCTCTTGGTCAACCTGGGCGTGCTGGCGCTGGCCGTCACGCTGGCGATGGTCGTTACTGGCCTGCTGGGCTGGGCCTTCGAGCGCATCATCGTCAAGCCGGTCTATGGCCAGCACCTGAAACAGATCCTGATCACGATGGGCGGCATGATCGTGGCCGAGCAGCTGATTCACGTGATCTGGGGCGCCGAGACGATCGCCCTGCCGCTGCCGACCGCCTTGCGCGGCGCCATCCTGATGGGCGACGCCGCGGTGGAGAAGTATCGCCTGGTCGCAGTGGTGGTCGGGCTGGTGGTCTTCATCGCCATGTTCCTGGTGCTCAATCGCACCAAGATCGGCCTGCTGGTGCGCGCCGGCGTGGAAAACGGCGAGATGGTCGAGGCGCTCGGCTACCGCATCCGGCGCCTGTTCGTGGCCGTGTTCGCGGCCGGTTCGGCGCTGGCCGGCCTGGGCGGCGTGATGTGGGGCCTGTACAAGGAAACCCTCACCGCCGCGATGGGGAGCGAGATCATGGTGATGATCTTCATCGTCATCATCATCGGCGGCCTGGGCTCGGTGGGCGGCTGCTTCATCGGCGCCCTGCTGATGGCGCTGGTGGCCAACTACGCCGGCTTCCTGGCGCCCAAGATCGCGCTGGTGTCGAGCATCATCCTGATGATCTCGGTCCTGCTATGGCGTCCCGCCGGCCTGTATTCGAATTCACGGAGCTGACCTCTCATGCTGCATCGACTTCTCTCCGGCGACCTGCCGCGCAGCCGCATCCTGACCGGCGTGCTGCTGGCGATCCTGGCCGGCCTGGCGCTGGCGCCCTTTTTGTTCTCTGGCGCGCGTCCGCTCAACACGGCGGCCACGATCTGCATCTACATCGTGCTGGTGGCGTCCTATGACCTGCTGCTGGGGTATACCGGCATCGTCTCGTTTGCCCACACGATGTTCTACGGGATCGGCGCGTACGGCGTCGGCCTGGCGCTGGCGCGGGTCGACGAGCCGACCTGGGGCGTCGTGGTGACGGGGCTGGTCCTGGCGCTGATGCTGGCGCTGGCGCTGGCCCTGGTGGTCGGCCTGTTCGCGCTGCGCGTGCGCGCCATCTTCTACGCGATGATCACGCTGGCTGTCGCTTCTTCGTTCGCGGTGCTGGCTTCGCAGCTGTCCGACCTGACCGGCGGCGAGGATGGCGTGACCTTCAGCGTGCCAGAAGTATTGTCGCCCAGCTTCCTGCTGTTCGAGAACGAGGTATTCGGGCGCTATGTCGACGGCAAGGTGATCACCTATTACCTGGTGTTCGCGGGCTGCCTGCTGCTGTTCCTGTTCCTGCTGCGGCTGGTGAATTCGCCGTTCGGCCGGGTGCTGCAGGCGATCCGCGAGAACGAGTTCCGCGCCGAGGCGCTCGGCTACCGCACCATGGTGTACCGGATCTGGGCCAACTGCCTGGCGGCGCTGGTGGCGGCGCTGGCCGGCGCGCTGATGGCGTTGTGGCTGCGCTATGTGGGGCCGAAGACCTCGCTCGGGTTCGAGGTGATGACCGATATCCTGCTGATCGTCGTCATCGGCGGCATGGGGACGATGTATGGGGCGGTGATCGGCGCCACGCTGTTCATCCTGGCCCAGAATTACCTGAAGGAGTTGATGGCGCATGGCTCGACGGCGCTGGAAGGCGTGCCGCTGCTGGCCGCGGCCCTGCATCCCGACCGCTGGATGCTGTGGCTGGGGGTGTTGTTCATCCTCTCGATTTACTTCTTCCCGGTCGGGATCGTGGGCAAGCTGCGCGTGCGGGCGTGGCTGGCGCGACGTTAGCGAGAATCTTTTGCGCCTTGAGACCTCTTCGGAGGTCTTTTTTTTTTGTCCGACACCTTTGGTGGTGAGGAATTTTCCGCAAGGCATAAATTTCAGATGTGCAAGGGCTTCCGTCAAGTTCCCTCGCTGTTCTTGAGCAAAACCGCCTGCACTGTCCGGCAACTTGAATGCTCATCAATAACCACGTGGCATGCCGTTCATATTATGAATATGGCAATGGCCTCGTCGTCAGCCAGCGCGGGGACTCCCATTTTTCTGGCCCAAGCTCCATCTCATTCCATGAAACGACTCAATATCATGATCGCATCGGCGCTCGTCGGCGCCGCCGCATCGTCGCCGCTGGCCGCGCAGGCCAATGTCGAGGTGCTCGACGAAGGGTTCGACAACCTGGCCGGCCTTACCAGCTGGGATCGCATCAACCGCAGCACGCCACCCGGCCTCGGCTGGTTCCAGGGCAATACCGACCTGTTCCCGCCGCAGTCCGGCGGCGCCGGCTCCTATGCGGCCGCCAATTTCCTGGGCGCCGCCAACGGGATGGGCGTGGTCGACAACTGGCTGATCACGCCCACGCTCCCCCTGAGCGGCCTGACCACGCTGTCCTTCTTCACCAACCGCGAAGCGGTCGACGGCTTCGACGACCTGATCGAGGTGCGCTTCAGCGCCGGCAGCGGCACCGATGCGTCCTCGTTCGACACGCTGCTGGCCACGATCGGCGGCGACAACCCCTTCCCCGCCGATTGGCGGCAATGGAGCGCCGACCTGACGGTCGAAGGAGAAGGACGCTTCGCGTTCCGCTACCTGGGCGACGCCGCCACGCTCAGCTATATCGGCCTCGACACGGTGCGCGTCGTCACCGCCGTGCCCGAGCCGGCCAGCCTGCTGATGCTGGCCGGCGGGCTGGGCGTGCTCGGCCTGATGCGGCGCAAGGTCGGCCCGGCGGGCCGGCAATGAGACCAAGGAGACCACCGATGCGAACCCTTTACCTGCTTTCAACCGCGCTGCCCGGCCTGGCCCTGGCGGCATTCTGCCAGGCGGCATTCTGCCAGGCCGCAGTCGCGGCCGCGGCGCCCCAGGCGCCCGCCCAGCAGGGCTTGAGCGTCGTGCGCGACGCCGAGACCGGCGAGCTGCGCGCTCCCACCCCCGCCGAGACCCAGGCCCTGCAGCCGCAGGCCGCCGCGCCCGCCGCGCGCCGCCAGCAACCGGCGATGGTGACCGGCGCCGACGGCCGCCAGAGCGTCTACCTGGGCGACAGCCAGCGCGTCTATGCCGTCGTCCGGCGCGGCGCCGACGGCAAGGTCGACCATCACTGCGTCGAAGGCGCCGATGGCGCCCACGCCCATCTCAACCACGCCGCGCCTGCCAGCCCCCAGGAGAAAGCCCGCCATGAGCACCGCTAAACTGCCGACCAGGCCGGCCGCCGGCACGCTCGCCCGCCTCGCGGCGGTCGCGTTCCTGCTCGTGGCCAGCCTCGGCGCCATCGACAACATCGGCGCCGCCCGCGCCGCCACCATCGTGATCGTCAACGAGAACGCGCCGGGTGTGGGTTTCAACGATCCCACCCCGGCCGATCCCGTGGGCGGCAACCCCGGCACGACCCTGGGCGAGCAGCGCCTGATCGCCTTCCAGCACGCCGCCGACCTGTGGGAGGCGACGCTCGACAGCGACGTCCCGATCCGCATCGGCGCCTCCTTCGTGCCGCTCAGCTGTAACATCACCAGCGCCGTGCTCGGCGCGGCCGGCGCCACCGAGGCCTGGGCCAACTTCCCCGGCGCGCCACGCACCAATACCTGGTATCCCGGCGCGCTGGCCGCCAGGCTGGCCGGCGTCGACCTCACCGCGCCCGAGGATCCGCACATCAGCGCCAGCTTCAATTCGCTGCTCGGGCTCACGCCGACCTGCGTCCCCGGCCTGACCTTCTATCTGGGCCTGGACAACAATGCCGGCGCGCAGATCGACCTGGTCGCGGTGCTGCTGCACGAGATCGCGCACGGCCTTGGCTTCCAGTCGTTCACCAGCGGCGATACCGGCCAGACCCTGCTGGGCCGGCCCGCCATCTGGGACTACTACCTGCTCGACAACCGCAGCGGGCGCACCTGGGCCCAGATGACGACCGCGCAGCGCGCAGCCTCGGCCAGGGCCTGGCGCGGCCTGTCCTGGAACGGCGCCAACGTCACCGCGGCGGTGCCCGGCGCGCTGGGCCCGGCCCCGCTGCTGTCCATCAGCGGCGGCGCGGCGGGCGATGCCTTCGGCAGGTATGGCGTCGGCGTCGCCGGCTTCGGCACGCCGCTGGGCACTACCGCTGTCAGGGGCGAGCTGATGCCGGTGGTCGACCAGGCCAACGGCAACGGCCTCGCCTGCTCGCCGCTCAATGCGCTCAATGCGCTGGCGGTGCGCGCCAGGGTCGCCCTGGTCGACCGCGGCACTTGCGACTACACGGTCAAGGCACGCAACGTGCAGGCGGCCGGCGCGATCGGCATGATCGTGGCCGACAACGTGGCCGGCGAAGTGGCCGGCATGCCGGGCGAGGCCTCCGACATCACGATCCCGTCGGTGCGCATCACCCGCGCCGATGGCCAGCGGCTCAAGACGGCGCTGCAGGCGCGCTCGCGCACCGCGTCGGGCGTCATGGCGCGGCTGGCCATCGATCCCGAGCGCCTGGCCGGCGCCGACGACCAGCGGCGCATGCTGATGTATTCGCCAACCGCCATCGCACCGGGCTCGTCGATCTCGCACTACACGACCGAGGGCACGCCCAACCAGCTGATGGAGCCGTCGATCAATGCCGACCTGACGCACGAAGTCGCGCCGCCGCGCGACCTGACGCTGCCTCTGCTACGCGATATCGGCTGGTGATGCGCGGTCGCCGCCGATATGGCGGCAATAAAAAAGCCGGCGACCCTTGCGGGCGCCGGCCTTTCGCCTGGCTCTATGCACCGGGATGGGCTACCAACGCCCGTCCCGGCCGCTCATTACGCCTGGGCGCCTTTCTTGAACGCTTCCACGCCGTTGACCAGCTCGGCCTTGGCTTCCTCGATGCCGGCCCAGCCTTCGATCTTGACCCACTTGCCCGGTTCCAGATCCTTGTAGTGCTCGAAGAAATGCTGGATCTGCTTCAGGCGCAGCTCTTCCACGTCGTCCAGCGACTGGATCTTTTTGTACATCGGCAGCACTTTTTCGACCGGCACCGCGATCACCTTGGCGTCGCCACCACCGTCGTCGGTCATCTTCAGCACGCCCAGCGCGCGGCAGCGCACCACCACGCCCGGCGGCAGTGGGAACGGGGTGATCACCAGCACGTCGCACGGGTCGCCGTCGTCGGCGATGGTCTGCGGCACATAGCCGTAGTTGCACGGGTAATGCATGGCCGTACCCATGAAGCGGTCGACGAAGATCGCGCCGCTGTCCTTGTCGACCTCGTACTTGACCGGATCGGCGTTCATCGGGATTTCGATGATGACGTTGAAGTCGTTCGGCACGTCTTTGCCGGCTGGGACGTTATTCAGGCTCATGGAAGGTCCTTGGTTGCTGGAGAGTCAATAATAGGCCGTCATTATAGCGAAACAGGCATGGCCTGTGCGGCGCAACATCCGGCAAGGGTGCGGCCGCGCCGGCCCGTCACAGGATGTTGGCCAATGCGCACTGCCGGTAATGCCGCGCCGCTTCTTCTTCCTGCCCCAGCGCCTCGTGCATCTGCGCCAGCTTCAGGTGCGCCTCGCGCACCATCGACGGATCGAGGGCGTCCGACAGCGCCTGCTCCAGGTAGCGCTGGGCCTTGCCCCACAGCTTCTGTTTCAGGCATAGCGAGCCCAGGGTGAGGGCCAGTTCGGCGTCCTGCGGACGTTCCTTGCGCCAGGTTTCGCAGGCCTCGATCTGGGCCAGCAGCGAAGCGGACCCGAACGGGCTGGCGGCGTCGCGGTAGGCGCGCACCACGCGCTCGTCCCAGCCGGCCTTGAGCGATTCTTCGGCGATCGCGCGCGCTTCGTCGTGCAGGCCGAGCGCATTGAAGGCGCCGGCGGCGCGCGCCGCGATATACGGCACGCCGCGGTCTTGCGGCGGCACCGTGGCCCAGATCCGGCGCAGCGATTCGGCATCGTGCCCGTCGCCGCCCAGCAGGGCCTCGTAGGACAGCTCGCGCAGGCGCGCCGACAGCGCCGGATGCAGGGCGCGGCGTTTGTCGAGGATGCGCACCAGGCGCAGCACCTCGGGCCAGTTGCGGGCCTGCTGATTGGCCTTCATCGCCCACTGCAGGGCGTGGATGTGGCGCTGGCCGCTGGCGTTGAGCTCAGCCACGGCGTCCAGCGCGGCTTCGGGCTGGTGGTCGTCGACCAGCAGCTCGGTGACCGTCATCAGGCGCGCCGTCTTGAGCGTGTTGTCGTGGGCGATCCCGGCCAGCCAGGCGTCGCGCCGCGCCGGTTCGCGCATGCGGTGCGCGGCGCGCGCGCCGATCAGGGCCGCCAGGCCGGCATTCTCGGGCAGTTCGGCGGCGCGCCGCGCGGCCTTCTCGGCGTGGCCGAAACGGCCTTCGAACAGCGCCTTGAGCGCGTCGCGCAAGCCCTTGTTGCCTTCGCGTTCGCTGCGCCGCTGACGGTAGGCGGCCACCCGTTGCGGCATCTTGAGGGTGGAATTGATGGCGCGCACCAGGCCGTACAGCGCCAGGAACGACGCCGCCAGCAGCACCACGAACAGGTTGAGCGACATGTCGATCCGGTGCGGCGGATAGAACAGCACCACATTGCCCGGATTGAAGCGCGCCGTCACGGCGATGCCGATGGCGGCGGCCATCAGCGCGACTAGCCAAAGTAGTAGACGCATAACTTATTGTTTCGCCTTGTAGTTGCGCACGGCGTTCAGGCTGTCGGCCAGCGTCGGCATCTCGATCGTCAGGTTGTTGGCCTGGACCTGGCGCAGCGCGGCCTGGCTCGATTGCGTCACCCGCGAGCGCGTGTCGAAATACTTGAGCAGCATGGCCTGGGCCGTGGCCAGGTCGTCGCGGAAGGTGGCTTCGTTGCGCGACAACAGCGCCAGGCGCGCGTTCAGCAGGCGCAGCTTGAGATTCTCGCGCACGAAGAACGATTCGCTCGGCGACAGCATCAGCGCCTCGGGCTCCTCGACGCTGCGCACCCGGATCAGCTGGCGCACGTCGTCCCACATCTCCTGGCTCCACAGGCTCCAGGTCTGCAGCATGCGCTGGCCCACGCCCAGCGGCTGGGCCGGATCGGCTGTCGCCGCCGCGGTAGCGGCCGCGTCGCCCTTGCGAATGGTGCGCGCCGGCGCCATCGGCAGCAGCGGTTTTTCGTCGGACAGCAGCGGCAGCGTGTCGACCTGGCCGATCACGTTGTCGAGGCGCACGGCCACGCCGGCCAGGTCGACCGCCGGCAAGCCCTTGAGCTTCTCGATATCGCTCGCGATCGCGCGCCGGATGGTGAGGAATTGCGGGGTATCGGAGCGCGAGACCGCGCGGTCGGCGTTCTGCAGCGCGATCAGCGCGCCCTGCACATTGCCGGCCAGTTGCAACTGCTGGCTGGCGGTCGACAACACCTGCTCGATCTCGGTCAGCGCCCACTCGTCGCGGTTCTGCGACAGGTCTTTATACAGCTGCTCGAGCGCCAGCTGCTGGCTCTGGGCCTCGCTTTGGCGGCTTTCGAGCACGCCGACCTTGATCTGCAGTTCCTTCGACTGGTCGGCCACGTCGCGCGCCAGCGCCGCCGTCTCGGCATTGACCGCATTGCCCTTCTGGAGGCTGCGCGCCATGTCCTGGCGCAGCGAATTGATGCGGTTGTGCGACGACCAGGTCTGCAGCGCCAGCAGCACGGCCAGCGCGATCACGGCCAGCGGCAGCGGCCGCGCCACGCGGTCGAACAGGCCGGGACCGCCCGGTTCGGCCATGCGCGCTGAGGGCNCTTCGACTGGTCGGCCACGTCGCGCGCCAGCGCCGCCGTCTCGGCATTGACCGCATTGCCCTTCTGGAGGCTGCGCGCCATGTCCTGGCGCAGCGAATTGATGCGGTTGTGCGACGACCAGGTCTGCAGCGCCAGCAGCACGGCCAGCGCGATCACGGCCAGCGGCAGCGGCCGCGCCACGCGGTCGAACAGGCCGGGACCGCCCGGTTCGGCCATGCGCGCTGAGGGCGGGGCCGGCGGCGCGGGCGGCGGGGGCGGCGCCGGCGGCGCGCCTGCGGCCGGCGGCAGGCTGCCCGCGGCAGGGACGCCGTCGGGTTTCTGGAGGCTCGGCGCGGGCGCGCTGCCCGGCGTTTGATCTGGATTGTTCGGCAATTCGTTCATTATTGTGATTGTAACGCTGCTAGTAGGCGTGCATCTCCGGAACCCGTCAGGGTCACGTGGCGCAGGCCCAGGGCGTGCGCCGTTTCGGCAATTCGCGCGTGGGGCACCACCAGGCGCTGCTGCTGCAACTGCAGGCGGCCCGCATCGCTGCCCGGGTCCAGGGCATCGACCAGGCCCGCCAGCCCGCGCAGGGCTTCCGAGCTCGTGATTATCCAGTCGTTTGGCTGCGCCAGCAAGGCGCGCAATCGTGCGCCCAGCTCGGGCGTCAATACAGGCGTGCTGCGGCGATAGGCGGCCACCGCCTCGACCGTGGCCCCGGCCGCGCGCAGGGCGTCGGCCAGCAGCTCGCGCCCGCCGTCGCCGCGCACGATCAGCACGCGCCGGCCCGCGACCGCGGCCAGGTCCAGGTTCTGGAGCAGGCGTTCCGAATCGCTGTGCGCGCTATCGAGCGGGCTGTGGATCGTGTAGCCGGGCGCCGCGACGCCATGGCGCGCCAGCGCGGCGCGGCTGCCCTCGCCCACCACCGCCAGCGGCACCTGCGCCGGCCAGCTGGCCACATGGGTGAACGCGGCATCGACCGCGTTCGGCGAGACGAAGACCACCAGCGCATACCCAGGCAAGTTGGCCAGCGCCGCCCGCAGCGGCGCCGGATCGTCGACCGGGGCGATCTCGAGCAGCGGCAGGATCTCCACCGCGCGGCCGAGCGCCCGCGCCGACAGCGCCAGGCCATCGGCCTGGGCCCGCGGCCGGGTAACGACAACGATCCGGTCCAGCTCAGGCATCCTCGGCCGCGTCCACGCGGCAGGCGGCCAGGATGGCATTGGCGTCCTGCTGCGCCAGCAGTTCCGAGACCTGCTCGCCGAGATATTCGGGCTGGGCGGCGCTGCCCTCCACTTCGGCATGCGCGCTGCGCTTGCCGTCCGGGGTCGCGACCATCGCGCGCAGGCGCATCTGGCCGTCCTGCACGGTGGCATAGGCCGCCAGCGGGATCTGGCAGCTGCCGCCGAAGATGCGCGACACCTTGCGCTCGGCCAGCACGGCTTGCGCGGTGGCGACGTGGTTGAGCGGCGCCAGCACGGCGCGCAGGTCGACGCCGTCGCTGCGGTCGTCGCTCAGGATTTCGATCGCCATCGCGCCCTGGCCGGCCGCCGGCAGGCTCAGTTCGGGCTCGAGCAGCGCGCGGATGCGCTGCGGCAGCCCGAGGCGCTTGAGGCCGGCCGCGGCCAGGATGATGGCCGCGTAGTCGCCGCGATCGAGCTTGCCAAGGCGGGTATCG
This sequence comes from Telluria beijingensis, assembly GCF_030770395.1. Taxonomy (GTDB): domain Bacteria; phylum Pseudomonadota; class Gammaproteobacteria; order Burkholderiales; family Burkholderiaceae_D; genus Telluria; species Telluria beijingensis. Next base: position 5,623,287 of record NZ_CP132480.1, on the reverse strand, counting down.
AGGTTGCCGCGCAGCGGCTGGATGACGAGATGCGGGTAGCGCGCCGCGATCAGCGACTGGCGGCGCAGGCTGCTGGTGCCGACCACGGCCCCAGGCGGCAGCGCGTCCAGGCTGGCGTAGTCGTTCGACACGAAGGCGTCGCGCGGGTCTTCGCGCTCGAGCACGGCGGCCAGTTCGAAGCCTTCCGGCAGCTCCATCGGCACATCCTTGAGCGAGTGCACGGCCAGGTCGGCGCGGCCCTCGGCCATCGCGACCTCGAGTTCCTTCACGAACAGGCCCTTGCCGCCGACCTTGGACAGGGTGCGGTCGAGGATCTGGTCGCCACGTGTTGTCATTCCGAGAATCTCGACCCGGCATGTTGGATATAATGCGGCGAGCCGGTCGCGCACGTGCTCCGCCTGCCACATGGCGAGGCGGCTCTCGCGCGATGCGATAATCAGTCTGGCTGGCGCCTGGGGCGTCACGGTAGATACCTGCTGTATAGCGTTTAACACTCGAGTTCTTCCACTGTCATTGGGCCGACCCGGACGATGCCAGTAAACGGTCCCTGCATAAGATCATAAATTTTATCATGGGGCATTCTGCAGAACGTGGCCAACCGCCATCGCACAATCTATTACTTGTGGTCGATATGGACAATCCTGCTGCACCCGTAGTACCCGCCGGCGCCGACAAGGACGCGCCCCTCAAGGAAGACATCCGCCTGCTCGGCCGCCTGCTGGGCGACGTGCTGCGCGACCAGGAAGGCGATGAGGTATTCGACGTCGTCGAAACCATCCGCCAGACCGCCGTGCGCTTCCGCCGCGACGACGATCCGGACGCCGGCGAAGAGCTGGCCACCCTGCTGCACAAGCTGACCCGCGAGCAGACGATTTCGGTGGTGCGCGCCTTTTCCTACTTCTCGCACCTGGCCAATATCGCCGAGGACCAGCACCACAACCGCCGCCGCCGCGCCCACCTGCTGCAAGGTTCGGCGCCGCGTTCGGGCAGCATCGACTACGCGCTGGGCAAGCTGCGCGAGGCCGGCATCGGGCGCGAGACCGTCGACGAATTCTTCCGCGACGCCCTGATTTCGCCGGTGCTCACCGCCCACCCGACCGAGGTCCAGCGCAAGAGCATCCTCGACGCCGAGCACGACATCGCGCGCCTGCTGGCCGAGCGCGATGCGCCGCAGACGCCCAAGGAACGCCGCCGCAACGAGCAGCTGCTGCACGCCCGCATCGCCACCCTGTGGCAGACGCGCATGCTGCGCTACTCCAAGCTGACCGTGGCCGACGAGATCGAGAACGCGCTGTCCTACTACCGCATCACCTTCCTGCGCGAAGTGCCGGCCCTGTACGACGACATCGAACTCGAGGTCGCCGCGCACTACGGCGGCGAGCCGCGGGCTTCGCACGCGTCCTACCTGCAGATGGGCAGCTGGATCGGCGGCGACCGCGACGGCAACCCGAACGTCAACGCCGACACCATGCGCCACGCACTGACGCGCCAGTCGACCACCATCCTCGACTTCTACCTCGACGAAGTGCATGCGCTGGGCGCCGAGCTGTCGGCCTCGACCCTGCTGATCCAGGTCACGCCGGCGCTGGAACAGCTGGCCGACACCTCGCCCGACGCCTCGCCGCACCGCAGCGACGAACCCTACCGGCGGGCCCTGATCGGCATCTATGCGCGCCTGGCCGCCACCGCGCGCGAACTGGGCGTGGGCCATATCCTGCGCAAGGAAGTCGGCCACGCCGCGCCCTACCTCGACCCGGAACTGTTCGCCGCCGACCTCGAGGTGCTGGCCGATTCGCTGCGCCAGAACCACGGCGCGATGCTGATCCAGCCGCGCCTGGCCGGCCTGTTGCGCGCCGCGCGCATCTTCGGCTTCCACCTCGCCTCGCTCGACATGCGCCAGAGTTCGGACATCCACGAGCGCGTGCTGGCCGAACTGTTCGCCCGCGCCGGCGTCGAAGCCGACTACGCGGCGTTGGACGAAGACGCCAAGCGCGCGCTGCTGCTGCGCGAACTGGCCCAGTCGCGGCCCCTGTTCTCGCCGTATGAAAGCTATGGCGACGAGACCAATTCGGAGCTGGCGATTTTGCGCTGCGCGCGCGAGATCCGCCTGCGCTATGGTCCGCGCGCGATCCGCAACTACATCATCTCGCATACCGAGGCCGTGTCCGACCTGCTCGAAGTGCTGCTGCTGCAGAAAGAGACGGGGCTGATGCGGGTGAGCAGCGGCAGCAACGACGCGATGGTGATCCCGCTGTTCGAGACCATCCCCGACCTGCAGCGCGCAGCCGGCATCATGGACGAATGGATGGCCATTCCGCTGGTGGCCGGCCTGATCGAGAAACAGGGCCGGCTGCAGGAAGTCATGCTCGGCTACTCCGACTCGAACAAGGACGGCGGCTTTTTGACGTCGAACTGGGAGCTGTACCAGGCCGAGCTCAAGCTGGTCGAGGTATTCGCGCGGCGCCAGGTGAAGCTGCGCCTGTTCCACGGCCGCGGCGGCACCGTCGGCCGCGGCGGCGGCCCGAGCTACGACGCGATCCGCGCCCAGCCGCCGGGCACCGTCAACGGCCAGATCCGCCTGACCGAACAGGGCGAGATCATCGCCTCCAAGTTCTCGAACCCCGAGATCGGGCGCCGCAACCTGGAACTGCTGGTGGCGGCGACCCTGGAAGCGAGCCTGAATCCGAACGGCGCCAGCGGCGTCGACGGCGAGCGCCTGAAGCGTTTCGAGTCGGTCATGGCCGAGCTGTCGAACCGCGCCTACAAGGCCTACCGCGACCTGGTGTACGAGACCCCGGGCTTCACCGACTACTTCTTCGAAGCGACGCCGATCGCCGAGATCGCGGAACTAAACCTCGGTTCGCGTCCCGCCTCGCGCAAGTCGACGCGCCGCATCGAAGACCTGCGCGCGATCCCCTGGGGCTTCTCGTGGGGCCAGTGCCGCCTGCTGCTGCCGGGCTGGTTCGGCTTCGCCTCGAGCGTCAAGAGCTGGCTCGATGACGGCGACAGGGACGCCAAGCTGGAAGAACTGCGCGCAATGCACCGCGACTGGCCGTTCTTCGCCACCCTGCTGTCGAATATGGACATGGTGCTGGCCAAGACCGACCTGGCGATCGCCTCCCGCTATGCCGGCCTGGTGGCCGACGTGGGCCTGCGCGAGCGCATCTTCCGCCGCATCGCGGCCGAGCATGGGGAGACGATCCGCTGCCTCGAAGCGATTACTGGGGCGACGGAGCGGCTGGCCGGGAATCCGCTGCTGGCGCGCTCGATCCAGAACCGTTTTGCCTATCTCGATCCGCTGAATCACTTGCAGGTGGAGCTGATTCATCGGCGGCGCAAGCTGGCGGATAACGCCGATCCGCGGGTGAATCGCGGGATTCATTTGTCGATCAACGGGGTGGCGGCGGGCTTGCGTAATACCGGTTAAACGCGTTATCGGTCTGCTGGTAAACTTGGGTCCCCGCCTCCGCGGGGACGACGTGCGGACGTTCGTCGGCCGAGTCGATCGCTGTTACCCACCAGCAGATGCACGTCGTTCCCGCGAAGGCGGGAACCCAAGTCCTTTGTACACCGCAAGCGCAAAAAAAAGCCGCCCAACGCAAACCGGGCGGCTTTTTCACATCTGGACAACCGGTAAATTACTGGTTGTGCAGGAAGGTCTTGAGCTTGTCCGAACGCGACGGCTGGCGCAGCTTGCTCATCGCCTTGGCTTCGATCTGGCGAATCCGCTCGCGGGTCACGTCGAACTGCTTGCCCACTTCTTCCAGCGTGTGGTCGTTCGACATCTCGACGCCATAACGCATGCGCAGCACCTTGGCTTCGCGCGGGGTCAGCGAGTCCAGCACTTCCTTGATCACATTGCGCATCGACGCGTGCAGCGCGGCGTCCAGCGGGGCCAGGGTCGCGTTGTCTTCGATGAAGTCGCCCAGCTGCGAATCGCCGTCCTCGCCCATCGGGGTTTCCATCGAAATCGGTTCCTTCGCGATCTTCATGATCTCGCGAACCTTATTCTCCGGCATTTCCATCTTGGCGGCCAGGGTCGGCAGGTCCGGCTCGCTGCCGGTTTCCTGCATGATCTGGCGCGAGATGCGGTTCATCTTGTTGATCGTCTCGATCATGTGCACCGGCACGCGGATGGTACGGGCCATGTCGGCGATCGAGCGCGTGATCGCCTGGCGGATCCACCAGGTCGCATACGTCGAAAACTTGTAGCCGCGACGGTACTCGAACTTGTCGACCGCCTTCAGCAGGCCGATATTGCCTTCCTGGATCAGGTCCAGGAATTGCAGGCCGCGGTTGATGTATTTCTTCGCGATCGAGATCACCAGGCGCAGGTTGGCCACGGTCATTTCACGCTTGGCCTGGCGCGCGCGCTTCTCGCCGGCCGCCATCTGCTTGTTGATCTTGCGCAGGTCGGCCAGCGGCAGCGCCACGCGCGCCTGCAAGTCGATCATGCGCTGCTGCAGCTCCTTGATGGCCGGCAGGTTCCGGCTCAGCACCGCGCTGTACGGATAGGCGCAATCGACTTCGCGGTCACCCCATTGCAGGTCGGTCTCGTTGCCCGGGAAGACCTTGATGAAGTGGGCGCGCGGCATGCCGCAGCGGTTCACGCAGATGTCCAGCACGGCGCGTTCGATCGAGCGCACTTCGTCCATCTGGCCGCGCAGGGTGTCGCACAGCTTCTCGACCACTTTCGCGGTGAAGCGGATGCCCAGCAGCTCGTACGAGATCACTTCCTGCGCCTCGACATAGGCCGGCGAACCGTAGCCCTGGTTCTTGAAGGCGTGGCCCATCAGGTCGAACTGCTTCTCGATCAGCGCGAACTTCTCCAGCGCGCCCTTGCGCAGCTGGGCCAGTTGCTCTGCCGAATAGCCGGCCGCGGCGCCGCCGGCGTTGCCGCCATCGCCGTCTTCTTCTTCGTCGCCGACGTCTTCTTCTTCCTCGTCCTCTTCATCCGCCACCGCGGCCGCATGGGCCACCGAGGCCGCCGGGGCCGGGGTGTCTTCGAGTTCGACGAAGCCGTCCACCACGTCGTCGATCTTCAGCTCGTCGCTGGCGATCTTGTGCGATAGCGCGATGATTTCCGAGATCGTGATCGGGCATGCCGAAATCGCCTGCACCATGTCCTTCAGGCCCTGCTCGATGCGCTTGGCGATCTCGATCTCGCCTTCGCGCGTCAGCAGCGACACCGCGCCCATCTCGCGCATGTACATGCGGACCGGATCGGTGGTGCGACCGAAGTCGGAGTCCACGGTCGACAGCGCGGTCGCGGCGGCGGCTTCGACTTCGTCTTCGCTGGTCGGGGTCACGGCCTGGTCCGACAGCAGCATCATCTCGGCTTCCGGGGCGCGCTCGTAGACGGCGATGCCCATGTCGTTGAAGGTCGCGATGATGCCTTCGATGGCTTCCGGATCGATGATGTTTTCCGGCAGGTGGTCGTTGATCTCGGCATGGGTCAGGTAGCCGCGCTCCTTGCCCATATTGATCAGGTTCTTCAGCTGCTGGCGGCGCTTTTCGAGTTCGGCTTCCGAGAAGCCGGCTTCGTTGAGCAGCCCGAGGCCCTTGGCCTTGCGCTCGCGCGCCTTCGAGGCCGCCTTCAGTTCGGCGCGCTCGACCGCGTTCAGCGCCGCGACTTCGTCGTTCTCCGGCACGAATTCGCTCGGCTTGCGACCGCGGCGGCCCGGCACCTTCACCTGCGGCAGCAGGTAGCCCGAGGTATCGATCGCGGCCAGCGCGGCGGCGTCGGTGGTCTTGCTGACGGCGCCGACGGCGCTCACCGGGGCGGCAACCGCGCCGGTCTCGACGCGGCGCACGGCGCGGGCGCGCACGACCTTCGGCGCTTCTTCGGCGGCCGGGGCTTCCGCGGCCGCGACCGGCGCGGCGGCGACCGCGACGTCCGGTTCGGCCGCCTTCAGGGCGGCCAGCTTGCCGCGCTTGCGCACGATGACCGGCGCCACGGCCGGCCTGGCCTGCGCCTGCAGGTATTCGGCGGCCAGATCGATGCCGGCGTCGACGTCGTTGGCGGCGGCCGGCTCATCGGCCTGGGCGGAAGCGACAGCAGGAGCCGAAGGAGGAGTAATTTCGGCCACGACCTGCTCGACCGCCTCGGCGATCGGGGTCGCGGCGACCGGAGCTTCTTCCACGACTGGCGCCGCGACCGGCTCGTCCGCCACCGGGCCGCCGGCGGCCAGGATGGCGTCGGCCTGGGCCTTCAGCGTGGCCAGGCGCGAGCGGGTCTTGACCACCGTCACCTTGGCCGCCGCTTCCGTTTCGAGGAAGTAGGAGGTCGCGGTTTTCGGCACTGCCAGCGGTGCCGAAGCCTTGGCCGGCGCTTTTTTCGCTGTCAGTGTCAATGTCTTGGCGGTGTTTTTCATACTTAAAACTCTCCAGTCGAGGCGAGTTGCGCGCCTGCGAAGTCAATAATCCAGCGGGACCCGCGTGCGGATCCTGGGAAAGGGGGAACGGAAGTGGCCCTAGCTAGGGGCGGACATGCCAGACTTCAAGCACGACTTACCTGGTTTTGTGCGCGCCAACACGGGTCGAGGCTGCGGACAGGAAGGCGATGGTCGATGTTCAAGATCGTGCTGTGCATGTCGGAACGAAAAAAAGCCCGCTAACACGGGCTTGCATCTATTTTTCTAGAAGAATAGGGGAAGGAGCTATTATGCCCCAATGCAAGTTTTGGTGATAATTGATAAATCCGATAAGGGATATACACAATTCACATAGCGCCACCCTGACATCCCCTCCATGCAAGCTGCTTGATGGGTCTGCGCCGGCGCAAGCCGGACTCAAGGCAAGAGGCGGATGATACACGATTTCATGCAATGGCGCTTCTCCCTGCCGCGTATTTCCCAACATTTATAATTAGAACTAGTACAATGCGCGCCCGAGCGCCGTGCTATCCTTCGCAATCCTGTTCTTACCATGAAGTCAATGAATACCACTACCCCTGCAGAGTCCGTCGACACCACCGCTACCCCAGCCGCCCCGGCTGCCGCCCCGGAGGCGCAACAACCGCCTGCGGCCGCGCCGGCCGCCCCGGCGCAAGGCCTGTCGGCACGTGCGCTGCTCAAGCAACTCCAGCAGGAGTATCCCGCCTTCCGCGACTGCCTGCCGCTGGCGATCGGCATCGACAAGCAGCTGCTGGCGCGCATGCCCGGCCTGGACAAGAAAGTGATGCGCGCCGCGCTCGGCATCCACACGGGCTCGATGCGCTACCTGCGCGCGATGGAAAAAGCCAAGACGCGCCACGACCTCGACGGCACCGCCGGCGCCGAAGTGCCGGAAGCGCACCGCCTGCACGCCAAGGAGCAGCTGCAGCAGCGGTTCAAGAAGGAAGCCGAACGCAAGAAGGCCGAACGCGAAGCCGCGCAAGAAGAGGAAAACAACCGCAAGCGCCAGGAAAAACTGCAGGCGCTGGCGTCCAAGTTCTCCAAGAATTGAACGCAGCCCACGAGGCGGCCGAGGACGACCTGCCGCCCTACGTCGGCATCGACCTGTCCCGGGTCCGCCTGGTGCGCAGCGAGCAGGATGCGCGCGAGGCGCTGGCCGACCTCATGAAAGCCGACGCGATCGGCTTCGACACCGAATCCAAGCCGACCTTCGCCAAGGGCGAGGTCTCGACCGGGCCGCACCTGGTGCAGCTGGCGACGCTGGACACCGCCTGGCTGTTCCAGACCGCGACCCCGGCCGGCAATGCGCTGGCCGTCACGGTGCTCAAGCCCGTGCTGGAAGACGCGGGCGTGCTGAAAGTCGGCTTCGGCCTGGGCGACGACGTGCGGCGCCTGAAGGCCAAGTTCGGCATCGAACTGCGCAATGTGCTCGACCTGTCGACCGCCCTGCGCCGGCGCGGCGAAAGGAATCCGCTGGGCGCCAGGAGCGCCGTCGAGCGCTTCTTCGGGCAGCGCCTGCAGAAATCGAAGCGCATCACCACCACCAACTGGGCCCTGCCCCGGCTGTCCGACAAGCAGCTGCAGTATGCGGCCGACGATGCGCATGCGGCATTGAAGATCTACCGGCACTGGAAGGCGAATCCGCCGGCTTGACCCACCCTGGGTAGATGCGCACCGAAAGAGGGAGTTCCGGCTCATCAATTCGCGATATCATGACCAGCATCGTCGATGCCGGTGGGAGTCCATGAGATCACGCAGCCTTCGCCTGTCCCTCCTTGCCCTGGTTGGCCTGTTCGCCTGCACGGCCACGGCGGCGCCGCAAACCGTTCCCGACACCCTCGACCAGCGCCTGCTGGCCTGCGCCACCTGCCATGCGCGGGTCGATGCGCGCGGCAATCCGGTCAACGACAGCTTCTATCCTCGCCTGGGCGGCAAACCGGCCGGCTACCTGTACCACCAGCTGCTCAACTTTCGCGACGGCCGGCGCCAGTATCCCCTGATGACCTACCTGGTCGACCACCTGCCGGACGACTACCTGCGCGAGATCGCCAAACACTTCGCCGCCCTGCCGCCGACCGTGCTGCCGGCGCAGCCCCCGGGGCTGCCGGCCGCGGCGCTGGAACGCGGGCGCCAGCTGGTGCATGAAGGCGACGCCGCGCGCAGGATCCCGGCCTGCATCGCCTGCCACGGCGCGCGCCTGACCGGCGTGCAGCCGAATATCCCGGGCCTGCTCGGCCTGCCGCGCGACTACGTCAACGCGCAGTTCGGCGGCTGGCGCAACAAGGTGCGGCGCGCGCATGCGCCGGACTGCATGGCCGACATCACCGCGCGGATGTCGCTGGACGAGGTCGCCGCCGTCTCGGGCTGGCTGGCGGCGCAGCCGATGCCGCAGGATGCGCGGCCGGCGGAATCGATCGCGCGGCCGCTGCCGCTGGCCTGCGGCAGCGATCCGGAGGCGCGATGAAGACCGCCCGCCTTGCCCTCCTCGCCCTCTTGATCGTGGTGCTGGCTGCGGTGGCGCTGGCCTGGCCGCGCGCCGAACATATCCCATCGAGTTCGGCGCAGGCCCATGCGCCAACCGCCGCCAATATCGAACGCGGCGCCTACCTGGCGCGCGCCGGCGACTGCATCGCCTGCCACACGGCGCGCGGCGGCGTGGCCTATGCCGGCGGGCGCGCGCTCGACACGCCGTTCGGACGCTTTTATGGACCGAACCTGACGCCCGACGTCGATACCGGCATCGGCGCCTGGAGCGCGGACGACTTCTGGAACGCCCTGCACAACGGCATCGCGAAGGATGGCCGGCTGCTGTATCCGGCCTTCCCCTACACGAACTACACGAAAGTCACGCGCGACGATTCGGATGCGCTGTACGCATATTTCAAAAGCCTGGCGCCGCAGCGCCAGCCGAACCGGCCGCACGAACTGGGCTTCCCCTACGACAGCCAGGTACTGCTGGCCGGTTGGCGGCTGCTCTACTTCAAGCCCGGCGTGATCGACACACAGCCGGCGCGTGGTGCGGAGTGGAACCGCGGCGCCTACCTGGTCGAGGGCCTGGGGCATTGCAGCGCCTGTCACAGCACACGCAACCAGTTCGGCGCCAACGGCGATGAACTCGATGGCGGCCTGATTCCCACGCTGGGCTGGTATGCGCCGTCGCTCACGTCAGGCAGCGAAGCCGGCCTGGGAGACTGGAAGCGGGAACACATCGTGGCCTTGCTCGGCACCGGCATCTCGCCGCGCGGCTCGGCCACCGGGCCGATGGCCGAAGTGGTGGCGCGCAGCCTGCAGCACCTGACGCAGGACGACCTGGGGGCGATGGCGAGCTATCTGCAATCGCTACCTGCCACGCCGGCGCCGAAGCCGGCGCGCGTGCCGCCCGCCAGCGAACAGGTACTGGCCGAGGGTGGCCGCATCTACGCGGCCAGCTGCGCGCAATGCCATGGCGACGATGGCCGGGGCAAGCTGCCGGCCTATCCGCCGCTGGCCGGCAACCGCGCCGTGACCTTGACGCCGGCCGTGAATGCGATCCGGATGACGGTCAATGGCGGCTTCCCGCCGGGGACGAAGGGCAATCCGCGCCCGTATGGCATGCCGCCCTTTGGACATGAACTGGACGATGCGCAGGTGGCGGCGGTGCTGAGCTGGATCCGGAACAGCTGGGGCAATGCGGCGCCGCCGGTGACTGCGGTCGAGGTGAACCGCTATCGCGCGACGATGGGCGACTGAGGCCGGCGCAGGGATCGTCATGAAAATCCACAAAGCGTATTTTACTGCCATTGTTTTCATGTACGGCCTGGTCGTTGCCGCGCATGCGCATTCCTCAGCCAAGGACCCTGTATTGGTGGGCATGGCTTTCCTCGATGTCCTGACTGAGGTCGTGACTGACAAGACTGCGCGCAGAAGCTATCTCGACTATCAGCACCAGCGATACGGCCTCTCGTACTCGGAACGCTTCCCAGCTTCATTTCACGCCAAAATTGTTCACCGCCCTCTGTGCGCGAACGGCCAGGGCGCAGAAAGTTTCCTGAATCAGGAGTGCATGCTTTATCAAGTTGTCGACAGAAAAATCGGCTGCAAACCGAGCCAGAAAAATTGTCTGGCCTTCAGGCTGGCTGATTTCGTTGCGCAGGACCGGGACTTGATGCTGGCAATCGCTGGCGCATTCAATCAGGTAGGGGATGTCATCGCCGATCCCGAATCGCTGGACAGGAAATATGGAGCCAGGGACCTGCAAACGCCGGGCCTGACCCTATCGCCGCATGGTCTATGGACTGTACTTCGCCTGGATAAGAACACACCTCGCACGGGTCGGCTGCAACGGCTTGAAAACGGCGTATTTGCGATGTCGTTTGACTAGGCCAGTAAAGTGGCGCATCAACGTCTTGCGGTTGGCGCTTCCTTCATGCCGAAATAGGTTTGTCCCATTGCCACCCCCCTTTTACCCCGACAGCGAAGGCGAGGACGCTTGCCAATAGAAGAACTGCCACCAGCGATTTTTTCATGTTTCTGGATAAATGCGTTTAGTGCTCATCCGGCCACCGAGGCTAAGTTTGCTTGTCGACTGAAACCGTACTGAGCACAATCCTGCCTGCTGCAAGCGAACGTCGCGGCTTCCGGATCGATCAGACCATGTCCGCGAACGCCACCCGGTCAGTCGTGGCATTGCGCGCATCCTCGACCCGCACCTTGTGCGCCGCCAGCAAGCCCTCGAGCGAGGCGTTCATCGTATGGCAGCCGGCATCGATCCCCTTGTTCATCTGGGCCCGGATGCCGCCCAGGTCGCCGTTCTCGAGCATGCGCACGACCGCCGGACTCGGGGTCAGGCATTCGGTGGCCAGATAGTAGCGATTGCCCTCGACCGACGGCAGCAGGGCCTGGCACAACACGCCACGCAGCGCATGCGCCAATGCCTGCGCCTGAGCGTCGGAATTCCCCAGCAACCTCAGCATCTTCTGCAAGCCGAGCTCGGTCGAACGCGCGTGCAGCGTCGCCAGCACCAGCGGCCCCGATTCGGCCAGCGCCAGCGCCTCCTGCGCGGTCTGGGCATCGCGGATCTCGCCGATCACGATCACGTCCGGCCGTTCGCGCAGCGCATCCAGCGCGCCCAGGTAATAGCTCTCGACGTCGCCATCCTCGCCTACCTCGCGCTGGGTGACGATGCACTTGCGCTGCGGGATCAGGGTCTCGACCGGGTCCTCGATGGTGATGATGTGGCCCGAGCGCTGGCGGTTGATTTCGTCCAGGATCGAGGCGATGGTGGTCGACTTGCCCTGGCAGGTGTCGCCGATGATCAGGACCAGGCCGCTGGTCAGGCGCGCGAATTCGCGCTCGTCGTCCCACAGGCCGAGATCGGCCAGCGCCAGCGGCTCCTTCGGGAAGCGCCGGATCACGCAGCCGATCCGCTTGCCGCCCTGGAAGCGGAAGCAGTTGGCGCGGATGCGCGCCGTGTGCAGGTCGATCGAGCGGTCGAAGGCGCGCGAGGCGATCCGCTGCTGCCAGTTCGGCTCGATCACGTCGAAGAATTCTTCCAGCTCTTCCTTCGTGATCGGCGAATCGGTCACCGCCACCAGGCCCTTCGGCTGGCGCAGCATCAGCGGGCTGTTCTGGTGAATGAGGATGTCCGAGAACACCAGCTTCGAATTGAGCAGGTGCAGGATTTGCTGCACCAGGGTCTCGAACACCGGATGGTCTTCGTTTTCGATGTACGAGAGGGTCGGGATCTGCGAGGACTGGTGGTATTCCATCTGGTGCTGGGCAAAGGATCGAATTCCAGCCATTATAGAACTGGAATGTTGCACCAAAGTAAAAATATCGTCAGCGTGACATGTTCGCAACAATGCGGTCGCCGAACACGGTCACCGTCACACCGACGACCACGATCAGCGCCCCGGCCAGGCGCACGGCGGACACCTTGCGCGTTGCCATATTGATCAGCCCAAAGTGGTCGATGGCAATCGAGCTGAGCAGCTGCCCGGCAATCACCAGCACCACCAGCGTCAAGAGGCCGATGCGCGGCGCCAGGAACACGGTGCCGAACACGAAGGCCGCCCCCAGGAAGCCGCCCAGGAATTTCCAGGCCGGCTGCGACGGCAGCGCCGCCAGCGTCGCACCAAAACCGGCCACGCCGCCCTTGGCCAGCGCCATCGCCAGCAGCACCACCGTGCCGCAGCTGAACGAGATCAGCGCCGCCATCACCGAATTGGCGCCGATCGAATGGGCCAGCTGGCTGTTCACCGCGGCCTGGGCCGACATCGCGATGCCGATGCAGAAGGCGGCGGCCAATAAAATCAGGTTCATATGCCTGTCCCTACCGAAAAACGCACGATTCTAGTGCATTGCGCGGCGCTGCGTCGGACCGGCCGGTCGCGTGCTCATGCATTTCATCCCCGGCAGCCTGCAATCCGTCGCAAACGCCCCGGGCGCGGGCGCGCGCCCGGCTAGGATGAACACAATTCGAATAATCCACGAGGAGTCACCCATGAACATCCACGCCTTCAAGCCATCGTTCGCCGTACGCACCCTGCTGCTGGCCGCCACCCTCGCCTGCGCCGCCGCCCCGGCGCCCGCCATGGCCTGGCCCTTCGGCGGCGAGAAAGTCGAGGGCAACGGCAGCGTGACGCGCCAGAGCCGGCAGGTCGAACACTTCCGCGGCATCTCGCTCGAGTTGCCGGCCCAGGTCGAACTGCGCATGGGCAATACCGAAGGCATCACGATCGAGACCGACGACAACCTGCAGCGCCTGATCGAGACCGAGGTCGACGACGGCGTGCTGCGCATCCGCCCCACCAAGCGCAATATGAATTTGCGCGCACGCACCATGAAGATCGTCGTCAACGCGCGCCAGATCGAACGCCTGTCGCTGGGCGGCTCGGGCACCATCGACGCCGAGGCGCTGCGCGCGCCGACCCTGCGCTTCAACCTGGGCGGCTCGGGCAAGATCCGGGTCGCCAGCCTGGAATCGGACAGGGTTTCGATCAGCGTCGGCGGCAGCGGCGACTTCCGCGCCAATGGCGGCAAGACGCGCGACGTGTCGGTCTCGATCGGCGGTTCGGGCAATGTCGACCTGGGCAAGGTCGCGGCCGATAGCGCCAGCGTCAGCGTGGCCGGTTCGGGCGATGTGACGGTCTGGGCCAGGAACGAGCTGAGCATGTCGATCGCCGGCTCGGGCGACGTCAACTACTACGGCGACCCGCAGCTGCGCCGTTCGGTAGCCGGCTCGGGCGAAGCGCGCCGGCTGGGCGGCGCGCCGAACTAAGAGCCCGGTAGTATCGCGGCGCGCCTTACAGGGCGCCGCGCAGCACTTCGCGCTCGACCAGCACCGTGTCGGTGCCGTCGGTCAGCCACACCTGGCCGTCCTGGATCGTGCATTGCAGCTGCATCGAGCGGCTTGCCATCTTCGCCAACTGGGCGCTGATCTCGGCCGGGATGTTGATCACGCTGACATTCTTCGCGCGCTCGATCTTGTTCGCCAATCCCTTGAACCAGATGCCGCTGGTCGCGCTATAGCTGTACACCACCACTTTTTCGGAACGCCCGGCGGCCTTCAGCAGGCGCTTCTCGTCCGGCTGGCCGACCTCGATCCAGGTCTGGATCGCGCCGGTCAGGTCCTTCAGCCACAAGGCCGGTTCCTCGACGTCGAACAAGTCCTTGCCATAGGCCAGCGCGGGATCGGCATGCAGGGCGAAGGCCAGCACGCGGATCATCACGCGTTCTTCGGTCTCGGATGGATGCCGGGCGATGGTCAGGGCGTGTTCCTGGTAATAGTTCCGGTCCATGTCGGCGATCGACAGATCGGCCTTGTAGATGGTCGCTTTGATAGCCATTATTGCGTGCGCTTGTAGGTGATGGTGGATGAAAACCCGGTATTGTCGCATGCGCGGCGACTGCCGGGCTGCCAGCCGGTATAGACTTGTCGACCAACCCGATCATGGAGAGACCGCGATGACCAATGCCTTCCCCCCGAACCAGCAGTTCCTGCTCGCCGCGCGCCCGGTCGGGCTGCCCAGGCGCGAAGACTGGCAATTCCACGAACAGGCCGTGCCCGAGCCTGCCGACGGCGAGGTCGTGGTCAAGGTCCTGTACCTGTCGCTCGACCCCGCCATGCGCGGCTGGATGAACGAGGGCAAATCGTATATCCGCCCGGTGGCGATCGGCGAGGTCATGCGCGCCGGCGGCGTGGGCGTCGTGGTGGCCTCGCGCTCGCCGCGCTTTGCCGTGGGCGACCATGTGATGGGCGCCACCGGCATCCAGCGCTACTGGTCCGGCCCGGCCGACGACAAGATTGCCAACCTGGCCCGGATCGACCCGCAACTAGCGCCCCTGACCGCATGGCTGAACCTGCTGGGCATGCCCGGCATGACGGCCTACTTCGGCCTGCGCGAAGTCGGCCAGGCCAAGGCCGGCGAGACGGTGGTGGTGTCGGGCGCGGCCGGCGCGGTCGGCATGACCGTGGGCCAGGTGGCGAAACAGATGGGCTGCCGCGTGGTCGGCATCGCCGGCGGTGCAGAGAAGTGCGCATTCGTGGTCGACCGCCTTGGCTTCGACGCCTGCATCGACTACAAGGCCGGCCAGGTGGCCGTCGCGCTGAAGGAACACTGTCCGCAGGGCGTGGACGTCTACTTCGACAATGTCGGCGGCGAGATCCTCGACATCGTCCTCACCCGCATCAACATGAAGGCGCGCATCGTCATCTGCGGCGCGATCTCGCAGTACAACGCGACCGAGGCGGTCAAGGGCCCGGCCAACTACCTGTCGCTGCTGGTGAACCGCGCGCGCATGGAAGGCATGATCGTGTTCGACTACGCGGCGCGCTATCCCGAGGCCGTGGCCCAGCTCGGCGAATGGCTGCAGGCCGGATCGATCCAGAGCCACGAACACGTGGTCGACGGCTTCGAGCAGTTCCCGCAGGCGCTCCTGATGCTGTTCGAAGGCCGCAACCTCGGCAAGCTGGTGCTGAAGGTGGCCGACGCCTGAGGAATCTGGTTGCCTGTCCATGGTCGCGGCGTACGTCCGCGTGGAGACCGACAACGGGGCGGAACTAACGCTCACCACGTTTCTCTAATCGCACGAGCGCAGCCTGAAATGACCCCAAGAGCGTTCATGCACGGCGTACGGCCTCTACAACCGACAGCCCCCAGGGCACAAGGAGATCGACATGGCGACCAGCAAGGAGAACGGCGGCAAGAGCAGCGGCAGTCAAGGCAATGCCCAGAAGAGCGGGCCGCCCGCGAAGCGCGGCTTCGCGGCGATGGACCAGAACCAGCAGCGTGAAATCGCCAGCAAGGGCGGCCAGGCCGCCCACCAGAAAGGCACGGCGCACGAGTTCGATTCAGAAGAAGCGCGCCGCGCCGGCCAGAAAGGCGGCGAGGCCGTGAGCCGCAACCGGGCCCACATGGCCGACATCGGCCGCAAGGGCGGCGAGAGCCGCCAGTCGGCCCAGCGCGCGGCGGCAGCAGCCGCAGCCGCGCAGAAGGGCAACCGCCAGGGCGAGGACAGCTAGCCGCTGGCCGGCTGATCCGAGTGCACGCCGGCGCGCCGCTTGTGCAGCGGCGCCGCGCCGCGCCGGCGCTGCCGCCCTGTGGTACATTGCCGGGCTTATGCATACCCTGAAATACCTGACCGCCTACCCGGACACCCTGCGCGCCCAGGTCAGCGGGCTGATCGAACAGAACCGCCTGGGCGACACGCTGCGCCGGCGCTATCCCGCGCCGCACGGCATCCGCACCGACCGCGCGCTGTACGACTATGTGCAAGCGCTCAAGGACGACTACCTGCGCCAGGCCGCGCCGGTGTCCAAGGTCGCCTTCGACAGCAAGATCCAGGTGATCCAGCACGCGCTGGGCCTGCACACGGCCATCTCGCGGGTGCAGGGCGCGCGCCTGAAGGCCAAGCACGAGATCCGCATCGCCAGCCTGTTCCGCGACGCCCCGCTCCCATTCCTGCGCATGATCGCCGTGCACGAACTGGCCCACCTCAAGGAGAAGGACCACGACAAGGCGTTCTACAAGCTGTGCTGCTGGATGGAGCCCGACTACCACCAGCTCGAGTTCGACGTGCGCCTTTATCTCACCTGGCTCGACCTCAGCGGCGAGCGGCTGTGGTAGGGTGGACGGCTTCGCCGTCCCCCCTACGCCGCTGGCGGCTGGCGCGGCGGCGCCTGGTCTTGCGCGGCGGACGGGGCGGCGCAGCTGCGCGTGCAGCGCTGCTGCGCGCTGTCGCAGGCGTCCAGCCTGGCCATCCTGCGGCCGGTATCGCCCGAGGCATCCAGCGCCCGGGTCGCCTGGCCTGGCACCGCGCCCTGCACGGTGCGGGCCAGCGGATTGCGCTGCTCTACGGTGGCGGCCGCAAAACGCTCTTCCAGCGGCCGCGCCTGGGCGCTGGCACGGCATTCGCGCAGTTCTGAATCGCACATCGAGGTGCAGAAGGCGGGATCCGCGGCCAGCGCGGGACCGGCGAGGGTGGCGGCAACGACCGCCAAGACAGAAAACTTCATGCGCATCCTTTACGACACTGGGCGGCAGGCGACAGGCATGCCATTCCGTCATCCTAGCCTGTTTCGGCCCGCCGTGCCGATCGTGGACGCCAAGTGACCCACCCGGCCCGTTCGTTGCCCCATCACAACGAACGTTTTGTCCAAGTAAATTTCTAACCTCCAGTCACTCGACTTTGCGAACCCGCTTCGCTACAGTCTGCACACTCGGAACCGACGTCATCCCGACGCTTCCCCGGCCTACGGCCCTATCCCTCATCACATGGTTTTGCAACATACCTCCGGCACGCGCCTGCCTGCCGCATTCGCCACGTGCGTGCTCGCCTGCCTGTCCCCGTACGCCGGGGCGGCGGCTGGCGAGCCGGCCACGCCCGCCTGGAAACTGTCCGGCTTCGGCACGCTGGGCGCGGTGTATGCGGACTCGCGCGACGCCGACTTCACCGCCTCGGTGCTGCGCGCCGACGGCGCCGGCCATACGCAGGCCTGGAGTCCGGACGTCGACAGCCGCCTCGGCGCCCAGCTCGACCTCAGGCTCGGCGCCTGGTCGGGCGTGCTGCAAGTGGTCAGCGAACAGCGGCTCGATGGCAGCTACCGGCCCCAGCTCGAATGGGCCAACATCAAATACCAGCTCACGCCCGACCTCGCGCTGCGCGCCGGGCGCATCGCGCTGCCGGTCTTCCTGGGAGCCGAATCGCGCAAGGTCGGCTACACGATCCCGTGGGTGCGTCCGCCGGTCGAGGTGTATGGCGCGCTGCCGGTCTCCAGCAGCGACGGCCTGGACGCCACCTGGCGCTGGAGCACGGGCCCGGTGCTGCACGCCACCCAGGTATTCGCCGGCCGCACCGACCAGAACCTGCACAATGGGCTGCGCATCCAGGCCAAGCACATCGTCGGCCTCTCGCACAGCATCGAGCGCGGCGCGCTCAGCGCCCGCCTGTCGGCCGCCGGCGCGCGCCTCGACACCGCCATCGGCGAGGACCTGTTCGCCATCCTGCGCGGCTTCGGACCGCAAGGGAACCGACTCGCCGACCGCTACGAGATCCGGGACAAGCGCGTGTCCATGTTCAGCGCCGGCATGAGCTACGACCCGGGTCCCTGGTTCGTGACCGCGGAATGCGGCCGCACCCGCACCGATTCCCTGCTCGGCGGCGGCACCTCGGCGTACGTGGGCGCCGGCCTGCGGCGGGGGGCGCTCACGCCCTACGCCGGCTACGCCCAGGTGCGCGCCGACTTCCCGACCCACGACCCCGGCCTGGCGCTGGAAGGACTGCCGCCACCGCTGGCCGCGGCCGCGAGCCAGGTCAATGCGGGCCTGAACGGCTACCTGGCGACCATTCCCGTGCAGTCCACCTGGAGCGCCGGCCTGCGCTGGGACGCGGCGACCAATATCGCGCTCAAGCTGCAGTTCGACCGCGTGCAACCGCGCGAGGGCACGCGCGGCGCCCTGATCAACAACCAGCCCGGCTTCCGACCCGACCACGCGGTGCACGTCGGCAGCGTGGCCATGGACTTCGTGTTCTGATGCGCGCGCCGAACCGCTCACGCCCTTCCCTGCGCCGCCTGCTGGCCGCAGGCATCCTGTGCATCGCCGCCGCCGACGCCTGCGCCGAGCTGGTGGTGGTGGTCTCGAGCCGCAGCCAGGTCGGCCCGCTCGGCGCCGACCAGGTGGCCGCGATCTTCCTCGGCCATGCCAGCCGCTTCCCGGACGGCGCCCCGGCGCTCGCCATCGACCAGCCGCTCGGCGCGCCGCAGCGCGACGACTTCTACCGCGAACTGACCGGCAAGACCCCGGCCCTGCTCAAGGCGCACTGGTCGAAGATGGTGTTCACCGGCCGCGGCCAGCCACCGCGCGAAGCCGGCGGCGACGCCGCCGTGCGCCGCCTGGTGGCCGAGAATCCATCGATGATCGGCTACATCGGGCGCGATGCGCTCGACCCGTCGGTGCGCGCCGTGCTGGCGCTGCCATGAGGACCCGATGAACACGCTCGCATCCTCGTCCGCCCCGGCTCCCGTGGCGGCGGCGCGCCGGCCCGTCCCCCGCCGCGGCGCCCCCGCGCGCTGGCTCGCGCTCGCGCTCGAAACCCATATCTCGCTGCCGCTGTTCGCCCTGTTCCTGCTCGGCGCCATCTGGTTCGGCACCCTGCACGTGATCGAGTCCGAGCGCCGCGCCGCGACCGCGGCCGCGCGCGACGCCGCCCGCGAACTGCTCGACACCTATGAAGCGCAGATGGCGCGCAGCCTGAGCAACATCGACCAGACCCTGCGCGTGCTGAAGTACGCGGTCGAACAGAACGGGGCCGAAGGCGCCCTCCCGGCGCTGGCGGCCAAGGGGCTGCTGCCGCCCGGCCTGGTGTTCCAGGTCGAGATCACCGACGGCCGCGGGCGCGTGGTGGCCAGCAATCCCGCCACCGGCCCGCGCGACCTGTCCGGCGCCAGCTACGTCGAGTTCCACCGCCATGCGCGGCAAGACCTGCCCTACGTGAGCCAGGCCATCGTCCATGCCGGCAACGCCGAGCCGCACCTGCACTTCACGCGCCGCATCGACGACGTCGCCGGCCGCTTCGCCGGCGTGGCCGTGGTCGCGGTCGATCCGGCCTATTTCACCAGCTCCTACGAACGCTCGCGCCAGGGCGAGCGCGGCCTGCTTGGCCTGGTCGGCGTGGACGGCGTGGCGCGCGCGCTGCGCGTCGGCGAGCAGGTCTCCTGGGGCCAGCCCTACCTGCCCGGCGCCACCGACGTGGTCGAACTGAGGACCTGCCGCATCGATGGCGAGACGCGCTACACCAGCAGCCGGCCGCTGGCCGGTTTCCCGCTGGTGGCGGTGGCCGGCCTGTCCGAAGCCGAACAGATGGCCGGCTTCCGCCAGCAGCGGCGCGCCTGGCTGCTGGGCGCCAGCGCCGGCAGCGCATTGCTGGTGGCGGTCGTGATCCTGGTCAGCGCCTGGTCCTGGCAACTGGCCAAGGCGCGCCGCCGCGAGCGCCAGGCGCAAGAGACCTATGCCGCCGCCTCGGAGGCCAGCCCGGACGCCTTCTTCGTCCTGCGCACCATCGCCGGCCAGCATGGCCAGGTGGTCGACTTCACCATCGTCACCACCAACAGCCGCGCCGAACAGCTCACCGGCCTGCGCAAGGAGCAACTGGCCGGCCAGCCCATGTCGCGAATGCTGCCCGCCGCCTTCAGCGTGGGCATCTTCGCCGACCTGGCGGCGGTGGTGCAGGACGGCGCCGCGCGCGAAGCCGAATGGCTGGCGCGCTCGCTGCCGCAGGGCGAGCGCTGGCTGCACCGGCAGGCGGTCGCGGTCGAGGGCGGCGTGGTGGTGATCGTGCGCGACATCACCGAGCGCAAGCTGGCCGAACGGCGCATCCACCATCTGGCCCACCACGACGACCTGACCGGCCTGCCCAACCGCAGCCTGCTGCGCGAGCGCCTCGGCCAGGCGATCCTGGACGCGCAGCGCAGCGGCGCCGCGGTGGGGCTGGCCTTCATCGACCTCGACGGCTTCAAGCTGGTCAACGACGCCCTGGGCCACAATGCCGGCGACGAACTGCTGAAGGTGGTCGGCGCGCGCATGGCGCGCTGCCTGCTCGGCGGCGATACGCTGGCGCGCTTCGGCGGCGACGAGTTCGTGATCCTGCTGCCCGCGCTGCAGGGCGAGCCGGCATCGATCGCGCCGCTGCTCGAGCGGGTGCGCCTGGCGGTCACCGAGCCGGTGCTGGTCGAGGGCCAGGAAGTGCGCGTCAGCTGCAGCATCGGCGCCACCTTCTATCCGAGCGACGGCGTCGACGCCAATGCCCTCATGATGCATGCCGACGTCGCCATGTACCGCGCCAAGGAGCTGGGTAACGACAACGTCCAGTTCTACGCCAGCGAGATGAACGCCAGCATCGACGAGAAGCTGGTGCTGCTCGAGGGCCTGCGCGCCGCGGTCGACAGCTGCGGCGATGGCGGCGCCTGCCAGTTCGAGCTGCTGTACCAGCCCAAGGTCGACCTGAGGTCGAACCGCCTGTTCGGGGTCGAGGCGCTGATCCGCTGGCGCCATCCGGAACAGGGCCTGGTGTCGCCCGACCGCTTCATCGGCCTGGCCGAGGAAAGCGGCCTGATCGTCCCGATCGGCGAATGGGTGCTGCGCACCGCCTGCGCCCAGGGCGTCGCCTGGCGCGCCGCCGGCCTGCCGCCGCTGTGCATGTCGGTCAACGTCTCGGCGCGCCAGTTCGAGGACACGCGCCTGGTCGGACGCATCGCCGACGCCCTGCGCTCCAGCGGCCTGCCGCCCGACGGCCTCGAGCTCGAGGTGACCGAGAGCCTGATCATGCGCGACCTCGGCCGCTCGGTCGGCAAGATGCGCGAGCTCAAGGCGATGGGGGTATCGCTCTCGATCGACGACTTCGGCACCGGCTACTCCAGCCTGTCGGCGCTCAAGACGTTCCCGATCAGCCGCCTCAAGATCGACAAGTCCTTCGTCGCCGACCTGGCCGATTCGGCCGGCGACCAGGCGATCGCACTGGCCGTGATCTCGCTCGGCCATAAACTGAACCTGCGGGTGATTGCCGAAGGCGTGGAAACCGCGCAGCAGCGCGACTTCCTGCGCGCCAACGACTGCGACGAGATGCAGGGCTACCTGTTCAGCCGCCCGCTGCCCGCGCCGGAACTGGCGCGCCTGCTGGCCGACAGCCACGGGAACCGCGCGTGAGCAAGGTAGCCGACACGACCCGCGTCCTGCTGGGCGCCGAACCCGCGCTGCGGCGCATGCTCAACTACTGGATCGCGACTGCCCTGCTGTACCTGGCTGGTATCCTGCTGCTGGCCGGCCAGGTGGCCTGGGGCCACGCGCCGCGCCAGCCGGCCCTGCTGCTGGGCGCGACCGCCGCCGCCGGCACCCTGACCTTCTACGTGCTGATCCGCTTCAGCGCGGCGCTTGGCCTGGCGCCGGCCACGCTGGCCATGCTGCAATCGCTGTTCGCGATCGGCTGCGGCATGGCCTCGTATGCGATCGCGGGCCCGATGCGCGCCGCGCTGCTGTGCATGACGGTGGTGATCGTGGCCTTCTGCGCGGTGGCCCTGCGCGCGCGCCAGACGATGTTCGTGTCGGCCTTCGCGCTGGCCGGCATGGGCGGCGTGATGTGGTGGCTGCAGGCGCACGACCCGCTGCGCTATCCGCCCGCGGTCGAGGCCATGAACTTCGGCTATATGGCGGCGGCCCTGCTGTCGACCGCCCTGCTGTCGAGCGAGATGACCAAGCTGCGCCGGCGCATGCAGCACAAGAAGCAGGAACTGGAACAGGCACTCGAGACCATCCGCACCCTGGCCACGATCGACGAACTGACGACCCTGGCCAACCGCCGCCACATGAACGCGCTGCTGAGCGCCGAGGAACGGCGCCAGCCGCCCGGCGCGCGCAGCTGCGTGGCCCTGCTCGACCTCGACTATTTCAAGCAGGTCAACGACCGCCACGGCCACGCGCTGGGCGACGCCGTGCTGCGCGAGTTCGCGCACGCCGCGCGCGGCGCGCTGCGCACCAACGACACGCTGGCGCGCTGGGGCGGCGAGGAATTCCTGCTGCTGTTGCCGGACGCCGCGCCGCAGGACGCGCAACGGGTGCTCGAGCGGATGGCCGAACGCGTGCATGCGCTGCGGGTGGAGGGGCTGGACCCGGCATGGCGTATCAGCTTCTCGGCCGGCCTGGCCGCGCGCCGCGACGGCGAGCCGTTCACCGAGGCGATCAACCGGGCGGACAAGGCGCTGTACCGGGCCAAGGCGGCCGGGCGGGATCGGATCGAGTTGGCCTGAAAACCATGCAACCCGTCGTTCGGGTGACGGTGGCGTTAGCCGCGCAGCTCGTCGGCCGCCGCTGGCGGCAAGGCGGTGCTCGATGCCGCCGGCGCCGCCGCGCGCAGGCGCCGGATCAGCAGTGCGGGATCGCTGTCGGCCAGCATCAGGCCCTCGTGCTCGGGCCGCACGAAGCCTTCCTCGACCTGGTGGCGCACGAAGGCGCGCAGGCCGTCGTAGAAGCCGTTCACGTTGAGCAGGCCGATCGGCTTGGCGTGGATGCCCAGCTGGGCCCAGGTGACCATCTCGAACAGCTCTTCCAGCGTACCCATCCCGCCGGGCATGGCGATGAAGCCGTCCGACAGGTCGGACATCATCGCCTTGCGCTCGTGCATGTCCTTGACCACGAACAGGCGGGTCAGGCCGGTGTGGCCGACCTCGCGCTCCATCAGCGCGCGCGGGATCACGCCGGTAGCGTCGCCGCCCAGGCGCAGCACCTCGTCGGCGATCACGCCCATCAGGCCGACCTTGCCGCCGCCATAGACCAGGGAGATGTTGTGCTCGACCATCGCGCCGGCCAGGGCGCGCGCGGCGTCGGCGTGGATCGGGTTGGCGCCATGCGCGGCGCCGCAGTAGACGGCCAGGGTTTTCATGCTTGGAACCTCAGAAGAAGTCGGCGCCGGGCCGGGCGTCGGCCGACAGTTTTTGGAGATAGTCGTCGGACAGCTTCTCGAACAGCACCCGGGTCTCGCCGCGCAGGTAGGGGCCGACCATCGACAGCACCTGGTAGCAGCCGCGCGCCAGCGCGTCGGCAATCGCCTGCTGCTCACTGTACTTACGCGGGTTGCGCACGTATTCGAACGACAGCCAGTAGGTCGCCACCACCACCATATTGGTCGCCATGGCGCCGATCTGCTGGTCGGAGGCCTCGAGCGAACCTTCGCTGCGCAAGTCCTCGCACAGCTGGCGCGCGACCTTGATCTTGTGGGCGTGGATGGCCTTGAAATGCAGTTCGAGTTTGCGGTTGCGCGACAGCAGGTCGTTCAGGTCGCGGTAGAAGAAGCGGTAGCGCCAGATCAGCTTGAACATATGGTGCAGGTACAGCCACACATCTTCCATGTTCGAGCGGCGCCCGGCCGGCACCGCGAGCACGCGCTCGATCTCCGCCTCGAACTGGACGAAGATCGAATTGACGATGTCGTCCTTGTTGCGGAAATGGTAGTACAGATTGCCGGGCGAGATATTCATCTCCTCGGCAATGACGGTGGTCGTGATATTGGGCTCGCCGAACTCGTTGAACAGCTTGAGCGAGAGCTCGAGGATGCGTTCACGGGTGCGGCGCGGGGCTTTTTGTTGCATGTAGGCCGAAGTTAATAGTGCATTCCCGCAAGGATAACATCGAACGGTCGTTCGATGAATCTTTCGATCGCCGGCCGCCCCTGCCCTAGGCGGCCGCGCGCTGGCTCTGCAGGCGGAAGGCTTCGTCGATCCGTTCGCGCAGCATGCGCGCGCCGAGCGGCTTGACGTAGTGGTCGTCGGCCACGCCGCTGGCGATGGCGGCCTCGATCTCGTTCAGGTCGGGCTGGCCGGACAGCATCAGGCGCACGGTCTTGGGATAGCGCTCGGCGGCGCGCGCCAGCACCTCGGTGCCGCGCATGCCGGGCATGGCCTGGTCGCACAGGATCACCTCGACCGCTTCATGGTCGAGCACGTCGAGCGCTTCCTCGCCCGAGCAGGCGCTCAGCACGCGGTAGGGCTGGCCGACCAGCATGTCGTTGAGGACACCCAGCATGAAGCGGTCGTCGTCGACCAGCAGCAGCGTGCGCGCCGCGGACTCCGCCGCGCGTACAGGGGCCGGGGCCGCCGCCGCCGGGACCGCGATCGGTTGGGCCATCGGCGCCGGCGCCGGCGCGCTGGCCGGGGCCAGGAAGGCCTCGAGCTCGGCGACGAAGCTTTCGGGTTCGATCGGCTTGCTGATGTAGCCGTCGAAGCCGGCCGCCAGCACTTTTTCGCGGTCGCCCGCCATCGCCAGCGCGGTCACGGCCAGCACCGGCACGCCGGCCAGCAGCGGATCGGCCTTGAGCGCGGCCAGCACCGCGAAGCCATCCATGCCCGGCAGGTTGACGTCGCAGGCGACCAGGTCGGGCCGCTCGCTGCGCGCGGCCGCCACGCCGCGCGGGCCGTCGGCGGCCGACAGCGGCGTGTGGCCATAGGCGCCGAGCAGGAACGACATCAGCTCGATGTTCGCAGGGTTGTCTTCGATGATGAGGATACGGGCCACGATGGCGCTCCGGGAATGCGATGTTGTCATCACTGTACCACGCGGGCGGGCGCTCGTGAGGGGGCAATCGGCCCTTAATGATGCTGCATTGCGGCGGATGCGACATGCCCCGCGCGCAGGGCGTCGATCTCGCCCATCACGGCCGCCAGCACGCGCCGGTTATGGCCGAGCGCCACGTGGCCCACGCCGCCGAAGGCGATATTGCGCGCGCCCGGCAGTTCGCTCGAGGTCTGCGGCGCGATGATGTTGTCGTGGTGGCTGTAGATCGAGGTGATGCGCGCGCGCACGGCCGCCGGCTCGGCCCCGGCCAGGGCAGTCAGCCAGGCGCATTCCGGGCCGGCCACGCCCATGCGCCGCATCTGGCCGGCATTGATGCCGAGCCCGAACGCGGCCAGGCAGGTGCCATGGTGCGGCGTGCCGAGCGTGACCAGGCGCGCCACGCGGTCGGCGCCGTGCACGCGCATCCAGGCGCGCGCCGCCAGCCCGCCCATGCTGTGGGCGACGACGATCAACTGGCGCGCGCCGGCCTGCGCGCACAGTCGCGCCGCGGCCTCCTCGATGCGTGCGGCATAGTCGTCGATGTCGCCGGTCAGCGGTTCCAGGTCGAGCGTGGCATGGCTGATGCGGGCCGCGTCCAGCATCGG
Organism: Telluria beijingensis; assembly: GCF_030770395.1. Taxonomy (GTDB): domain Bacteria; phylum Pseudomonadota; class Gammaproteobacteria; order Burkholderiales; family Burkholderiaceae_D; genus Telluria; species Telluria beijingensis. Next base: position 5,597,709 of record NZ_CP132480.1, on the reverse strand, counting down.
CGCCAGGCTGGCCCAGTAGCCGCTGTTGCAGCCATAGCCGTGCAGCAGCAGTACCGGCGGGTGCGCCGAGTCGGAATGAATGCGGGTGCGCGCCTGCGCGCGCGGCATGAGCCAGGACGTCGTCAGCATGCTGGTGCTGAACTCTTCCCAGTACATGCGCAGCGCCCGGCCGGGCCCGATCCGATGCTCGATTGGTGTGGGGCTGGCGCTGCGCGCCGCCATCAGGAAATTGTTGGCGTTGATGAGCAGGCGCACCAGCGCCACGCTGCCCAGCCCGAGCGCGGTTGCCTGCCACCACGCGAGATCGCGCCAGCGCATGGCGGCCGCGCCGATGGCGAGCGCCGCCAGCGCCTGCACCAGCAGGACCAGCCGCAGCAGGGTGCGCGAACTCATGCCAGCGCCGCAGCCGGACGACCGGTCAGGCTTGCCGCCAGGCCGCTGGCCAGGCGCGCCGTGAGCGCGTAGATGGTCAGCTGCGGATTGGCGCCGAGCGAGGTCGGGAACAGCGAACCGTCGTGCACCGACACGTTTGCCAGGGCCCTGTATCGGCCGGCGGGATCGACCACGCCGCGGCGCTCGTCGCCGTCCATGGCGCAGCCGCCCATCACATGGGCCGAGGCCACCCGCGTGACGTGGGCGCGCTGCGGCAGCGCCGCGATCTCGCGCCGCGCCTCGGCCCAGGAACGGTAGCGCTGGGCCTTTTCGTGCGCCGGCTGGACCGTGCGGGCGCCGGCCGCGAACTGGATCTCGGCCATCGACAGCAGCGCGCGCCGCGCGCCGTCCCACAGGAAGTCGTTGAGCGGGTAATCGAGCTCGCCGCCGCCGTCGGCGCGCAGGCGCACTTCGCCGCCGGGCGACTCGGCATGGAAGCCGTCGCGCAGTAGCGCCAGCATGCCGCCCATGTGGGCAAAATCGCGCATCGCGGCCGCGTGCTGCTCGCCGAAGCCGCTCATCGTGGTCGCCAGCAGCAGCGGGTGCAGCGGCGGCGCCTCGAGCTTGTAGCCGAGCGGGCCGTCGATCGGGTCGACATCCAGGAAATGGTCGGAATAGACGCTCTGCGGCGCGCCGGCCCAGCCCTCGACCCGCTGGTCGTAGAAGGCGGCCGAGATCAGGGTCGGGTGCAGGAAGGTGCGCTTGCCGAGCTGGCCGCTGGGATCGGGCGCCCTGGAGCGCAGCAGCAGCGCGGGGGTGTTGATGGCGCCGCCGGCGACCACGAAGTGGCGCGCGCGCAGGCGCAGCTGGCGCCCGCTCGGCAGCACGCCGTCGGCGTCGAGCGCGGTGCAGACCAGTTCATCCACCATCTGGCCGCGCAGCCGCAGGCGTTCGGCGCGGGCGCGCGTGACCAGCGTGGCGCCGTTGTCCAGCGCCGCCGGGATGGTGGTGACCAGCATCGATTGCTTGGCATTGGTGGGGCAACCCATGCCGCAGTAGCCGAGGTTCCAGCAGCCCTGCACGTTGCGCCGGATGGCGCCTGTGGCGATGCCGAGCTTCGCCGCGCCGCGGCGCAGGACGTCGTTGTTCTGGTTGGGGTCGACCAGCCAGTCGATCACGCCGGTGCGGCGCTCGGCCATGACGAACCATGGCGCCAGCTCGTCGTTCGAGGCGAATGCGAGGCCGTGCTGGCGGCGCCACCAGGCCAGGGTCGGCTCCGGCGTGCGAAAGCTCGAGGTCCAGTTGACGGTGGTCGAGCCGCCCACGGCGCGGCCCTGCAGGATGTTGATCGCCTTGTCGGCGGTCTTGCGCGCGGCCGATTCCTGGTACAGCTGCGGGTAGGCTTCGGCTTCGCGCATCTTGAAATCGCGCGAGGATTTCAGGGGGCCTTCTTCGACCACGATCACCGACAGGCCCGACCTGGCGAGGATCTCGGCGCTGATGCCGCCGCCGGCGCCGCTGCCGACGATGACGACGTCCGCTTCCAGCGTGCGGTCCTGCGCGAGGGTCGAGGCGTCGAGCACCTTCCAGCCGCGCTGCAGGCCGGCCGCGATCGGATCGGGAATGCGCGCCGTCATGCCAGCCTCTGTGGCGGACCGGGATAGCCGATCGCATCCCAGCTGGCCGGCTGGGCATACCAGGCGCCCAGCACCAGGTCGTGCAGCGCGCCGTAGGCGCTGCGCATCATGGCGAAGCGGTGCACGCGCCACTCCTGTAGAAACGCGCTGATATGCGCGATGTCGGCGCTCTCCCAGCCGGTCGGCACGCCGGTGAGCAGGCGCCGCGCCGGACGCAGGGCCAGCAGGCCGAACAGGTCTTGCACTTCTTCCTGGGTGGCGGGCGGCAGGCCGCGGATGGCCGCTTCGACGGCGTCGATGGCGCTGCCCAGTTGCCGTTCGCGGCGCGCCGGATCGTTTGCCAGCGCGCCGTCGAGGATCGCCGGTGCGATCGCGTGCAAGGCCGCGCGCGCCTCGCCGTCGAGGGCGAAGCGCTGTGGTTCGGTATCGTGCGTGGCGCGGTACCAGGCGCCGCCGGCGCCCAGCGCCAGCGCGGCCAGGCCGCCGACGGCCAGGAAGGTCCTGCGTGATGTCCTCATCCACCTAGTGTACGCGATGCCAGCGCGCGGACGGGCGCAAACCGGTTCAGCGCGGCGGCCCGGCCTTGAGGATGGCGCTGGCGATGCCGCGCAGGATGTTGACTTCCTCGGTCTCGAGGCCGGTGCGCGCGAACAGGCGCTTCAGGCGCGGCATCAGTTTCCTGGGATTGTCGGCGTCCAGGAAGCCGATCGCGACCAGCGCCTGTTCGAGGTGGGCATACATGCCGTCGACCTGGGCCATGCTGGCCGCTTCGCCATGGAAGCCCACGCCGCGCGCGTCGATGCCGTCGCCCACCGCCGCCATGCGCGCTTCATAGGCCAGCACCTGGGCCGCCTGCGACAGGTTGAGCGAAGAATAGTCGGGATTGGCCGGGATGTTGATCAGGACGTTGCAGCCTTCGACGATCCCGTTCGGCAGGCCCACGCGCTCGTTGCCGAACACGATGGCCGGACGCAGGTCTGGCTGGCTGCCGGCGTGGGCGGCGAAGGCGCGCGGGGTCCAGACGGGCGGCGAGAATTCGCGCAGGCGGGCCGAGACGGCGGCGGCGAAATTGCAGCCGTCCAGCGCCTGGCCGATGTCCTCGACGATGCGCGCCTGGCCCAGCACGTCGATGGCGCCGCTGGCGAAGGCCACCGCTTCCGGGTCGTTGAGGGGGTCGTCGCACCTGGGAGCGACCAGCACCAGGTCGCTGAATCCCATGGTCTTCATGGCCCGCGCCACCGAGCCGACGTTGCCGGCGCGGCTGGTTTCGACCAGCACGAAGCGGAGCCGATTGAAAAGAGAAGTGTCGGTTTGGGTCGGGTTCATTTACAATAGCGACCATCGCGCAGTGCGGACGGTTTTTTGTGATCACGGGGACAAGCCCGCGATTGTAGCCGTTTCGGCACTGCCCTGCTCTTTAATCACTCTTCAATAGCCGATCGTTCACGACGCCCCAAGGTGCGTGAGTGGGCGTTCGCGTTTTTTACGGATAAGCCTCCATGCACCCAATGCTCAACACGGCCATCAAGGCCGCCCGCCGCGCCGCCACCGTCATCAACCGCGCGTCCTTCGATATCGATCGCATCGTCGTCTCCGAGAAGCAGCACAACGATTTCGTCACCGACGTCGACCAGGCGGCGGAACAGGCGATCGTCGAGACCCTGCTCAAGGCCTATCCGACCCACGCCATCCTGGCGGAAGAAAGCGGCGCATCCGGCAACCTGAACGACGAGAGTGAATTCGTGTGGATCATCGACCCGATCGATGGCACCACCAACTTCCTGCACGGCTATCCCAACTACTGCATCTCGATCGCGCTCAAGCAGCGCGGCGTGATCACCAACGGCCTGGTCTACGACCCGGTCCGCAACGACCTGTTCACCGCGACCAAGGGCGCCGGCGCCTACCTGAACGACAAGCGCATCCGTGTGCGCCCCACCGAGCGCATCGGCCGCGCCCTGCTGTCGGCCGGCCACGGCCCCGATCCGCGCGCGCTGGCCGAATACCTGCGCATGTACGAAGTGGTCGCTTCGCGCAGCCACGGCGTGCGCAGCGGCGGTTCGGCGGCGCTGGAACTGGCCAACGTCGCGGCCGGCCGTATCGACGGCTATTTCGAAAAGAACCTGAAGGTGTGGGATATCGCGGCCGGCGCCCTGCTCGTGACCGAAGCAGGCGGCATCGTTGGCGAATTCAACGGCGAATCCGATTACCTGGACAAGGGCGACATCATCGCCGCCGGCCCGAAGGTTTTCGGCGCGCTGGTCCCGCTGCTCTCGCCTTTCGCGTAAAATAACGGGCTGCACTAGTCGGGCCATTGGCAGGCTGCGCTTGCCGATGGCCCGATTGCTTTTGACCAGGCGTCTTACAAAGCATTACATAGTAGTGGCGCAAAAACTTTCTATAGTGAAACTAACTTCACTATAATCCTAGCTGGCCGTGTTGCACGGCAGCATCCGGGTGCCCGCCTCACCGCGCGCCCGCATCAACCCGATTCCAGGACTTGCCGCCGCTGTGGCGACGGGCCGTTTTTTACTGAAAAATCTATGTCATTTTCTTCACTTGGTCTTTCTGACGCGATCGTGCGCGCGGTGACCGAACAAGGTTATACCGCCCCGACCCCGATCCAGAGCCAGGCCATTCCCGCCGTGCTGAACGGCGGTGACCTGCTGGCCGGCGCCCAGACCGGCACCGGCAAGACCGCCGGCTTCACCCTGCCGATCCTGCACCGCCTGTCGAGCGACGCCGTCGGCGCCGCCCAGCGCAACAAGACCGCGCCGCGCGTGATCCGCGCGCTGGTGCTGACCCCGACCCGCGAGCTCGCGGCCCAGGTCGAGGAAAGCGTGCGCCTGTATGGCAAGTACACCAACCTGAACTCGGCCGTGATCTTTGGCGGCGTGGGCATTAATCCGCAGATCAAGCTGCTCAAGCATGGCGTCGACATCCTGGTGGCGACCCCGGGCCGCCTGCTGGACCACGCGGGCCAGGGCACCGTCGATTTGTCGAAAATCGAGATCCTGATCCTGGACGAAGCCGACCGCATGCTGGACATGGGCTTCATCCACGACATCCGCAAGGTGCTGGCACTGCTGCCGCCGAAGCGCCAGAACCTGCTGTTCTCGGCCACTTTCTCGGACGATATCAAGGCCCTGGCCGATCGCCTGCTGGACAATCCGCAGTCGATCGAGGTCGCGCGCCGCAATTCGACCGTGGAAGTGATCGCGCAAAAAATCCACCCGGTGGACCGCGACAAGAAACACCCGATGCTGGCGCACCTGATCAAGTCGAACAACTGGCATCAGGTGCTGGTGTTCACGCGCACCAAGCACGGCGCCAATAAACTGGTGGAACAGCTGGGCAAGGATGGCATCGGCGCGATGGCGATCCACGGCAACAAGAGCCAGTCGGCGCGCACCAAGGCGCTGGCCGAGTTCAAGGATGGCAGCCTGCAGGTGCTGGTGGCGACCGACATCGCGGCGCGCGGCATCGACATCGACCAGCTGCCGCACGTGGTGAACTACGACCTGCCGAACGTGCCCGAAGACTACGTGCACCGCATCGGCCGCACCGGCCGCGCCGGCGCGACTGGCGAAGCGGTCTCGCTGGTCTGCGTCGACGAGCACCAGATGCTGAAAGACATCGAAAAGCTGATCAAGCAAACCCTGCCGCGCGCCGTGATCCCCGGCTTCGAGCCCGACCTTAATGCCAAACCGCAGCCGATCCAGCTGCGCAGCGGCGCCCCGGGCCATTCGAACCGCGGCGGCCGTCCAGGCGGCGGCGGTCGTAGCCACGGTGGCGGCGGCGGCAACAAACCCCGCACCCCCGGCACCGGCGCCCCCGCCGCCGCCAAACGCAACACCGGCCCCCGCCCCGCCGCCGCCCGCCGCGACCGCTAACCACCCGCCACGGCAACAATGAGGGTCAGAGTAGAATTATTGGGAAAAATTGTCACATCTCCCGATCTGCCGACTTTACTCTCATTGAGTTTCAATTAAGCTCTTACTCAATAATGAGGGTCAGAGTCGAATTAAATGACAAGAGTCGAAAGTTGTCATTTAATTCGACTCTGACCCTCATTATTTTTTTGCCGTGACCCTCTTGATTTGCCAATCTCCCTGATTAATCATTGCAGACTAGATCTTTTCTTTCCAGCTTGCATAAATTCCTTTCCCACGCACGATGTTAAGGCCAATTATTAAATAGGGTCAGAGTAGAATTATTGGGTAATTGCCCTTGGAATTCTGCTAGGTGGAAGTTGATTTCATTGGTCGTTCCAATAATAACTAGCTCAATAATTAGGGTCAGAGTGAGATGCACCGGAATGGTGGACAGGAGCGCCGGCGCGGTCGAGCAGGCGCACCGGCACGGCGGCCGGCCGCGCGCCACTGCTCCCGGCGGGCAGCGCTTGCCAGGCCAGGCGACCATCGACCATGGCCAGGTGGCGGTAGGCCGCGTCGGCGCCGCCCGCCAGCGCGGCCAGGTCGAGCGGCTCGACCTGGACCGCGATCGTGGCCGCACCAGGCAATGGCGCCAGCACGAGGCGCTGCACCGCGTCGCGGTCGGGACAGGCGCGGCCGTCGCAGGCGCCCTGCACCAGCACGCGGGCGCCGCTCACGGCGCGCACCCTGCCCGCGACCAGCAGTTCCACCGGGCGTCCGGGCGCCGGCGTGGCCAGGGTGACCGACGCGCTTGCGCCGCCGCCTTCCCAGCCGCCGACCCGGGCCCAGGGCTCCCAGCCGTCCGGCAGGCGCGCGAACAGGCGCATCGCGGCCACCGGCAGCCCGGCCTCGAGCGGCGCCGGCGCGCCACCGGCCAGCGCGTGCCAGATGGCGTCAGCGCCGGGCCGGGTACGCCAGGCCACCAGCCGCCGCTCGCTATTGAAGATGCGTACCTGCTCGCGCAGGTAGGCGCCGTCGGCGCGGTGGTGCAGGCGTTCCAGCAGGCGGCGGTCGCCGTCATTCAGCCGATGATCTTCCCAGCCGGGCAGCGGCGCCCGCGCGTCCGGGCCGGCCAGGCGCCAGGCCAGCAGGTCGCGCGGCGCCAGTTCGATCAGGCCGTCGCGGCCCAGGCGCAGCAGGCCCCGTGCGCGCAGCGCCTCGAACAGCGCCTGGTCTTCCATGCTGGGGCCGGGCAGCAGCGGCACTTGCCAGGCGCCCGGCGCCAGGCGCAGCTGGACCGGCTCGCCCTGCGCCGGGAAGGCGTGCACCAGCGCCGCGGCGCCTGGCGCGCCGCCCTGCTGGAAATGATGCAGCACCAGCTCGCCCGCCTGCGGGCAGGCGGCGCTGGGCTGGCGCGTGAAGCGCAGGGCTTCGCCGCCCCACAGCAGCCAGCCGCTCTTGCCCAGCGCGGCCTGGCCCTGGCGCGCACGCGTCACGTTGCCGGCGCTCGCGTCGCCGACCCAGCCGGCGGTGGCGGCGCCGGCGTTCCAGGCGATCGCCAGCCCGGCAGCCGTATTGCCGGTGATGTCGATGCGCGGCATGGTCGAGCCGGGCCGGGCCAGCAGCACGTTGCGCGGCGGCGCGGCGCTGGCGCGTGCGAGCGCGGCCGCCTCGTCGAAGGGATAGCCGATCCGCAGCGGCAGCATGCGCGAGCGCGCCGGGTCGAGCATCTGGGTGCACAGGTCGACCCGCACCGCCGGCCCGGCGCGCATGCCGCTCGCCACCAGCAGCGCGACCTGCCCATGCTGGGTGAGCGAGATGCCGCTCTCGCGCGGCACCACGAAGTCGAGCCCCGGCGCCACCCGCTGCAGGGCGCCCAGCGCGACCGCGCCGGGAGTCTCGGCCGCGCCGTCCGGCAGTGCGCGCGCATGCAGGGCCAGCGCCAGCGCGCCGCCCGCGACCACCACCAGCACGGCCCACAGCCAGGCCGGACCCAGGGAAATCGACCAGTTGCCGGCAACGCCAGCCGGACGTGCGCCGGCGCGCAGGTTGCGGGAGCGCCGGCGCGCGGTGCGCGAGGCGGCAAGCTGGTCGATCAGGGTGGTGAGCATGCCAGTCATCCGGTGGTGGCAGGGCGCCCATGCGCCCGTCGCGCACAGCTAGCGGAGGGAGGGTGAAAGGATGAGCCGCCGGGGTGTTCATGCGCCGCCGCATGCAGCTCACTCCCCGTTTTCGGCAGCTCGTCGCAAGTCGCTGGAGACCAGGCGGGGCCTGGCATACAGTGGACACATCGACACACCAACTACCCTCAAGGAGAAGCAAAATGAACGTCCTCAAACACATGGAAGCCGTCTTCATCGCCGCCGCCCTGGTCGCCGTCCCGGCGGGTTACCTGGCCAAGGCTCCGGAAGCGCATGCCAACAGCTACGCCACCGATAGCGCGGCCATCGCCAGCGGCGCCAAGATGGCCGTCGTGACCGTCAGCGCCAAGCGCCTGGACGCGGCCGAGAAGTCGCAACTGCTGGCGATGGACACCGTCACCGCCGGGAGCCACATGTGATCGCCGCACGTCGCCGAGGTGCCGCCAGAGCGCGGCGCCCGGCGGCCAGCGCCGGCGCTCGCACCTTCAGTGCCCGACCGCCGATCTGCCGAACTGTTTCAGATGTAAGAACTTGCTTCAAACCCGTTTTTCAGTTTCCCGGATTGCTATATTCCACAGCATCCGCTCAAGGATCTGGAGACGAACATGAAATCCCCCATTTTGATCGCAGCCCTGATTGCCATTAGCGCCGCTGCCCTCACCCCGCTGGCCTCGCACGCCCAACCGCACGTATCGGTCGTGATCAGCACCGCGCCGCCGGCGCCCATCTATGAACGCATTCCGGCCCCGCGCCACGGCCAGGTCTGGGCGCCCGGCTACTGGGAATGGCGCGCCCACCGCCACCACTGGGTGCCGGGCCACTATATCGTCGCCCGCCCCGGCTACGTATATGCCCCGCCGAGCTGGCACCACCGCGGCGGACGCTGGGTGATGGAACCGTCGCGCTGGAACCGCGGCCCGGCCCACCATTACGGCCCGCCGCCGGTGTATGTGCGCGATCACCGCGACCGCGACCGCTGGGACCGCGACCGCCACCATCATGGGCGTGACCGCGACCGCCATCATGGCCGCGATCGCGACCGCGACGGCATCCGCGACCGCCATGACCGCGACCGCGATGGCGACGGCGTGCGCAACCGCCACGACCGCCGGCCGGACAACCCGCACCGCTACTGAGTCAGCGTGACCGGCCTGGACTTCAGCGCTTCAGGTGCTTGTCCAGGAAGGCCAGGATGCCGGCGTTGGCCTGGGCCGCGTTCTTCTTCTTCGAGAAGCCGTGGCCCTCGTCGTCGAACACGAGGTACTCGACCTCCACCCTGTTCTTGCGCACCGCCTCCACGATCTCGTCGCTCTCGGCCTTGATCACGCGCGGGTCGTTGGCGCCCTGGATCACCATCAGCGGCTTGCGGATCTGGTGGGCGTGGAATAGCGGCGAGGTCGCGACCAGGAAGTCCTTGTCCTTGACCGGGTCGCCGATCTCGTCGTACAGCGCCAGGCGCTGGGCCTCCCAATAGGGCGGGATGCTCTCGAGCGTGCGCACCCAGTTGCTGACCCCGAAGATGTCGATGCCGACCTTGAAGGCTTCGGGCCTGAACGCCAGCGCCGCCAGCACCATGTAGCCGCCATAGCTGCCGCCCATGATGCCGATCCGCTCCGGATCGATATAGCCCCGGCTGGCGAGCCAGGTCTTGGCCTCGACGCAATCCCACAGCGGTTCCATGCCGTGCTTGCGGTCGTCGGCGCGGAAGAAACTCTTGCCATAGCCCGAGCTGCCGCGGTTGTTGATGCCCAGGACCGCATAGCCGTGGTTGACCAGGTACTGGATCTGGGCGCTGTAGCCGCGCATGGTCTGGCCGCCCGGCCCGCCATGCACGAACACCACCGCTGGCACTTTCGCATCCGGCGACGCGCCTTTCGGCCTGTAGTAGATCGACGGGATCACCATGCCGTCGAAGGAGCGGAAGCGCACCACCTCGGCCTCGACCAGGTCGTCCGGATCGATCTCGGGATTCAGGCTGCGTGTCAGCTGGACCGTCTTGCCGCTGCTGAAGTCATGCACGTACAGGTTGCTGGGCGAGCGGTCGCCGTTGAGGTAGAAGGCCATCAGCCTGCCGCTCTCGGAGAACGTCACCTGGCGCATCTCGCCGCCCGGCAGCTTCGGCAGGGCCACCGGATTGCCGGCCGCATCGACCACGCGCACATCGATGCTGCCGTCGCGGTTGACCATGCTCACGCGGTGGCGGCCATTGCGCGAATAACTCGTGCCCAGCAGGTCCCAGTCCGCCTTCTCGACGTCGGCGATCGCGCCGCTGGCCAGGTCGTAGCCCTTGATGCGCGCGAATTCGCCATCGGCATTGGTGGTGAACAGCAGGCGCTTCGAATCCGGGTCGAAGGTGGCGGCCGAATGGCTGGCGGGCTCCTTGTGCGGCGTGACGTGCTTCATCTGGCGCGTGCGCAGGTCGTAGACGTAGACGTCGCTGTCCGAGGTGGTGTTGGGCTTGTCGAAGGCCAGCCAGTTGCCGTCGCGGCTGATGCTCGAGACGTTCATGCCGCTGTCGTTCCGGTACACCATCGTGCGCGCATAGGTGGCGGCGTCGTACAGGTAGACGTCGAAGAACTTCGGATCGCGCTCGTTGGTGACGACGTAGAAGCCGCTGCCGTCCGGCTTCCAGGCGGCGAACGAGGCTTTCAGCTTGTCGCCCGGCGTCAGGTCGCGCTCCTTGCCATCGGGTTCACGCACGTACAGGTGGTTCTGTTCATTGCCGCCGCCGTCGCGCGTGAACAGGATGCGGTCGTCGTTGTAAAAATAGCCGACGGCATAGGTAGTGTCGGTCGTCGATGCCGTCAGCGCGCGCGGTTTGCCGCCCGTGACTGGCACCGTGTAGGCATTGAAGATGCCGGGCTCGTTACTGCTGAACAGGATCTGCTTCTCGTCCTTGCTGAACGAGGCGCCGGTGAGCGCTGTCGTGGCCATGAACTGCTCGATGGTGTAGCGCTTGACCGGTTTCGCGGTCTTCCTGGCCGGGGTGGTCTGGGCGATGGCCTGCAGCGGCGCCAGGCCGGCGCCGGCGAGCATGGCGACCAGGGACAGACTGACGGTTCGGCGGTTCTGACGCATACTCACTCCTGTGGTTGGACGCGACACTGCAGTGTTTCAAAAGTCTTAACACCTGTCAACAATCTGGAATCGGTTATGCTCTCGCCATGATCGACTTCCCTACCCTGCAAGCCGTCGCTTTCAAGACCGAACTGGCCGCCGCCCGGCGCCTGAGCGCACGCACCGGCATGCCGGAGGCCGACGCCCTGCAGCGGATCTTGACGCAGAGCGCCGGCGTCGCCGGGCTGGCCGCGCTGCTGGTGGAACGCCAGGCGCAGCGCCGGCATGCCGAACTGCAGGCGGCGCGGCGCCAGGCGCAGGCCGCCGCCGCGCGCAGCCGTGGCGCGGGGTCAAGCTCCAGCGCCTGGCGCGCCTGGTTCGACGGCTCGGCGCGGCCGAATCCGGGTCGTTGCGGCCTGGGTTCGGTCCTTGAAGGCCCGGCCGGCGAGCGCATCGAGCTCTCGCTTGACGGCGGTCACGGCAACAGCAGCGAAGCGGAATATCGTGCCCTGATCGCGGCGCTGCGGGCCGCGATCGCGCATGGCGCGACAGACTTGACCGTGCAGGGCGACAGCCAGGTCGTGGTCGACGACGTCAACGGCCCCGATTGCGCCAGCGCGCCGGCGCTACGCCTGCTCCGCGACGAGGCGCTGGCCTTGCTCGGCCAGTTGCCGCAGGCGCGGCTGCGCTGGATACCGCGCCACAAGAACACCCGGGCGGATGCGCTGTCGCAGCGCGCCGTCCAATCATTCACGATGGAACAGGAAGCATGACCGCAATATCCTCGATCGACTACGCCGGCTGGCGCACGAAGCTGGTCGCCATGGCCACCGGCAGCGCCGACACCGACGGCGCCCATGACAGCGCCCACCTGGAGCGCGTCTGGCGCAACGCCCAGGCCCTGCTCGAGCATCACCCGGATGCCGACCGCCTGGTCGTGCTGGCCGCCTGCTACCTGCACGACCTGGTCAACCTGCCCAAGAACGATCCCGAACGCGACCAGGCATCGACCCGCTCGGCGCGGCTGGCGCGCCATCAGCTGGCGCAGATGGGCTTCCCGTTTGAAAAGCTGGACGCCGTGGCGCATGCGATCGCCGCGCACAGCTTTTCGGCGGCGATTCCCGCCGAGACCATCGAGGCGAAGATCGTGCAGGATGCCGACCGCCTCGACGGCCTAGGCCTGGTCGGCCTGGCCCGCATGTTCTACATCGCCGGCCGCATGGAGAGCTGCCTCGCGCATCCGGCCGATCCGCTGGGCCTGGAACGCGAACTCGACGACCGCAAATATGCGCTCGACCATATCATGGTCAAGCTGTGCAAGCTGCCCGGCATGATGCAGACCGCGGCCGGGCGAGAGCTTGGCGAAGCGCGTCTCGAGCAGTTGCTGGCGTTTCGTGCAGAATTCGCGGCCGAGTGGAGTGGCGCCGGGATGGTTGCGGGCTGACGCCATGACATCGATCCTGTCGAGACCAGGCTTCATTGGACTGGTCCTCATCGCAGCGACGACCCTGGCGCTCGTATCGGTCAATATCGAGCGCAGGGGTCCCGAACTGGTCTCATACGGGAACCTGTGCGGGCCGACTGCCGACGATCCCTGCCACGTACCCGCGCTGAAGGGCGGTTTCCCGGTCGCCTACCTGGTCGATGCACCGGGCATTTCCGTGGAGCGCCGGCTCGGGTTCGGCGAGGACACACTGCGCCCTGGCGCCCTGGTCGTCGACATCGCCGTGTATTTCGCTATCATCATGGCGATGGCATGGGCAATATTAATCGGCAAAGCCCGGCCAAGGACCGACTCGGACAGTCAAGGACACGCGCCATGAACATTTTCAGAAAAGCCGTCGCTGGGCGGCGCGCGCAATTCCGACACCGCCTGCTGGCGACGTCGCTGCTGTTCGCCGCGCTACCGGCACACGCGATCCCTCCCCCGCCAAAAGCGCCCCCGCTGCTGCGCATGGCCACGATGACAGCCACCGTGACCCTGGTCGAGGCAGGCGATCGCCAGGTAAGAGAAATCACCGAGTTGTGTAAAGTGAGGGGCAAGATTCCTGTCTACGCCGACAGTGGCAACGGCCTCGCATCCGCTGTCAACGCCAGAGAGATCGCGCGCTGCAAGATGTCCCTGGGCGGGAGAACCCTGGAAGTATCGGTGACGGGTGCAAAAGCCATGCTGAAGAAGTCCGTGACGTATGCGACCGCCTACGTCAGCGTCACGCCCCCGGATGCGGTCCCACTCTGTGAGATATGTGGTCCCCAACCCCTGGCCGATTCCAGCGCAGAGGTACGCGTGAGCGGAAAGCCGCGATCGATATCGTTCAGCCTGAACCAGAACCCCGTGTCCATCCTGAACGCCAGGCCTGTCGTCTGGCTCGAAGCCGACGTCGAGATCGTCGACTGAGGCCGAAGACAGCAGGCTGGAACATCGCCTTGTCCCAGTGCTAAGATAGGCCACCTGTATTGACCGAGGTGTCCATGACCAGTTCGACCGCCTTACCGCAACCCGTATCCGGCAAGCTCAATTTCGTCCTGGTCTGCATCTTCATCGACATGCTCGGCATCGGCCTGATCATCCCGGTGCTGCCCCTGCTGCTCGACCAGTTCGTCGACGGGCCCGACAAGCGGGCCTTGTGGTACGGAGTGCTGGCGGCGACGTTCGGCGTCCTGCAATTCCTGTTCATGCCGGCGCTGGGGGCGCTCAGCGACCGCATCGGCCGCCGTCCGGTGCTGCTGTATTCGATGGCCGGCATGTGCCTGAACTTCCTGGTCACCGCCTGGGCCCCCACCCTGCTCTGGATGTTCGTGGGCCGCATCATCGGCGGCGTGTCCTCGGCCAGCATGTCGGTCGCCTCGGCCTATGCTTCCGACATCTCGACCCGCGAGAACCGCGCCAAGGCCTTCGGCAAGATCGGGGCGGCGTTCGGCCTCGGCTTCATCTGCGGCCCGATGCTGGGCGGCCTGCTGGGCGACGCCGACCTGCACCTGCCGTTCTACGTGGCGGCGGCGCTGGCGGCCATGAACTTCGTCTATGGGTACTTCATGGTGCCCGAGTCGCTTCCCGCCGCGCGCCGCGAGCCGTTCAAGCTGGCGCGCCTGAATCCCCTGTCGGCCCTGCTGCGCCTGGTGCGGCGCCAGGACATCCGCGGCCTGGTGGTGGTCATCACCCTGGTCACCTTCGCCCAGATGATGCTGCAATCGACCTGGGTGCTGTTCACCACCTTCCGCTTCGACTGGACGCCGCGCGACAACGGGATCGCCCTGTTCTGCGTCGGCCTCGGCTCGGTGGTGGTCCAGGCCGGGCTGCTCGGCATCCTGATCCGGCGCTTTGGCGAGGTGCGGCTGTCCTTGTTGGCGCTCACGTCCGGCATGCTGACCTATCTCGCCTACGGCCTGGTCACGCAGGGCTGGATGATGTATGTCTTCATCCTGACCAATGTGCTGGCCTATGCCACCGGGCCGGCGCTGCAAGGCCTGGTGTCGAAGTCCTCGCCGCCCGAACAGCAGGGCGAGTTGATGGGCTCCCTGCAGTCGATCGGCAGCCTGGGGGTGATCTTCACGCCCCTGCTCGGCACCGCCATCCTGAGCGCGGTGAGCCACCTGCCACAGGACGACTGGCGGGTCGGCAGCAGTTTCTTCGTTTGCGCGGGCATGCAGGCGGTGGCGCTGGCGGTGGCGTGGCGGTACTTTCGCAGCCACGGCAAGCGTCAGAACTTGATTTCGTAGTTCGCCTGGAGCCGCACCGGGTCCGGATAATGGAAGCGGCGCTTTTCGACGCCAATGACAGGGTCGGCATAGGTCGGCTCGAAGCCCGAATCCTGGTGCAGCAGGTTCGATAGCGACACCCGCAACTGCCGCTTCGGATCGAAGCGCCACGCCGCATAGGCCTCGAGGTCGGTGCGCGCGTCGGAATAGTAGCCGCGGTTGACCGTCACTTGCACTTGTCCATTGCGCTGGAAGGCGACGCTGCCGCCGAGCGACAGCCGCCCGGCGTTGTAATCGAGGCCGAGATTGGCGGCCAGCGGCGACTGCCGCTCGAGCCGGTTGTCCGGGCCCGGCACCGATTCGACCCGCGACCAGTGGCGGGTCACGCCGGCGCGCACGTCGATCGCGGGCGCTTCCGGGAACAGTGACTTGAGTGGGAACTTGGTCTGCAATTCGAGCGTGCGGGTTTCGGCCCGGCCATCGTTGACCGGCGTGAAGATCCAGCGATAGCCATCGAAGTAGATGCGGTTGCTGGTGTAGTCTTCGATGCGGCGCAGCGAGGCGCCGAGCGAGACCATCGCATTCTCTGCCCAGTAGTGCTCGTAGCTGGCGTCGAACCCCCAGGCCAGTTCGGGCTTCAGGTCGGGATTGCCCTGGAAGTCGGCCTCGGTCGCACTATTGTTTTCATAGGCCTGGCGGCGCGGCAGCAGGTTGTAGATGTCGGGCGCCTTGTAGGTGCGGGTCACGGCAAAGCGCAACTGGTCGCCCTTGCGGTCAGGGATCTTCCACAGGGTCTGCATGATCGGATTCCAGACATTGGAACTGCTGCGGGTCGACGCGAAGGAATTGCCGTCCGCGCGGATGCGGATGCCTTCCCAGCGCAGGCCCAGGTACATCGACCACTGCGGCGTGATATTCCATTCGTCCTGGGCATACATTGCCAGGCGGGTAACGCGCGCCTCGAAGGTTTCGTCGAGCGGCAGGTCGGGCGGGAAGACCCGGATCGCGTCGCGTTCGATGCGGCTCTCGTCGCGCCAGGCGACGCCGCCATCCCAGCCGGCCGCGATGGCATGGCCGTTTTCCAGCTTGCGCATGTACTTGCCGGAGGAATTCGCGCCGCGGTCGCGCCAGTCCGAGTCCACCCGGCCATCGGTAACGGCCAGGCCCAGGCTATCGGCGCCCTGGCGGAAGATCGCATTTTTGGCATTCTCGCCGGTCACCCCGAGCTTGGCCTCGAGCGTCGCGCCGGAATCGAAGCCGGTGGTCCAGGACAGGTCGCTGCGCAGGTCTTCGGCATCGGCGCGCATGCGGGTGACCAGCTCGGGCACCGGCGGGGGCGCGCCGATACCGGTCGCCACCGATAACTGGGTCCGGTTGCGGAAGCGGTTGATGTTGACGAAGGTTTCAAGCGTGACCGTGTCGCCATCGGCCAGCGTCCATTCGAGGCGCGGAGTCAGGTTCATGCGCCGCATGCGGCCTTCTTCGGGCGCATGGGTCATGCGCGCCGTGTCGACCGCGCCGCCTGGCGCGATGGTCTCTTCGAGGATGCTCCAGGCCCGGTCATAGCGTTCCGCGGTCGCGTCGCCGGCCAGCGACCAGGCGAAACCTTCGCCGCGTTCGCTCATTTGCAGCGCCGCGTTTGGCCCCCTGAACTGCGACGACTGCAGCATGCCCAGCTTGAGCTGGCGCTCGCCCTTCTTCGCCACGTGGCGCAGGATGATGTTGACGGTGCCGGCCACCGACTGCGTCGGCAGGTCGGCGGTGGCCGCGCGCAGCACCTCGATGCGTTCGATCACGTCGGGCGACAGCGAATCGAAGTCGAAGCCGCTGGGTGCGCGCTCGCCGTTGATGAGGACCTGCGTGTAGCCGGCGCCGAGTCCCCGCATCTGGATCGTGCCGCCGCGCGCCCCGTTGCTGTCGATCGTCACGCCCGGCACCCGCTTCAAGACATCGAGCACCGAACGGTCGCCGTAGCGGCCGAGTTCTTCGCGCCCGACCACGGTGCGGGTCGCCGTATCGTCGCGGCGCGGGTCGTAGCTGGCGCTGCTGCCCTTGATTTCTACCTGAGAGACAGACGGGCTTGCATCTCCCTCCTGTGCGCAGGCGGGGCCAGCGCACGCTGCCAACATGAATAGGGAAAGGGTATGGCGGGACCGGCTTTGCGTTTTCACAGGGTATCTCCTCTTTATTGGGTATGCATGGAGGAAATATATGCCTGTAAATAGAAGAATGTAAACGTAAACTTGGAATTTATGCTTCCCACATGAAGAATCAATGAATTCCAGCGAATAGAAATACAGATTGCCACTACATGGAACTTGCACCATCGTTCGCCACGGCATCCCTTCCTGGAGTACACTCGACCGAACAATTGCTAAGGAAATACCATTTCCATTCGGCATGTTTGTCGTCATACGCCGCTATAATGCGCACTTTTCGATGAAAGGCGATCGCCCGTGTCCCGTATAAAAGTCTTGCCCCAATACGTCATGCCGAAGCAGGCGATCACCAACCTGGCCGGACGCGTCGCCGGCCACAAGGGCGGTTCGATGACGACCAACCTGATCCGTTGGTTCGTGGGCAAGTACGGCGTCGACATGAGCGAGGCCGCCAATCCGGACATCGCCAGCTACCCCAGCTTCAATGAGTTCTTCACCCGTCCGCTGCGCGACGGCATGCGGCCGCTGGCGGCGAGCGATTATGTGTGCCCGGTCGACGGCGCCATCAGCCAGTTCGGCGACATCGACGACCACCACATCTTCCAGGCCAAGGGCCACAAATTCACCACAGCCGAACTGGTTGGCGGCGACCAGTCGCTGGCCGCGCACTTCCAGCACGGCCACTTCGCCAACGTCTACCTGAGCCCCAAGGACTACCACCGCATCCACATGCCGTGCGATGCCCGCCTGACGCGCATGATCTATGTGCCGGGCAAGCTGTTCTCGGTGAATCCGACCACGGCGCGCGGCGTGCCGGGCCTGTTCGCGCGCAACGAACGCGTGGTGTGCGTGTTCGAGAACGACGAGTTCGGGCCATTCGTGATGACCCTGGTCGGCGCGACCATCGTCGGCAGCATGGCCACGGTCTGGCATGGCGTGGTCAATCCGCCGCGCATGCCGCGCATCTGCGACTGGAACTACGAGCCGGGCCAGGTCACCCTGAAGAAGGGCGAAGAGATGGGCCGCTTCCTGCTCGGCTCCACCGTCGTGATGCTGTTCCAGCGCGGCGCCATCGCCTTCAATCCGGGCTGGGCGCCCGAAGGCAAGGTGCGCCTGGGCGAGCCAATGGGCGAGCGCCCGCTCAACCAGGCGCGCTGATCCCCTCCTCCAGCGCGGCGCGCGCCTTGAACGCGGCCACCGCGGCATGCGGGCTATGGCCTTTCTCGGTGCACGCCGACTCGATCATCTCCAGAAAGGCCCGGGTCTTGGCCGGCATCAGCTTACGGCTCGGGAACACCGCCCAGCCGTTAGCGGTCGGCATATCCCATTCCGGCAGCACCCGCACCAGTTCCCCGGTCTGCATATAGGGCTGGGCGAACAGGGTCGAGCTGAGCGCGATGCCGGCCCCGCGTGAAGCGATGCGCGCCAGCAGGTCGGGCGAGTTCGCCGTCAGGCGCGCGTTCAGCGCCCGCTCCCAGCGCACCTTCCCGCGCATCAAGGTCCAGGGCGCGGCGCCGCCGGTGCGACTGAGGATGCACAGCACGTCGTGGTCGGTCAGGTCGTCCGGATGTTCGGGGATGCCGCGCCGCGCCAGGTAGCTGGGCGATGCATACAGGCCGGGTTCCTCGAGGGTGATCGGGCGCGCGCTCAGGGTCGCGTCGTCCGGCAGGTCGCCCATGCGGATCGCGATGTCGAAATTCTCCGCCACCAGGTCAACCCGGCGCGGGGTCAGGTCCATCTCGAGCTTGACCGCCGGGTAGCGCTCCAGGAAGCGCGCGATGACTTCATACAGGCCGCTGTTGGCGAAGTCGCCCGGCGCCGAGATGCGCAGTTTGCCGCTCGGTTCGCCCTGGCGGTGCTGGGCCAGCGCGCCGGCGGCGTCGACTTCGTCGGCCAGCCGGCGTGCGTGTTCGTACAGGCTGGCACCAAATTCGGTCACCACCAGCTTGCGGGTCGTGCGCTGCAGCAGGCGCTCGCCCAGGGTCGTTTCCAGCTGCGCCAGGCGCCGCGAGACGGTCGACTTGGGCAGGTTTACGCGCGCGGCGGCGCGGGTGAAGCTGCCCGATTCCACGATCCGGGCGAACAGCAGCAGGTCATTCGGTTCCACGTCCATGATTGTCTCACCAGCAGAATAATGTTATCCATTTTACTGCCTTCCGGATCGATTTTGGAATTGCTAAAGTTCATTCCATCGACACTCCCCAAAACGAAAGAGGCAACCAACATGAACATCCTGCACATCACCACCAGCGTTCGCGGCGAAGCATCGGAATCGACCCGCGTCACCCAGCAGATCGTCGACAAGCTGACCGCGGCCAACGCCGGCGCGACCGTCGTGCGCCGCGACTTCGGCGCCCAGCCGCACCCGCTGCTGGACGGCGCCGCCGTCGGCGCCCTGTTCACCCCGGTCGAGCAGCGCAGCGCCGAGCAGGCGGCCCGCGTGGCCCTGGACGACGCCCTGATCCTTGAGGCCCAGGCGGCCGACGTGATCGTGATCGGCGCCCCGATGTACAACTTCGCGATGCCGGTGCAGCTCAAGAGCTGGTTCGACGCGATCGCCCGCGCCGGCGTGACCTTCCGCTACACCGAGACCGGTCCGGAAGGCCTGCTGAAGAACAAGAAGGTGTATGTGGCCGCATCGCGCGGCGGCGTGTACGAGGAAAGCGCCGATCCGCAAGTGCCGCAGATGCGCACGCTGCTGAACTTCCTCGGCCTGGACGACCACACCTTCATCTATTCGTCGGGCATGGCCATGGGCCCGGAAGCCGTGAGCAAGGGCCAGGCCGCGGCCAACGCGGCGATCGAAGCAGCCCTGGCATGAATTTGCCGCCCGCCAGGCGGCGCACCTAACAGGAGAACAGCATGACCAACGCAGTTGCCACCGCAATAGCCACCGCCGTGATCGAGAAGACCCGCGGCGTCGAGCGCATCATCAACGGCCAGTTCGTGATGGATGGCGCCGGCGTGAAGATCAACCGCGTGCTGACCGGTCCCCTGCAGCGCCGCCTGGATCCGTTCCTGATGCTCGACGCCTTCGGCAGCGACAAGCCGGGCGACTACATCGCCGGCTTCCCGGAGCATCCGCACCGCGGCTTCGAGACCATCACCTATATGCTGGCCGGCCGCATGCGCCACCGCGACAGCGCCGGCAACGAGGGGATGATCACCGACGGCGGCGTGCAGTGGATGACGGCCGGGCGCGGCGTGATCCACTCCGAGATGCCGGAGCAGAACGAAGGCCTGATGGAAGGCTTCCAGCTGTGGCTCAACCTGCCCGCCAGTGACAAGATGATCGCGCCCTGGTATCGCGACATCCCGCTCGAGGATGTGCCGCGCTTCACGCTGGACGACGGCGTGACGGTGCAGGTGATCGCCGGCAGCACCCATGGCGTCGATGGCGCCGTGCAGCGCGCGCATACCGAGCCGCTGTACCTGGACCTGGAGATTCCGGCCGGGGTGACCTTCGAGCAGCCGATCCCGGCTGGGCACAATGCCTTCGTCTATGTGTTCCGCGGCGAAGCGGTCATCGAGGGCAAGGGTGTCGGCCAGGCGCGCATGGCGATCCTCGACAACACGCCTGGCGCCGACGGCGTGCGCATCAAGGCGATCGCCCCGACCCGCCTGCTGGTGCTGGCCGGGCGTCCGCTGGGCGAGCCGATCGCGCAGTACGGCCCGTTCGTGATGAACACCCAGGCCGAGCTGCAGCAGGCGGTGGAGGATTTCAGGGCCGGGCGTTTCGCTTGACCGGTCAGCCCCAGGGCGTGTACTCGATGCCGTTTCCGATCAGCTCCACGACCTGCTCCTGGTTTTCGCGGCTTTCGCTGAAGGCCGCCAGGACTTCGCCGCGGTCGACGCCGCGGCCGAGGGCGTCGTTCCAGAAACGCACGCCATCGGCCTCGCCCGGCCGATGCAGCACATTCTGGTAGAGCGCGGCGACGAAGGCGGCGTCGGTGGGCTGGACGCCATACAGGTCGGCGAACTCCTTGCTGGCGATGAAGCCGCGCGCCATCTCCGGCAGGCTCACGCCGCGCTGGGCCACGTTCAGCCAGAAACCCAGCCCGGTCTCGTCCGGCGCCCGGTCGAAGGCTGCCGTGTATAGCCGGAAGGCTTGCCCCAGCTTGCCGTCCAGCGACAATGCGATCACCTCGTCGCTGTGCGTGAACATGATGCGTTCGATGCCCGACACGGTATTGCTGGCGATTTCGTTCCAGCTCACCTTGAAGTGCTCGCCATCGCGGACGATCGTGTACATCTCCCGGGTGCCCGAGAGCACGAGCGCGTCCTCGGCGCCAGCCGGGCCGCGCACATGCCCGAACATGTCCTGGCTAATCAGCGCGAGGCCGCCCTGCGCCGTGCCGCGCACGTCGACCATCCCGTTATAGATACCCGCGCCCTTGTTGCCGCTCGCATCGGTCAACGCGTCGCCCTCGATCTCCAGGTCGTATTTGCCGGGCTCGAGCACCCCGGTCCGGTCGAGCGTCAGCGTCACCGTGTTTCCGGAGATATGGACACGCGGGTCTCCCGGACGCCAGCTGTCCAGGTCCGGGCCGGACTGAGGGCGTAATCTGATGACGCCGCCGTCGCCCATTCGCACGGCTTCGTCCATGGTGAGGACGATGGCGCCGTCCACGGTTCCGGCGGCGCGGACGACCTGCGGGATCGCGAGATCCCTGGCGGTCACGGACACCTGGTAATCCACGCCGCCGCCGGGAAGCGGGAACTGCGACGCCAGGTCGGCCGTGATCAGGTAGTCACCGGTGCGCGCGGCGGTGAAGCCCCAGATCAGGGACGAGGATGCCTGGTAGCCGGAAAAAACGCCGTTCTCTTCGAGGGTCAGTCCGAAAAAGGACGTCGTGCCCACGCTGCCCCTGTCGGCCGTGATCGTGACGGTGTAGGTCATGCCGGCCACGGCGGCGATGCGGAACTGGTCCTTGTCGAATGCGTAGTCGAAGCGCCCCGCCGCCGGCGCGCCGACGGCCAGGGGCCGCGCCGACGCCGGGTCGTTGCCGGCATCGTCCGGCGCTTCGCGCATGCCGAGCGTGTATGCGCCGAGGTGATCGCCGCTGATCTCCGCGTAGTAGTTCGCGTTCACGGCAGGGACGAAGGGGTTGCGCAGGGTGTTGTTGTACAGCCCGCCGGGTTCAGTGGTGTACACGACCTTGCCCGTATCCCCGTTCCAGATAGTCAGCGTGGGTACCTGTCCATTCGCCATCAGCGGGGTGAACAGATAGCCGTGGTACTTCCTGAGGTCCAGCGCGAACCAGTCCCGGTCGCCGGCCGTTTCCAGGGTACCGCTCACAGTCCCACCTATTGGCAGCATGCCCGTCGTCGTCCAGTCGCCCGCGTAATCGTCCGCCACCGCATACTCCCTAGTCTGTCAAAATGACAATTATACGTATTAACAGGTGGAAAGCCTTGCCATTTCTCCATGGGCGGCGCGCGCAGGGCCACGCACGCGATCCTGGCCTTCGATGGGCTATGCGCCGGTTGCGGGCATGCGCTACACTCGTGGGATGACACAAGCGCAATACCTTCCGTAATGGCACTGCTGGACACCCTCGGCGACCTGTGGTCGCGTGCAAGCCGGGCGATGGGCCTGGAAAACGCCGACCGCTTCCCGCCCGGCCATGCCTATCCCCACACCCGCTGGAACAAGGCGTATTTCGACATCCCATCCGACTACAAGGCCGACCGGATGGAGGGCATCGTCTGCGCCGCGATCGCCAACACGCCCTATGTGTTCGGCGAGGTCCGCAACCCGACGCCGCGCATGCAGCGCGCGCTGCTGTCCATCATCGAGTCGCGCCTGCGCCGCGCCGACGCGCCGGCCGACCTGGTGCACCTGTTGATCAAGGCCTATCGCCAGCCGCATACGCCGGACATCGTGCCGGGACTGCGCGCGGCGATCGCGGCCAATGCGCAGTATGACGCGAACATCCAGGCGCATGCGGTGCTGGCCTATCTGGGCGATGCGCCGGCGGGGTTTGGGGTCATCGAGGCCCAGGGCTGAGCCGCGCCTCGACATAGTTCAGCCACTTGTCCTTGGCATCGAACTGGCCGTCGACCGTGGCGATATGCTCGAAACTGCGCCTGGTGTAAGGCTGGTCGAGAATGACCAGGTAGCTCTCGCCCAGCGTGAACCACGGCCGCAGCGTGCACGATGGATCGTTCATCACGCGTCCGCCGCCGCGCGCCCAGAACCGAGGACCGTCATGGTCGGCGTGCTCGCCCTGGTCCGACGCGAAGCGCGAGTCCGGCGCGAGCCCTTGCACCGTGAACGACTGCGTATCCGGTCCCGCCAGCCGCTTGAGCACGATGAAGCGATACTCGAAGATGTCGTCACCGATCGGATGCGCGCTGATCACCCTGGCGACGGCAACGCTGCGTGCGAAGGCGAGCTGTTTTTCAGGGCTCATGAGCTGTACCTCGGGCGCCCGGCGGCAAGCCTCGGCGCCGCCGGTGCCAAGCGCGATCATGAGAAGTGCGAGGCTGGCGCCGCGCAGCGACCTGCTTGCGAAAACATGCCGGAACATGCCGCGGCTCCTTGATGGTGGGTTCATACATTGCTTCTTCTGGTTCATTCTCGCTTGCCTGCCTGCGTGGGGGCGCCGAGCGCGGCCTCGATATAACGCAGCCACTTGTCGCCGGGATTTGCCCGGCCCTCGATGGTCGCCACGTGCTCATAGCTGCGCGCGATGACCGGCTCCCCGACGAACACCACATAGCGTTCGCCGACGATGAACCAGGGGTCGACCCGGCAAGTGAACTGCCGGCCGAATCGACCGCCGCCCGGCTCCCAGAATTCCTCGCGGCCCTGGTTGGCTTCCGGCCCTGGGTCGAAGTAAGTGGCCGGCGGCGAGGTGCCGGTGAGCGTGAAGGTATTGCGCTCGGCGCCGCGCCAGCGCTTCTCGACCTCGAAGGTGTACTCGACCGGGTAGCTGGCCAGGTAGTGCGCGTCGCCGACATTCGCCAGCGCGCTGTCCGGTAGCGCCGGATTCCAGCCCTGGTGAGCCGCCACCCATGCCGGTGTATCGCTCGGGCGGCGCGGCGCAGGTGTTGGCCGCGGAAGCGCCCGCACCACCCTGACCAGCGCGACGTCGGTCGCGCGCGCGACCTGCTCCTGGGCGCTGAGCTGCGGTTGCGGCGGGACACGGCAGGCGTGGACCGGCTGGGCCACGCCGGCAATCAGCAGCAAGGTTGGCAGCAAGGTCAACCGGGTCGTGGTCTTGTGTCGCTTCATGTCGCTCCATTCGAATCGGGTGGCGAAACCGGTCTCGCCCCTGCCACGCCAAGTATAACCAAGTCGGCGCACGCGTTTACCGATAGAATATCGGCACCCTTTTTCTCAGGCCTATCTCACCCATGACTACCGCCCGCACGTATCAGTTCAAATCCATCAACTACACCGGCCTGCTGGCCGGCCCGCGCGTCATCATCATGGGCGCGACCCACGGCAACGAAGTGTGCGGCACCAAGGCGATCAAACGGGTGATGGAGGAAATCGACAGCGGCGTTCTCCACATCGCGGCCGGCAGCGTCACCTTCGTCCCGATCGTCAACCCGCTGGCCTATGCCCAGAACACGCGCAACGGCGACCGCAACCTGAACCGCGACCTGTTCCCGAAAGAGACGCCGCTGGACTTCGAAGACCAGGTGGCCAACTGGCTGTGCCCCCTGCTCGGCCAGCACGACGTTCTGCTCGACCTGCACTCGTTCGCCGCCACCGGCGAGCCGTTCGTGATGGTCGGACCGCTCGACAACGACGGCACCCTGCAGCCATTCCGTCATGCGGCGAAGGAGCGCGCCTGGGCGCGCCGCCTGGGCGTGCGCCGCTTCGTCGACGGCTGGCTCGCCACCTATGGCGACGGCGTGCTGCGCCGCAGCCGCAGCGCCGACGAACTGGAAACCGTGCTGCGCTACGGCGTCGGCACCACCGAATACATGCGCAGCACTGGCGGCTATGCGCTGACGCTCGAATGCGGCCAGCACGACGACCCGGCCGCACCGGACGTCGCCTACCGCGCCATCATGAACACGCTGGCCCACCTGGGCTTGATCGCGGCTGCCGATCCGGAGCCGGCCGCCTTCGAGGAGATGGACGCGCTGTCGATGGTCGTGGTGCACGACAAGCTGCATGCGGACGACGCCTTCGTGCGCCCGTGGAAGAGCTTCGACCCAGTGAGCGAAGGCGAGTTGCTCGGCCACCGCGCCGACGGCACGCCGGTGCTGGCCGAATTCGGCGGGCGCATCCTGTTCCCGGCCGCGAATGCCGCCGCCAACACCGAGTGGTATTACCTGACCCGGCCGAATGCGAGTTTCGGCCGCGAGAATAGCTGACACGCGCCATGTTGGGTGGATGGCAAAACCGTCCGCCCCATCAGGCGTTTGGGACAATTCAGGCCACGTTCAGCAGACTTTTCCCGAATATCGTAAGATGACGATATTCGGATCGAAAGAACCCGATACAAGGAAGAACCATGGACATCGACGCGATCCACAAGGCCCTGGCCAACCCGGTGCGGCGCCAGATCCTGCAGTGGCTGAAAGACCCGCAGCAGCACTTCGCCGAGCAGGAGCACCCGCTCGAGATGGGCGTGTGCTGCAAGCTGATCGACCAGCGCAGCGGCCTGTCGCAATCGACGGTGTCGGCGCACCTGGCCACCCTCCAGCGCGCCGGCCTCGTGACCACCCGCCGCGTCGGTCAATGGATCTTCTTTCAACGGAACGAGGAAGCCATCCAGGCTTTCCTCGCACAACTGAACGACGGACTTTAGGAATACCCGATGACTACCATGTTTGATCCGATCAAGGTCGGCGCCCTCGAATGGCCGAACCGCATCGTCATGGCGCCGCTCACCCGCTCGCGCGCCACCGGCGGCGCGCGCGTACCGAACGCGCTGATGGCCGAATACTATGTACAACGCGCCTCGGCCGGCCTGATCCTGTCCGAAGCGACGTCGGTAACCCCGATGGGCGTGGGCTATGCCGATACGCCGGGCATCTGGTCCGACGAGCAGGTCGAAGGCTGGAAGATCGTCACCGACGCCGTGCACAAGGCCGGCGGCCGCATCTTCCTGCAACTGTGGCACGTGGGCCGCATCTCGGACCCATCCTTCCTTGACGGCCAGTTGCCGGTCGCGCCGTCGGCGATCCAGCCGGACGGCCATGTGAGTCTGCTGCGTCCGAAGCGCCCGTTCGTCACCCCGCGCGCGCTCGATCTCGAGGAAATCCCCGGCATCGTGGCCGCCTACCGCAAGGGCGCCGAGAACGCGAAGAAGGCCGGCTTCGACGGCGTCGAGATCCATGGCGCCAACGGCTACCTGCTCGACCAGTTCCTGCAAGACTCGACCAACAAGCGCCTCGACGCCTACGGCGGCCCGATCGAGAACCGCGCACGCCTGATGTTGGAAGTAACCGACGCATGCATCGAGGTCTGGGGCGCCGATCGCGTCGGCATGCACCTGGCGCCGGCGCGCGATTCGCACGATATGGGCGATTCGAATCCGGTCGAGACCTTCGGCTACGTCGCGCGCGAACTGGGCAAGCGCAAGATCGCCTTCATCTTCACCCGCGAAGGCCAGGGTCCGGACGTGCTGGGCCCGATGATCAAGAAGGAGTTCGGCGGCGTCTGGATCGCCAACCAGCAGCTCACCCGCGAGAAGGCCGAGGAACTGGTCGCCAGCGGCACCGCCGACGCGGTCTCCTGGGGCCAGCTGTTCATCGCGAATCCCGACCTGCCGCAGCGACTGCGCCTGAAAGCGCCGCTCAACGAGCCGGATACGGATACCTTCTACCATCCGGATTCGGTCGGCTATACCGATTATCCGACCCTGGACGCCGCCGCCTGATTTCACGCTTCTGCCGCCGCTTCGCTGCCGTATCGCCGGCGAAGCGCGGCGCGTTTCTCGACGGGACCCAAGCGGTCCCGTTTTTCATTGGCGCTGTCACAGTTAGCTGTTGATGACCCCGAATGCGATGCGCAGCAATTGCTCTACAGAAGTGACTCGCCCACCATCGAGCGCCCAACGCCAGCCAAGGTAATTGCATAGCCAGCGCGAGGCCACGCCATGGAAGCGCGCCAGCCATTCCTTGAAGCGCCGGTGATAGGCGTTGACGTTCTGGATATGGATGGCGCCTGTGCTGCTCGTGCGCACCCGCTCGCCGGCGCTGGCATTGAGGGCCTGGTGCGCAATGCCATGCATCCGGGCAAAGGCGGGATAGGCGGCGTTGGCGTCGGTGACCAGCAGCGCCNTGACGTTCTGGATATGGATGGCGCCTGTGCTGCTCGTGCGCACCCGCTCGCCGGCGCTGGCATTGAGGGCCTGGTGCGCAATGCCATGCATCCGGGCAGAGGCGGGATAGGCGGCGTTGGCGTCGGTGACCAGCAGCGCCTGTGGATCGAGTTTCGGCAACAGGTATGTGGTCAACTGGGCCGCCTTCAGGGCGCCGCGGCCGGTGACGGCATCGATTGTCTGCCCGCTGCGGTCGCGCGCCACCAGGATGCAGTCGAGATGACGCGAAATGCCGCGCAAGGCGGCCTTGCCGCCGCGCTTGCGCGGCTTGCGGTCGAGCTTGCGCGAGCCTTTCTGCGATTCGAGCAGGAAGGTCCCGTCCGCTTCGACGATGCCGGAGAGGCGCGCGGGCCGGTCGTCCTTGACGCGGTCGAGGAAGCGGTGGCGCCAACGAAACGCGGTATTACGATGCACTTCAATCCACTTGGCGGCGGCGCGCACCGACCGCGACTCGAGCACGGCAGCGAGATAATCGAGCCACTTGTCCTTGTGCCTGAGCCGCGCCAGCGGCGTGCCGCTCAGGTCGTTGAAAGTGCGGCCACAGGCGCAGCAGCGGAAACGTTGCAGGTCGTTGACGCGGCCGTGCCGGTGCCAGCGCTCACAGCCGCAATCCGGGCAGCACCGCCCCTCACAGCGGATCTCATCGATGAGGGCAACCACCCGGTCCAGCCCGGCTGCCGGATGCAACGCGGCCAGTACCTGCTGGCGCTGCGGCTGGTTCAGCAGCGGAAGCTGGGCGAACAGCTTGGCGAACTTCGGGGCTTTCACAGTGCGGCTCCCTATTCGTGAAGACAGGGATTGGACTGCGGATCAGCTCAGCAGTTCAATGCTCATCCATATTTAACGTTGACAGCGCCTTTTCATTGACTCCGTTATCGAACATGCGGCCGGCGTCCATACGCCGAGTACACAATCTCTCCAACAGGTGTCCAGCGTGGAACGTTAGTGCTATTCTTGCGCGATTGACACTTCGCGCACCCAGATGCGCCCACCCGAGAGAGAGGATATTCAGTGAACTTTCCCGCACACCGCATGATGGCGCTCGCCATCGCTTCCACCTTCGCTTTCGGCAGCGCCGCCCTTGCCGCACCGGCCCAGCAAGCCTCCCCGGCCCGCGCCGAGACGGCTTTCCTGTCGGAGAAAGACGCGATGATCCGCTCCGCCCGCATCGCGAACGTGGACTATGTGCTGGACTTCACCCTGACCGGCAAGGAAACCTTCGCCGGCACCACCACCGTCACCTTCGACCTCAAGGACACCGGCTCGGCCGTCACCCTCGACCTGAACAAGGCCACCGTCAAGTCGGTCAAGGTCAACGGCAAGCCGATCGCGACCCGCTACAACGACTGGTTCATCACCATCCCGGCGGCCGACCTGGCCAAAGGCCGCAACACCGTCACCGTCGCCTACGAGCGCCTGCACAGCACCAATGGCGAGGGCCTGCACCGCATGGTCGACCCGGCCGACGGCCGCGTATATACCTACTCGCATTTCGAGCCGGTCGCCGCCCAGCAGATGTTCCCGCTGTTCGACCAGCCCGACCTGAAGGCCAGCTACACCGTCACCGTCACCGCGCCGAAGGACTGGCACGTGGTCACCACCACGCGCGAAACGAAGATCGACGACGCCGGCGCCAACCGCCGCTGGACCTTCAAGCAAACGAAGCGCCTGAGCCCCTACAACTTCTCGCTGCACGCCGGCCCCTACCAGGTGTGGGAAGACAATAGCGGCAAGTACCCGATGCGCCTGTTCGCGCGCCAGTCGCTGGCCAAGCAGATCGAACCCGCCGACTGGTTCCGCCAGACCAAGGCCGGCATGACCTTCTTCGAAGAGTATTTCGGCATCCCTTACCAGTTCGAGAAGTACGACCAGCTGATCGTGCCCGATTTCCTGTACGGCGCGATGGAAAACGCCGGCGCCATCACCTTCGCCGAAGCGCGCTATGCCGCGGCCAATATGACGGCCGACCAGAAGCAGTCGATGACCGAAGTGATCATGCACGAGATGGCCCACCAGTGGTTCGGCAACCTGGTCACCATGAAGTGGTGGAACGGCCTGTGGCTGAACGAGAGCTTCGCCTCGTTCATGGGCATCCTGGCCACCGCCGAAGCGACCGAGTTCAAGGACTCGTGGCAGAAGTTCTACCAGACCGGCAAGCAGCGCGCCTATATCCAGGACCAGACCGCCAGCACCCACCCGATCGAGGTGCCGGTGCCGTCCTCGGCGAACGCCTTCGACAATATCGACGCCATTACCTATTCGAAAGGCGGCGCCGCCCTCAAGCAGCTGCGCCACCTGCTGGGCGAGGAAGTGTTCCGCAAGGGCGTGCACAACTACCTGGTCAAGTATTCGTGGCAGAACGCCACACTGGACGACTTCATCAACACCCTGGCGCAAACGGCCGGCCGCGACCTGTCGGGCTGGACCAAAGAGTGGCTGTACCACGCCGGCGTGAACACGATCGCCGCCAACTACAGCTGCAGCAACGGCAAGATCAAGGACTTCACCCTCACCCAGGCCGCGCCTGGCAAGGAACTGCCGACCCTGCGCGAGCAGCGCGTGCAGGTCGCCGCGTTCAAGATCGATGGCGGCAAGCTGTCGCTGGTCAAGAACGTGCCGGTCACCTACAAGGGCGCAAAGACCGCAGTGAAGGACCTGGACGGTGCGGCCTGCCCCGACCTGGTCTATCCGAACTACCAGGACTGGGGCTATGCGAAGGTGCAGCTGGACCAGCGCTCGTTCGAGACCGCGCGCACGAAATTGTCGCAGGTCGACGATCCACTGCTGCGCGCGATGCTGTGGCAAAGCCTGTGGGATGGCGTGCGCGACGCCCAGCTGCCGCTGAACGACTTTATCGGCGTGGCCCTTAACAATGCGCCGCAAGAGAAGGACTACACCCTGCTCGGCGACGTGCTGGGCAAGGTCGCGATGTCGAAATCCTACCTCGACGCCATGGAGCTCGACAGCGCCTGGGCGCAGCAGACCCGGGCCGCGCTGGAAAAGATGGCCTGGGATGGCGTGCAGGCCAACAAGGCCGACGCCGACGTGCAGCGCCGCTGGTTCAACCTGTACGTGAATGTGGCGTCCAGCCCGGATGCGCTGGCGCGCCTGGCCGGCATCCTCGACGGCAAGGTCGACGCCGCCGGGCTGCAGGTGAGCCAGGACCTGCGCTGGTCGATCATCGCCCACCTGAATCGCTACGACCACGCCGGCGCGGGCAAGCTGGTCGAGCTCGAGGCCGCGCGCGACAAGTCCGACGCCGGCCAGGTGGCGGCGGTCGCGGCCACCGCAGCCCGTCCGGATCCGAAGGTCAAGGCCGAGTGGATCGGAAAGATCGAGGACCTCAAGTCGCCGCTGCCGTTCTCGCGCATCCGCACCGCGATGAACAGCGTGTTCCCGGCCGAGCAGGGCAAGTTGAACGAGCTCGAGGCCGATGCGCGCCTGGCGCGCCTGCCGGCGATCGACAAGGCGGCCGGTCCGGTCTATATGCGCGCCTATGCGACGACCATGATACCGACCGCCTGCACGCCGCAGAGCGTGCAGCGCCTGGGCCGCGCCGCCGAGGAGATGAAGGGCCTGTCGGCCTTCACCCGCCGCTCGCTGCTCGACACGCTGCAGAACGAGCAGCGCTGCGTGGCGATCAAGGCGGCCATGACGGCGCCGAAGTAAGGGAACAGCCGCGGCCTGCCAGCGGACACTCGCGGACCATCTTATCCGCGGGTCCGCGGCCCGGCCGCGCTTGCAAAGGAAACACATTGGACTGGGATTATCCGCAACCGTTCATCCTGCCGGTCGTGCCATGCGCCGGCGACATCGATGGCCTGAACCACACCAATAATGCCGTCTACGTGCGCTGGTGCGAACAGGCCGGCTGGGCCCATTCCGAGAAGCTCGGCCTGTCGCTCGACGACTACCGGCGCCTGGACCGCGCGATGGCGATCCGGCGCGGCGACTACGATTACCTGCTCCCGACCTTCGAGGGCGAGGCGCTGAGCCTGGCCACCTGGCTGGTCGGCGGCGACGGCAGGCTGTCGATGGAGCGCCGCTTCCAGCTGGTGCGCGACAGCGATGGCGCCACCGTGCTGCGCGGCCGCTGGGAACTGGTCTGCATCGAGATCGGCAGCGGCCGCCCGCGCCGCATGCCGGCCGAATTCCTGGAGTCCTATATGCCCGTGGTGGTCGCGCCGAAGGCGACCTGAAGCGCAAGTCCGCCGGAAACGCGCATTGTGCCTGCTCAAGGACGAGTTTGATCGATTCGGCATCCCCCTCGCGCGGGTAGGGTCAGACTGATCCCGTCACCTGCTCCGACGACGAGGACGCGATGCTCCGGATCATTCTTTTTTGGCTATTGGCCTGCCCGCTGCTGGCAGGGCCACTGCTGGCCGGTTGCCGCCTGCGTGACGGCGGGCACCAAGAGCTGGTCGTGCCCGAGCTCGTGCGCACCCATCTCTACCTCGCGCCCACCGGTTCCGACAGCAACCCAGGCACCCGTGCCGAACCGTTCCGCACCCTGGCGCGCGCGGCCCAGGTGGCCACGCCCGGCACCACCGTGCACGTCGCCCCCGGCATCTATTCGGGCGGCGTGCGCAGCACCGCCAGCGGCACGCTCGAAGCGCGCATCGTGTACCAGAGCACCGAACGCTGGGGCGCCAGGATCGTCCCGCCGCTCGACGCGCGCCAGAGCGCGGCCTGGGACAACCGCGGCAGCTACGTCGACATCATCGGCTTCGAGATCGACGGCACCCAGTACCAAAGCGGCATGAAATGGCTCAGTGGTATCTACAACGGCGGCTCGCACAACGGCGTGCACGACAACCGCATCCACCACGTCGGCACCGATGTGCCGTGCGAACCCAGGGGCGGCGCCGGCATCGGCATCGACAGTTACTACAAGGGAGTGGACGTGGCCGTTACCGGCAACCATGTGCACGACATCGGACCGCCCGGCTGCCGCTTCATGCATGGCATCTATATCAGTACCACGGCCAGCGTACGCAACAACGTCATCTACCGCGTCTCCGGCGCCGGCATCCACCTGTGGCACGACGCCAACCGCGTGACCGTGCGCGGCAATACGGTGGCCGCCTCGGGCAGCGGCATTGTCGTCGGCGGCGGCGAGTTCTATCACAGCAAAGGACCGAACGACCATACCCATGTGAGCAACAACATCGTTTACGACAACGGGCACGGCATTCTCGAACAAGGGGCGATCGGGCGCCACAATACCTTTCGCAACAACCTCGTGTATCAAAATGCCGGCGATGACTGGAAGCTGTCACCCGGGCGCGTACACACGGGCAGCATCAGCGCCCCGCCGCAATTCGTCGACTACAACGCGAGCGGCACACCCGATTTTCGGCTACGGCCAGGATCGCCTGCGATCGGACAAGGGCTACCGGCCGATGGCGCACCGCCGGGCAGCGGCAATGCTGGTCCAAGGCCGGCAGGCAAGGCCAATATCGGGGCACTTTCGTCGGTACCCAATTAACAACAGGCATATGCGAACTTGTCGTTGCTAGCGTGCAACCGAACGCCCGTTATATTGCCGTGCATCAATTTTTCTTGATACCATCGCTCTGGTCGATGACAGCGACGACGCTTGCGCGTCGTGACGAAGAGAAAAGATCATGCGCTTACTTACCTGCGGATTCGGTTTGATCCTATTGCTGGCTACCGGTCTTTCTGCCGCGTCCGGCTTCGCTTCCGCATCCGACGATCCCATCGACCTCGGCAAAGCCAGCGCAGGACCGCGCCCCGCCCATCAGGGCTTCGACTTGCCTGTGACCGCCGACACGCTGCTCGCCACCACTGCCGGCGATCTTTCTCCCGGCTTGAAGGCCGACCATGCCGGCATGCTGCCAGTCGCAGCGCGGTCGAATTCGACTTCGCTCGCAGCGGCTGTGTCCGGCGTACCGGCGCGCGTGACAATCGCCCCCATGAACGTCAACGCGGCGACGGGGTTGCAGGCCACGGTATCGATCGCACTCACCTCGACGAGCATGACCGATGCAGCTGGCCAGGCTGCCGCGCTGCCGAATACGTCCGGCATCGTGTCCGTGGACTACAGCATCAGGTAAGTCAGAGGATCTCGCGCACCCTTTCAAACGGCCGGCACAGGCGCACGCCCTTCGGCGTGACCACGAACGGCCGCTCGATCAGGATCGGATGCGCCACCATCGCTTCGAGCAGGGCCGCGTCGGTCACTCCCGGCCGGTCCAGGCCCAGTTCGGCAAACAGGGCTTCCTTGCGGCGCACGGCGTCGCGCGGCTGCAGGCCGGCGTCGGCGATCATGCCCGCCAGCCGTTCGCGCGACGGCGGGTTGGCCAGGTAGTCGATCACTTCCGGCTCATGGCCGGCGTCGCGGATGGCGGCCAGGGTATTGCGCGACGTTCCGCAGCGCGGATTGTGGTAAATCGTGATATTCATCGTCATAACAGTGGTATTGGCTTGTCATCGGCTTGTCGTTTCAACAGCGGCATGATAACCACAGCGCATACCAGGCACCAGTATTTTTGCTTGTCCCCCCTCCCCGCAGCCGCTAGAATCCCACGCTTGATTTCTAGTGCGTAATGAGAATTCCCATGACAACACGTCATTACGCCGCACCGGAGACCCGATGAGCGATTACCTGCAGCGCACCGAAGACCTGCCCACCCTGCGCCAGCGCACCGCGCTGCGCGTGCTGCAGCTGTTCGGCTGGAAGGTGTACTTCAAGCCGCTGCCCGGCCCACACGGCATCGCCGTGGTCTACCCGCATACCTCGAACTGGGACTTCCCGATCGGGCTGGTCGCCAAGTGGGCGCTGGACACGCCGTTTCGCTGGCTGGCCAAGGATTCGCTGTTCCGCGGCACCATGGGCCGCCTGATGCGTTACTGGGGCGGGATCGCGGTCGACCGCCGCGCGCCGATGGGCGCCACGCGCCAGCTGGCCCAGCAGATGCTGAAGGAAGACTGGTGCTGGGTCGGCATCACGCCGGAAGGCACGCGCGGCTACCGTCCGCACTGGAAGAGCGGCTTCTATCACCTGGCGCGCAGCGCCGGCGTGCCGCTACTGCTGGTCAGCTTCGACTATAAAAAGAAGGAGCTGCGCGTGGTCGACACGCTCGAGCTGTCGGGCGACGTCGAGCGCGACATGGACGCGATCCGC
The DNA here is from genome assembly GCF_030770395.1 of Telluria beijingensis. Taxonomy (GTDB): domain Bacteria; phylum Pseudomonadota; class Gammaproteobacteria; order Burkholderiales; family Burkholderiaceae_D; genus Telluria; species Telluria beijingensis. The sequence goes on along the minus strand of NZ_CP132480.1, from coordinate 5,563,330 downwards.
GCCGTCTACGAGGGCGTGACCGCCCTCTATCCCCAGAACGCGGCGCCGATCCAGCTCGCCCCGCGCGACGAGGCCGAGCGCAAGCGAGCCTGACCCCAGCGCAAGCGCGCCTGAACTCAGGCGCCCGGCGCCGGCCGGCCCGCCGCAGTCGATCCCGCCAGCCGGTCCCAGGCATTCGCCGCGCTCAGGAACACCTGCCCGCTCAACTGGCCCAGCAGCTCGCTGTCCCTGAGCCGGTCCATCACCGGCCCTTTCACTTCCGCCAGGTGCAGCGTGACGCCGCGCTGGCGCAGCGACCCGTTCAGCTCCTGCATGCCGAACAGGGCCGAGGTATCGATCGCATTCACCGCGGACAGCACCAGCACGAGGTGCACGGTGCCGGCGTGCAGCGCGAGTTCTTCGTCGATGCGCTCGTTCACCGCTTCCACGTTCCCGAAGAACAGGCCGGCGTCGACCCTCAGCATCAGCAGGCCGGGCGTGGTCTCGGCCGAGTAGCGGTCGACGTTGCGGAAGTGTTCGGTGCCATGGATGCGGCCCAGCACCGCGATATGCGGCCGGCTGGCGCGCCAGATCAGCGCCCCCATCGACAGCGCCACGCCCACCACCACGCCGGCCTCCACGCCCAGCACCAGCACCCCGCCGGCGGTGGCCAGCAGGGCCAGCGCGTCGGCGCGGTCGTAGCGCCAGGCGGTGCGCAGGGTGCTCCAGTCGAGCATGCCCAGCACCGCCACGATGATGGTGGCGGCCAGGGTCGGCAAGGGCAGCAGCGCCAGCCAGCCGGTGGGCGCCACCAGCGCCAGCGCCAGCAGGCAGGCCGTGATCATGCTGGCCAGCTGGGTATTGGCGCCGGCGGCGAAATTCACCGCCGAGCGCGAGATGCTGCCGGTGACCGGGAAGCCGCCACTGAGCGCGCTGCCGACGTTGGCCGCGCCCAGCCCCACCAGCTCGCGGTTGCTGGCCAGCTTCTCTCCGCCGCGTTTCAATGCCAGCGCCTGCGCGCCCGACATGCTGATCAAGAACACCATGAAGCCGATCAGGAGCGCCGGCTGCAGCAGCGCCTGCCAATGGGCGCCGGAAGTGGCGAGGTTCAGTCCCGGCAGCCCGGCCGGCACCGCGCCGGTGGTGGCCACGCCCAACCGTTCCAGGTCCAGCAGCGGCACCAGGGCGGTGGCGCCCAGCACCACGGCCATCGGCGCCAGCTTGGCGCCAATATCGGCCACGACAGGCTTCAGGCGGCACCAGCGCAGCAGCGGCGTCAGCCAGTTGCGCGCGGCCAGCAGCAGCACGAGCGAACCAAGCCCCAGGCCGATGCTCGGCCAATGCGGCGCAGCGTCCAGGGCGATCGGGGTGCCGACCAGGGTGCCCAGTTGGCCCCAGGCGATCACGATCGCCGAGCCGATGGTGAAACCGCTCATCACCGGCCGCGAGAAGAAATTGGCCAGGAAGCCGATGCGCAGCAGGCCGCAGGCCAGCAGCACCAGGCCCGACATCAGCGCCAGCTGGCCCGCCAGCACGCCGTACAGGCCGGTGCCCGGCGTCGCCAGCGGCGCCAGCGCCGAAGCGGTCATCAGCGAGACGATGGCCATCGGCCCCACCGACTGCGTGCTGCTGGTGCCGAACAGCGCATACAGCAGCGGCGGGACGATGCTGGCGTAGATCCCGACCACCGGCGGCAGTCCGGCCACCAGCGCATACGCCATGCCTTGCGGGATCATCATCATCGCCACCACGATGCCGGCGCTGATATCGCCCGGCAGCGCGGCGCGCCGGTATTCGCGCAGCCACTGAAGCATGATCACCCTGGGAAGACTTGCCTATTTGAAAGGCCGTTAGCGTAGCATAATTACCGAATAAGCATATTCGGTTAATGAACTAGCGACAGCGTGCGCTCAGGACATCGCCAGTTCGACGCAGTTGCGCCCGGCCCGCTTGGCGCGCGCCAGCGCGGCATTGACCCGCACCGCCAGCGAGTCGCCGCTCTCTCCCTCGCCCAGTTGGGCCACGCCCAGGCTGATGGTGACGTGGTCGCAGCCGGGAATCTCGACCTGCTCGATCGCCGCGCGCAGCTTTTCGGCCAGCTTGAGGCCGTCGATGGCGCTGGTGTGCGGCGCGATCACCTGGAATTCCTCGCCGCCGGAGCGCACCAGCACGTCGCTCGAGCGCAGCAGCGCGCGCGCGGTCGCGGCCACGGTGCGCAGCACCAGGTCGCCCACCGGATGGCCGAAGTTGTCGTTGACCTGAGCGAAGCGGTCGATGTCGAAGGCCACCAGCGCCAGCGGCAGGCGGTAGCGGCGCGCGCGCTTGATCTCCTGTTCCAGCAAGTGCTCGCCATGGCGGCGGTTGGCGACCTCGGTCAGGGCGTCGGTGGTCGCCAGGTGGGTCACGCGCGCCAGCAGCGCCTCGTTCTCGCGCGTCACCTCGGCCATGCGCAGGCCGTGGGCCGCCAGCTGGGCCAGCTCCTCGAAGGCCTGCAACTGGGCGCGCGAAAACGCGCGCGCATGGTCGAACATCAGGCACAGCGAGCCGCGCGGGCCGCCCGGGCCCTGGGCCGGGATCGGCAGGCCCACCACCATCTGCGCGCCATAGCGCTCCAGGCTGGCCGCCAGTCCCGGTTCGCCCGCCTTCTCGGGCGCGTCGAGCAGGGTGAATTCGCCGCTGGCCGCCGCCAGCAGGCCGGGGAAGGCATGGCGCAGCGGCGACTGCAGCAGCCGGCCCTCGTCCTTGAGCAGCGCCATCAGGTGCAGGCCGGTCACGCCCTGTTCGGCTTCCAGGTGCAGGTCGCCGTCGCGGTGCTGGAACAGGGCCGCATGCACCAGGCCCGGCCAGCCGGCAAGCGCCGCGCACAGGCGTTCGCCGAAACGCACGCTGTCGTCGGCGTCTTCCAGCGCCTGCTGGGTGGCGCCGCGCAGCGCCAGCAGCATTTGCAATTCGTCCTCGACCGGGTTCGGTGCGCGCGGGGGCGCGAAGCCGGCGCGCAGGCGGGCATCGAGCAGCGCGCGGGTCTGCTGCGCGCGCAGCGGGCCGATGGCGTAGTCGATCGGGCCGAAGGCCATCAGGGCCGGCAGCCAGCGCGCATTGGTGAAGGGGCACAGCACCAGGATCGGCGCGCCCTGTCGCTCGGCCACCAGGGCGCCCAGGGCCGCCAGGTCGATGCCGGGTTCGCAGCGTTCGAGGTCGAGCACCAGCAGGTCGGCCGACTCGCGCGCAAGCAGGCCGCGCGCCTGGTCGGCGCCGGACGCCACTCGCAGCTGCGAGAACACGCCGGCGCAGGCGGACTGGAAATCGGCGCGGCGCTGGCCGACCGGATTCACGAACAGGCAGCTGGCCTCGACGATCCCTTCGTCCGCGCGCTCACCCTCTTCTGCCATTCTCATTCTCCAAAACGTTTCCGGGCATAAGCAATTGGCCCTGTTTGCCTCGCGAGTGTGCCATAAGCTTGGCGCTGTGTGTGGAACCGCACCGTCGCGCCATGCCGTGCGCCCAATACTCTCCAGATCGAACGCACATTCATGGGAGAAGCACGATGGGACAGCCGGACGACGTGGCGAACAAGCAGAAGGCCATCCAGAGGCGCCAGGACCAGCTCGACGCCAGCAACAAGGAAAGCGGCAAGGATGACGACAAGGACGACGCGGTGCAGACCGGCGTCGACCAGCCCGAAACGCCGATGCCCGAGCAGCACCTGGCCAAGCCGGGCATCGAGGCCGAGATGGAGCTCCAGCCCCGGTTCCTGGCCGAAGGCTACAAGGGCAGCGGCAAGCTCGAAGGCATGAGCGCCATCGTGACCGGCGCCGATTCCGGCATCGGGCGCGCGGTCGCGGTGCTGTTCGCGCGCGAAGGCGCCGACGTGGCCGTGATGTACCTGAACGAACACGAGGATGCGGCCGAGACCAGGCGCTGCGTCGAGGCCGAGGGCCGGCGCTGCGTGACCATTCCGGGCGACGTCAAGGACGCCGCCTTCTGCAAGGAGGCGGTCGACAAGGTGGTCGCCGAATTCGGTCGCCTCGACGTGCTGGTCAATAACGCCGCCTTCCAGGAACACGCCGAATCGCTGCTCGACATCACCGAGGAGCGCCTGGACGAGACCTTCCGTACCAATATCTACGGTTACTTCCACATGGCGCGCGCGGCCCTGCCCCATCTGAAGCAGGGCGCCTCGATCATCAATACCGGCTCGGTCACCGGCCTGCGCGGATCGAAGAAGCTGCTCGACTATTCCTCGACCAAGGGCGCGATCCACGCCTTCACGATGTCGCTCGCCTCCAGCCTGATCGACCAGGGCATCCGCGTCAACGCGGTGGCGCCGGGCCCGGTCTGGACGCCGCTGAACCCGGCCGACCAGCCCCCCGAACAGCTGAAGGAATTCGGCGCCCAGACCGACTTCAAGCGCCCGGCCCAGCCCGAGGAACTGTCGCCGGCCTATGTGTTCCTGGCCTCGCCCGTGTGCTCGGGCTACATCACCGGCATCGTGCTGCCGATTACCGGCTCGGTCGGCTGACAGGCGAAAGGAGAATGGCCATGCGCAGCATGTGGAAAGGGGCGATCAGTTTCGGGCTGGTCCACATTCCGGTCGATATGTACACCGCGGTCGAGAGCAAGGGGCTGGACCTGACCATGCTCGACCGGCGCGACTTTTCGCCGGTCGGCTTCAAGCGCTACAACAAGGGCAATGGCAAGGAAGTGTCGTGGGACGACATCGTCAAGGGCTACGAGTATGAGGACGGCGAATACGTCGTGCTGTCCGACGAAGACCTGCGCCGCGCCAACGTCGAAGCGACACAAACCATCGACATCCAGGCCTTCGTGAATGCCGAGGACGTGCCGCTGATCTACTATGACCAGCCCTACTACCTCGCCCCCGGCAAGGGCGGCGCCAAGGTCTATGCGCTGCTGCGCGAGACCCTGCGCGAGGCAGGCAAGATCGGCATCGCGCGCGTCGTCATCCGCGTCAAGCAGCACCTGGCGGCGCTGGTCTGCGTCGGCGATACCATCGTGCTCAATACCCTTCGCTACCCGGACGAGATGCGCGACGCGGGCGAACTCAAGATTCCGTCGCCGAGTTCGAAGAGCGCCGCCGTCACCGTCAAGGAACTCAAGATGGCGATGGCGCTGGTCGAGGGCATGAGCGAGGACTGGAAACCGGAGCAGTACCACGACACCTACCGCGAAGACGTGCTGGCCCTGGTCAAGAAAAAGATCAAGGCCAAGCAGACCAAGACCATCACCCAGCCCGAGCCCGAGAAAGAAAAGCGCACGAGCGGGAAAGTCATCGACCTGGTCGCCCTGCTCCAGGCCAGCCTGGGCAAGAAGCCGGCCAAGGCCGCGCTGGCGGCGCTGGAAGACGACGATGACGATGACGACGATCCGCCGCCACGCAAGTCGCGCAAGCCTGCGGACGACGAGGACGACGACGAGGACGCCGCACCGCGCGCACGCAAGGCGCCCGCGAAGTCCGGCAGCCGATCCGGCGCTACCGTCGCCAAGTCCACGCGCACAACGGCCAGCAAGGTTGCCGCCAAACCAGCCGCGAAGAAGGCAGCCGCCAGGAAGGCGCCGGCCAAGGCGACCGCCAAGGCGCCCGCACGCAAGAAGGCGGCGTGAGGATGGATGGACTGATCGATCTGCTCCAGTGGCCGGCCATGGTAGTCAGCCTGTACGCTGCCTTCCTGATCGGCTCCAAGCGCGCCGAACGCCGGGTGTTCGGGTTCTGGATGTTCATCCTCAGTAATCTGATGTGGATCGTGTGGGGCTGGCATGACGAGGCCTGGGCGCTGATCACGCTGCAGGTGGCGCTGATGGCAATGAACATCCGGGGTATCTTCAAGAATGGTCATTGAATGCCGGGGGTGGCGCCCCCCCCCCGGCATCTTATTGCATCGAAGTATTGTAAAAACCTATCATAATAATTAAATCAATTAGCTTTTCCTTGTGAGGATTGCTCCGTAGAATCTGCTTCATTGATGACAACGCAATGAGGAGTCCACGATGAGCCAACCCCGCCTGACCACCGCCTCCGGCATCCCGGTCGCCGACAACCAGAACTCGCTGAGCGCCGGCCCGCGCGGTCCACTGCTGCTGCAGGATTTCCACCTGATCGAAAAGCTCCAGCACTTCAACCGCGAGCGCATCCCCGAGCGCGTCGTGCACGCCAAGGGCTCGGGCGCCTACGGCAGCTTCACCGTCACCCACGACATCAGCGGCCTGACGACAGCAAAACTGTTTTCCCACATCGGCAAGCAGACCCCGGTGTTCCTGCGCTTCTCGACCGTCGGCGGCGAGAAGGGCAGCGCCGACACCGAGCGCGATCCGCGCGGCTTCGCCCTGCGCTTCTATACCGAGGAAGGCAACTGGGACCTGGTCGGCAACAACACCCCGATCTTCTTCATCAAGGACCCGATCAACTTCCCTGACTTCATCCATACCCAGAAGCGCGATCCGCAGACCAACCTCAAGTCGGCGAACATGATGTTCGACTTCTGGAGCCATGCGCCGGAAAGCCTGCACCAGGTGACGATCCTGTTCTCGAACCGGGGCACGCCGGACGGCTACCGCCACATGGACGGTTTCGGAAGCCACGCCTATAGCCTGATCGATGAGCAGGGCCAGCGCGTGTACGTGAAATGGCACTTCAAGACCCGCCAGGGCATCAGGAACCTGAGCGCGGCGGATGCCACCCGCATCGCCGGCCTTGATCCCGACTACGCCCAGCGCGACCTGTTCAATGCGATCGCCACGCAGGACTTCCCGCAGTGGGACGTCAAGGTACAGGTGGCCAGCGCCGCGGAACTGGACGCCTGGAGCGCCCGCACCGGCTGGAACCCGTTCGACCTGACCAAGGTCTGGCCGCATGGCGACTTCCCGCTGCAGCCGGTGGGCGTGCTGGAACTGAACCGCAATCCCGAGAACTACCACGCCGAAGTCGAGCAGGCCGCATTCTCGCCGGCGAACGTGGTGCCGGGCCTGGGCTACTCGCCCGACAAGATGCTGCAGGGGCGCCTGTTCGGCTACCACGACGCCCAGCTGTACCGGGTCGGCACCAACCACCAGCACCTGCCGGTGAACGCGCCGCGCTGCCCCTTCCACAACCACCAGCGCGACGGCGCGATGGCGATCGCCAGCGGCGGCGCGGCGCGCAACTACCAGCGCCTGGACAGCGTGGGCGCCGGGGCCACCGGCATGGGTCATGGCGAGCGTGAACTCGCACTGGACGGCAATGCCGGCCGCTTCGACTTCCGCGGCCAGGAAGACGACTACACCCAGGCCGGCGACCTGTTCCGCCTGATGACGCCGCAGGAACGCCAGGACCTGTGCGACAACCTGGCCGGGCCACTGAGCCAGGTGGACGAGGACATCCTGCAGCGCCAGTTGGGGCATTTCGACCGGGCCGATCCTGCCTACGGGCGTGGCGTGCGGGCCTCGCTCAAGCCACTGGGGCGTAACGTCGACTAGACGCCAGCAGATGCTTTACCGTCGCTCCCGCGAAGGCGGGAGACCAAGTCCCTGGAGTGGCCGCCTACGCGGAACGGAGCTGGCGGTGAGCTAACTTGGGCTCCCGCCTTCGCGCGAGCGACGGTGGTGGTGCGCGAGCGACGGTGGTAGTGCGCGAGCGACGGTGGTAGTGCGCGAGCGACGGTGGTGGTGCGCGAGCGACGGTGGTGGTGCGCGAGCGACGGTGGTGGTGCGCGAGCGACGGTGGTGGTGCGCGAGCGACGGTGGTGGTGCGCGAGCGACGGTGGTGGTGCGCGAGCGACGGTGGTGGTGCGCGAGCGACGGTGGTGGTGCGCGAGCGACGGTGGTGGTGCGCGAGCGACGGTGGTGGTGCGCGAGCGACGGTGGTGGTGCGCGAGCGACGGTGGTGGTGCGCGAGCGACGGTGGTGGTGCGCGAGCGACGGTGGTGGTGCGCGAGCGACGGTGGTGGTGCGCGAGCGACGGTGGTGGTGCGCGAGCGACGGTGGTGGTGCGCGAGCGACGGTGGTGGTGCGCGAGCGACGGTGGTGGTGCGCGAGCGACGGTGGTGGTGCGCGAGCGACGGTGGTGGTGCGCGAGCGACGGTGGTGGTGCGCGAGCGACGGTGGTGGTGCGCGAGCGACGGTGGTGGTGCGCGAGCGACGGTGGTGGTGCGCGAGCGACGGTGGTGGTGCGCGAGCGACGGTGGTGGTGCGCGAGCGACGGTGGTGGTGCGCGAGCGACGGTGGTGGTGCGCGAGCGACGGTGGTGGTGCGCGAGCGACGGTGGTGGTGCGCGAGCGACGGTGGTGGTGCGCGAGCGACGGTGGTGGTGCGCGAGCGACGGTGGTGGTGCGCGAGCGACGGTGGTGGTGCGCGAGCGACGGTGGTGGTGCGCGAGCGACGGTGGTGGTGCGCGAGCGACGGTGGTGGTGCGCGAGCGACGGTGGTGGTGCGCGAGCGACGGTGGTGGTGCGCGAGCGACGGTGGTGGTGCGCGAGCGACGGTGGTGGTGCGCGAGCGACGGTGGTGGTGCGCGAGCGACGGTGGTGGTGCGCGAGCGACGGTGGTGATGCGGGTGCGGTTCAGGGCTGGAACCCCAGCACCTTCATCGCCTTCGTCAGCGTCTTCGCCGCCTTCGCATACCCCTCCCACGGCGCATTCCCCTCGTCCAGCCGCGTGTGCACATTCGCCACGGTCCACTGGGTACTCGACTTCAGCCCCGCCAGCTCTTCCCAGCGCAGCGGCACCGAGATGCCGAGCCCCGGCCGCACCCGCGCCGACCACGCAGCGACCGTGGTCGCCCCCTGCCCGTTGCGCAGGTAGTCGATGAAGATCTTGCCGACGCGGTTCTTCGGCCCGCTCTTGAAGGCGAAGCGGTCAGGCAAGGTGGCCGCCATATGGTGCACGATGGCCTGCGAGAAGCCCTTCACCGTGTCCCAGTCGTGGCCGCCCTTGATCGGCACCACCACGTGCAAGCCCTTGCCGCCGCTGGTCTTGAGAAAAGCCGGCAAGCCCAGCTCGTCGAGGAAGGCGTGCATCAACTGGGCCGCCTCCTGCATCGCCGGCCAGTCGACGCCTTGACCCGGGTCGAGGTCGAACACCATGCGGTTCGGCCGGTCATACGTGCCCTTGAGCGCATTCTGGGTATGGATCTCGACCACGTTCCACTGCGCCGCCGACAGGATGCCCTGTACGCCTGCCACCTCCAGCATCGGAGGATGCTCGGGATCGAGCGCCTGATCCAGATGGCGCAGGCCCGGCATCTTGCGCACGTCGGCATGCTTCTGGAAGAACAGCTCGCCGCCCACGCCCTCCGGCGCGCGCACCAGCGACACCGGGCGCCCCTTCAGGTGCTCCATCATCAGTTCGCCGACCAGCGCGTAGTAGCGAATCAGGTCGAGCTTGGTGGCACCGCTTTCCTTGTCGATCACGCGGTCGCCATTGGTGATCTTCATGGTCGCCGGCAGCTTGCCCGGCGCCGCCACCGGTTCCTCTTCTTTCGCTGCCACGTCAGTCATGTGCTGGGCCTTTTCACGGGTGACGCCCTTGGCGGGCTTGTCGTCGCGCAGGCCCTGGAATACCGGGTGGCGCACCGCACCGGCGCTGGTCCATTCAGAAAAGCTGACTTCGGCCACCAGCACCGGCTTGACCCAATGGTGCTTGCGGCCGGGCACCGCGCGCGGCGGAAACGGGCTGTCGTCGCTGCGCAGCTTTTCCAGCTGTTGGGCGATCGATGCCAGCGAGGAATGGTTGAAGCCCGAGCCGACATTGCCGGCGTAGCGCAGCACGCCGTCCTCGTCATAGGTGCCCAGCAGGAGCGCACCGATGCCGGTGCGCGAGCCCTTCGGGTCGGTGAAGCCGCCAATGACGAATTCCTGGCGCAGCCCGCACTTGAGCTTGATCCACTCGGGCGAGCGGCGCGACACATAGCGAGAGTCGCGGCGCTTGCCGATCACGCCTTCCAGGCCGATCTTGCAGGCGGCGACCACCAGCTCGTCCGGATTGCTTCCGAATTCGGCCGAGAAGCGGACCCGCTTCGATTTCTTCTTCGCGAGGAGCTGCTCCAGCAGGCCGCGGCGCTCGACCAGCGGCAATTCGCGCAAGTCATGGCCGTCGAAATACGGCACATCGAACAGGAAGAACTCGATGGCGTCGGCCTGCTTGCCGTCGAAGGCCAGTTGCAGCTTGCCGAAATCGGGCTTGCCGTGCTCGTCGTGGACCACGATCTCGCCGTCGTACCAGCCGTCCGGCAGCTTCATGCGCTCGAGTTCGCGCTTGAGCGGCAGCAGCTTGTCGGTCCAGTCGTTGGCATTGCGCGTGATCAGGCGCGCCTCGCCACCCTCGATGCGCGCCAGCATGCGGTAGCCGTCGAACTTGACCTCGAACACCCATTTCTCGGGGTCGGGCGGCGGGGCGTCGACCAGGGTGGCCAGCTCGGGCGAGAATTTCTCGGGCAGCGCGACCTTGCCGGTCGCGGGCTTCGGCGCCGCCTTCTTCGCCGCCGCGCGCTTCTTCGGCGCCGGCGCTTTTTTCCCTTCCTGCTCCTCTTCGCGCAAGGCCTCGATCTTGCGCTCCACCCGCTTCGGCATCGGCAACTGCTTGACACTGTCCGGCATCTCGTCGACCAGCGAGAATTCCTCGGACGAGCGCGCATACTCGTCCTTTTCCTTGATCAAGAGCCAGGCTTCCTGCTTCTCGTTGCCGCGCGTTTTCATTCGCACCAGCGTCCAGCGCCCGTGCATCTTGTGGCCGTGCATCTCGAACTTGATGCTGCCCTTGGCAAACCCCTTGTGCGGGTCTTCCAGCGGCTCCCACGTGCCCTTGTCCCAGATGATCACCTTACCGGCGCCATATTGCTTCGCTGGAATCGTGCCTTCGAAATCGGAATACGAGATCGGGTGGTCTTCGACATGCACCGCCATGCGCTTGTCGTGCGTGTCGTAGCTGGGGCCTTTCGGCACTGCCCAGCTTTTCATGGTGCCATCGAGCTCCAGCCGGAAATCGTAGTGGAGTCGGCTGGCCCAGTGTTTCTGAATGACGAAGGTCAGCGCATCCACGCCCGGCGTGCCGCCCTCGGCCGGCTCGGACGTGATCGAGAAGTTGCGCTTGGCTTTATAGGTCTTGAGTAAATCCGGCATGGCGATGGCTCCTGGAGACGCATTGTCCACAGCCTATTCTCGCCATCGACCCCGGACTGTACGGCAGCGAACGCTGACCGTGGCCGATGTCATAAATGTAAGTGAATGTAATTATCGTCAACTGGGCAGTATCGGGCCCCGTTATCTGCTCAGTAACACCGGGAAACCTCCACGGAGCCCCACCTGAGATCAACCGAGTTTCAAACCACTATAAAGGAATGACACCATGAGCAAAATCGCCGCTACCCTGATCGCTGGTCTGTTCGCTACTTCCGTGTTCGCCCAGACGCCTGCCGCCACCACTGACGCGCATGTCGCCAAAGACGTCGCCCAGGCCGACGCCAAGCACGCAAAAGAAGTCGCCAAGGCCGATGAAAAGGTAGAGAAGGCCACCGCCGAAGCGAAGGCCGACGTGGCCAAGGCAGAAGCGAAGGCGTCCGAGAAGAAAGCCGAAGCCAAGGCCGACCAGGCTGAAGCGAAGGCGGACAGCGTCGCCAAGTCGCAGTAATCCCCGCTCAGGGCCCTCACAGAAGCCGGCTCGAGCCCCACCATATCGCGGCGCCCCGCGCGCCGCTCCCAGGCAAAAGACAGGACTTCCTGTCTTTTGCCGTGCCTGTCCGCCTGACAGCCTCCCCTGCTCTACAATACCGTTTTGTTTCCTGCCGAAAGGACATCATGGACCGTATCGTCTTCCTCGACCGCGACAGCCTGCAAGCCAACGTCCGCGTGCCCGGCTTTCCCCATGCCTGGCAGGACCATGCAGGCACCGGCCCGGACGAGGTCGTGGAGCGCCTGGCCGGCGCCACCGTGGCGATCACCAACAAGGTCGCGCTGCGCGCCGAGGCAATCGCCCAACTGCCCGACCTGAAGCTGGTCGCTGTCGCCGCCACCGGCCTGGATAACGTCGACCTGGACGCCTGCCGCGAACGCGGCATCGTGGTCTCGAACATCCGCGACTATTCGCTGGTCTCGGTGCCCGAGCACTGCTTCACGCTGATGCTGGCGCTGCGCCGCAACCTGCGCGCCTATGCCCTCGACGTCGAGGCCGGCAAATGGGAAACCTCCAGCCGCTTCTGCCTGCTCGACCACCCGATCGGCGACCTGGCCGGCAGCCGGCTCGGCATCGTCGGCTACGGCGCGCTCGGCAAGAAAGTCGCCGGCATCGCGCGCGCCTTCGGCATGGAGGTCGCCGTCACTTCGCGCTCGCCGGTCGACGAGCCTGGCGTGACCGGGCTTGCGCTCGACGAACTGCTGGCGACGTCGGACATCGTCAGCCTGCACCTGCCGCTCAACGAGCAAACCCGCAACCTGATCGGCGCGCGCGAGCTGGGCCTGATGAAGCCGGGCGCGCTGCTGATCAATACCGCGCGCGGCGGCCTGGTCGACGAGGCGGCGCTGGCCATCGTACTGATGGAGGGCCGCATCGGCGCCGGCTTCGACGTGCTAAGCAAGGAGCCGCCTTCGTCCGGCAATCCGTTGCTCGGCCTGCGGCTGCCGAACTTTATCCTGACCCCGCACGTGGCCTGGGCCAGCGCCGGTGCGATGCAGACCCTGGCCGATATGCTGATCGATAATATCGAGGCCTGGCGGGCGGGCACGCCGCGCAGCACGGTGTGATTCACGCCCCTGCCGCCGGCGCCGGCGCATCCGGCGCCCGCAACGGCAGGTCGAGCACGAACAGCGTGCCGGCGCCAGGCGTGCTGTCGACCCGGATCGTCCCGCCCAGCAGGCCGGTGACGATGTTGTAGACGATGTTCAAACCGAGACCGGTCCCGCCCTGCCCCATGCGGGTGGTGAAGAAGGGATCGAAGATGCGGCCCAGGTGGCCGGCCTCGATGCCGCGCCCGTCGTCGCGGAAGCTGAGCGTCACCCGCCCATCATGCAGCGCGGCGCCGATCGTCATCGTGCCGCCCGGCGCCGCGAAGGCGTGCAGCATGGCGTTGTTGACGAAGTTGATCAGGACCTGGCCCAGCGGGCCGGGGAAACCGTCCATCACGATCCCGGCCGGCACGTCGAGCACCAGGCGGTGCTCGGCCAGGCGCACCGTGTTCATGAGGGTCGCCGCGATCTCGTGGCAGGCCTGGGCCAGGTCAAAGCGGCGGCGCTGGGCGCTGGCCTGGTCGACCGAGACCTGGCGGAAGCTGCTCACCAGTTCGGCCGCATTGTGCAGGCTGCGCACGATCAGCTCCGAGGCTTCGCGCGAGGCGGCCATGTAGTCTTCCAGGTCAGAGCGCTTGAGCGTCGCCTGCGCGAAGCGCGCCGCCACCGCGCTCGTGCGCTCCTGCAGGGTGCTGGCCATCAGCAGGCTGTTGCCGATCGGGGTGTTCAGTTCGTGGGCCACGCCCGCCACCAGCGAGCCGAGCGACGCCAGCTTGTCCTGCGCCGCCAGCTGGGCCTGGGTCTCCTTGAGCCGCTGGTAGGCCTCGGCATTGTCCATCGCGACCCCGACATAGGCCGCCAGCGTGCCCAGCATGTCGAGGTGGACCTGGCCATAGGCGCCCGCCTCGCGGCTCTGGACCGTTACCGCGCCCAGCACCCGCTCGCCCACCGTCACCGGCACGCACAGCAGCGAACGCGGCGCCTGGGCGGCCGTGCTCGACACCGCCACCGCGTCGAGCGCACTGACCGGCTGCGCCAGGCAGCCCGGCAGCTCGGCCTCGACGTCGGCCAGCAGGAATTCCCGGCCCTCGGCCACGCAGCACGACAGCAGGTGGCGCGCGGGGTCGAAGCGCAGCTCGCGCGGCGCCATGCGCCGTCCGACCACCATCGCATACGGCAGCTCGATCGTGCCCTGCTCTGGCCGCCACAGCGCGACCGCGAACACCGGCGCATCCATCAGCGCCACCACGTGCTGGTACAAGGTGCGCATGATCGCCTCGTTATCGAGGTTGGTGGTCAGGACCCGTCCCATGTCGGACAGCAGCGCGATATTGCGGTGGGCCCGCTCGACCGACTCCTTCTGGCGCTCGACCTCGCGCTTGTCGCGTTCAGCCGCTTCTTTTTGCAGCAGCAGTTCGGCGGTGCGGGCATGGACTTCGCGCGCCAGCAGGCCTTTCTGCTCGACCAGCGCGCGCACCCGCAGCCGATAGGCCAGGTAGGACAGCGCCAGCACCGCCGCCGCGACCAGGCTGCGGAACCACCAGGTCTTCCAGTACGGCGGCGTGATCGTGATCGCCAGCGCGGCGGCGGTCGGGCTCCACAGCCCGTCCTTGTTGCTGGCCCGGACCCGGAACACATACTGCCCCGGATCGAGGTTGGTATAGGTGGCGAAACGGCGGCTGGCATCGGTGTCGACCCAGCCCTGGTCGAAGCCTTCGAGCCGGTAGGCATAGCGGTTGCCCTGCGGGTCGGCATAGTGCAGCGCCGCGAATTCCAGCGTGAACACGGTGTCGCGGTGCGACAGCGTGATCTCGCGCCGCGTCGGCAGGTCGGGGATGGCGCGGGTCTTGTTCAATACCAGCAGGTCGGTGATCGCGACCGCCGGCGGGAACGGATTGTCGCGCACCGCGCCGGGCTGGAACGACGTCATGCCGCTCAAGCCGCCGAAATGCAGCTGGCCGTTGGTGCCGCGCAGGCCCGCGCCGACGAAGTAGGATCCGTCGATCAAGCCGTCCCTGGAGGTATAGCTCTTGGTTTGGCCGTTGACCGGATCGACCCGCGTGATGCCGGTGGTTGTGCTGACCCACAGGGTGCCGTCGTCGTCCTCCAGGATGGCGCCGATCGATGGCGCATCCTGGTTGTCGGTGAAGGGATAGAAGCGGAACCAGGTGCGCCGGCCATCGCGCATCAGGCGGTGCAGGCCGCCCGCGGTGCCGATCCACAGCTCGCCGCTGCGCGACTCGTGCAGGTGATTGACCCGACCGTGGCGCAGGCTGCCCGGATCGGCAGGGTTGCTGCGAAAGCGGGTGAAGGTGTCGGCGGCGGGATCGAAGCGCTCCAGGCCCGACTCGGTGCCGATCCACAGGATGCCGTGGCGGTCTTCCAGCACCGTGCGGCCAATGTTGTCGCCCAGGCTGCCGGGGTCGAGCGGATCGTGGCGCCAGACCCGCGCGATGTCGGCGCCGGGCGCCAGCGCCGCCAGCCCCCCGCGAGTGGCTACCCACAAGGTGCCGTCGCGGCCGGCGTGGATGCCCTGCACATTGTTGGCGCTCGGCCCGGTGCCCAGCGCCACCCGGCCCATGCGCCCGTCCGGCTCCCGGTACTTCAAGCCGGTAGGCGTGCCTATCCACAGCCGTCCGCGCGCCTTCGCCAGCACCGTCACGTCGTCGCCCGGCAGCGTGCCGCTGGCGATGTGCTGAACGCGGCGGGTGGCAGGATCGAGCAGCATCAGGCCATCGCCGACCGTGCCGACCCACAGGCGGCCGTCGCGCTCCTCGGCGATGGCCCGCACGCGCGCGCGGCCGATGCCCTCGGTCTCGCCATAGCGCGCGAAACCGCCACTGGCCAGGTCGGTGCGGTTGATGCCGCCGAAATAGGTGCCGACCCACAGGGTGCCGGTGCGGTCGACCAATACCGCCCGCACCTGGTTGTCGGACAGGCTGTGCGGGTCCTGGGCCGAGTTGCGGTAACTGATGAAGCGCCCGCTCGACGGATCGCGCCAGCGCAGGCCATCGGTATCGGTGCCGACCCATAGCTGGGCGCCGCCGTCGTGGTACAGGGTCTTGACCTGGGCGTCGCCCATGCCCTCGAGCGCGCCCATGCGCTGGCGAATGGGCTGCTCCTCGTCCAGGCGCCAGGCCTCGAGCCCGGCGGCGGTGCCTACCCACAGTGTGTTGCGTGGCCCCATCGACAGCGCAGATACGGTGTTGCGCCGGGTGTCGGCCGGCGGCGCAACCGCGAAATGGGTGAAGCGGCCGGTGTGCGGATCCATGCGATCCAGGCCGGTGGCAGTGCCGACCCACAGCGCCCCGCTGTTGTCGAAGGCCAGTGCAAGCACCCGGTCGTCGCGCAGGCTGGTGCGGTCGTCCAGGTCGTGCACATAGGCCCGGTGCTGGCCGGTGGCGGGGTCGAAGCGCACCACGCCGTCGGTCGTCGCCAGCCACAGCGCGCCATCCGGACCGGGAACGATGGCCTCCACCGAGCGCAGCACGCTGCGGCCCGCATCGATCAGCGCACGGCGCTGGAAGCGACCGGTGGCCGGGTCGTGGCGCGCCAGGCCGCCCTTGGTGCCGAACCACAGGCGGCCCTCGGCATCCTCGTACGAGGCGGATACATAGTTATCCGGGATGCTGCCCGGATCGTCGGTGTTATTGCGGTAGACGGTCATGCGGTAGCCGTCGAAGCGGTGCAGACCGCCTTGGGTGCCGAACCAGATGAAGCCCTGGCGATCCTGCAGGATGTTGATGACCGAATGCTGGGACAGGCCCTCGTCGACCGACAGGCGTTCGAAGCGCAGGCTGCGCTGGGCCGCGTTCGCGGGCAGGCTCGTGGCGAGGATGCTCAAGATACACAGCAGCAGGAATGCGCAGCGCAGCAGCCTGGCATGTGCTTCAAGGGTAAAGACCAGCATGACGATCCAATTAAATATCCTTCTGCCAAATCTACCAGAGGACTTTGCCGTCGTGAAATATTTTGAGTCTTCCGGAAATGCGATGTCGCTGCTATAATGCGTGCCTCGGGCGGCTGTAGCTCAGCTGGATAGAGTACTTGGCTACGAACCAAGGGGTCGTGGGTTCGATTCCTGCCAGCCGCACCAGAAAATACGAAGGGCCAGATCGCAAGATCTGGCCCTTTTCTTTGGCGCTGTCGAAAAGTCCTGGACATGACTGTGCTGCAGCCAGAATCACGGAATCGGCAATGAACCTTTGCCAAGACGCCCGCCTCCCGCTATAATGCCTGCATTGGGCGGCTGTAGCTCAGCTGGATAGAGTACTTGGCTACGAACCAAGGGGTCGTGGGTTCGATTCCTGCCAGCCGCACCAACCTTCTTCAGATAAGGGCACTTCGCAAGAAGTGCCCTTATTGCTTTTGGGCCTGCCATTTCACTCAAGCCGCCATCCTCTCATGACCGACGCTGCCGTCTTTCACCCCCAACCCAACGAACGCGGCGAGCCAGTGCTGCTGTCGTCGCCCTCGCTTCCAACCGATGCGGCATCCTGGCACGATCCGGCCCGGGTGGCGACCGTGATCCCGCTGGGCGCCCTGCCCTTGACGCTGAACGGCGTGCCGTTCGCGCCGTGGATCGACGTGCCGGCCACGAATGCACAGTGGTCCGATGTGCCGGGCCAGGCCGATATCGCCGAACCGCCCTTCGACCTGCCGTCGTCGAAGTCGCCCGCCGCCGGTGTCGTGATCGTGGAGGACGACGGCCGCGTGTGGGCAGTGTCGCCATCGAACCGTTTCGGCGGCTACGAATCCACCTTCCCCAAGGGCCGGGTCGATCCCGGCGTCAACCTGCAGGCGACGGCGATCCGCGAAGCCTTCGAGGAATCCGGCCTGCGGGTCGAGATCCTGGCGCACCTGGTCGACTGCGCGCGCACGCTGACCTATACCCGCTTCTACCTGGCGCGCCGGGTTGGCGGGAATCCTGCGCTGATGGGATGGGAAAGCCAGGCGGTGCACCTGGCGCCGCAAGCGCAACTGCGCGAACTGCTGTGCAATCGCCATGACCGGGTTGTCATCGAGGCGCTGGAGGGCGTGCTTGCGCGCTGATCCAGAACATGTCTGCCGCTAACTTCACCTTTTTCCAATAAGCCTTTGCCAAGATGAACAAGCGCCGCTATAATGCGTGCCTCGGGCGGCTGTAGCTCAGCTGGATAGAGTACTTGGCTACGAACCAAGGGGTCGTGGGTTCGATTCCTGCCAGCCGCACCAAAGTTTCAAAGAGAATGGCTCAGAAGAAATTCTGGGCCATTTTTCTTTTCAAGATCACTTTTCTATAGGCCATGCCGCCTGTGTCGAGGCGTGGTGATCCGCTCAGCCATACCTTCCACCGATTCCGTCACGATGATTTTCTAATCGTTTTTTTTGTGCGGCACCCATTTCTATAAAAAAAATCGCACGTTTAATCGAAAATGACGGATTGCATCGGATTCAGGCGAGTGACTCGATACGCTCTTTGCCAACCTGCCACATGCTGCTATAATGCGTGCCTCGGGCGGCTGTAGCTCAGCTGGATAGAGTACTTGGCTACGAACCAAGGGGTCGTGGGTTCGATTCCTGCCAGCCGCACCAAAGTTTCAAAGAGAATGGCTCAGAAGAAATTCTGGGCCATTTTTCTTTTCAAGATCACTTTTCTATAGGCCATGCCGCCTGTGTCGAGGCGTGGTGATCCGCTCAGCCATACCTTCCACCGATTCCGTCACGATGATTTTCTAATCGTTTTTTTTGTGCGGCACCCATTTCTATAAAAAAAATCGCACGTTTAATCGAAAATGACGGATTGCATCGGATTCAGGCGAGTGACTCGATACGCTCTTTGCCAACCTGCCACATGCTGCTATAATGCGTGCCTCGGGCGGCTGTAGCTCAGCTGGATAGAGTACTTGGCTACGAACCAAGGGGTCGTGGGTTCGATTCCTGCCAGCCGCACCAAAGTTTCAAAGAGAATGGCTCAGAAGAAATTCTGAGCCATTTTTCTTTTGTGCTTGCACTTTCTTGCACGCACAACCGCTGATCCACGCGCGCAATGCAACCAGGTCATTGTCACTGATCCCTTTCGCACCGTTCAGCGATCAGCAGGAAACGTCAACAGCCTCTGCGCAAGCATACCCCGCCAGTCTTCGTAGGACGCGCCTTACACGCTTCAAGCAAACTGCCCAGCACACCCGGCTCATCGGCACCGGATAGCCTCAATCTCCTATGTGGCGTCTTCCAATAGCTATCTCCCCAGAAAACAGTTAGCCAGCCGCACGAATTGCCTGTTCCATAAGCCACATGGCGCTGGGGGATGCTTTTGTTTGCTCTTGTTAGCATGAAGTTCCCCTTCTCGAAACCGTGGCTGCAGGACGCGGCCGATTCTTAGCGAGGACAGACATGAAACGATCCCTGATTGCTGCAATGGTGTTGGCGGGCGCTGGATTCGGTTCTTCCGCCGCGATGGCGCAGGACGTCATCGGCAACTCGCCGCAGGCCCTGGACCTGGTCGACCTCAGCGTCTATTTCGGCGACAGCTTCGCCGCCGACAACGCGGGCAACACCTTCGCCGACCGCTTCACGCTCACGATCGACAGCACGATCGGCCACAACCTGGACGCCGTGGTGGCCTCGATCAGCCGCAGCGCCGACGTCGGCCTGGACATCACCGGCCTGGCCCTGTACGGCGCCGGCGACGCCCTGATCAGCGAGGGCGAGTCGCTGGAAAGCGGCGCCTTCGACCTGTGGACCATCGCCAGCGACAACCTGGCGGCCGGCGACTACTACCTGCAGGTGAGCGGCGAACTGGTGTCGGACGACGGCGCCAGCTTCGGCGGCGCGGTGGCGCTGGCGCCGGTGCCGGAGCCCGAGACCTATGGGCTGATGCTGGGCGGGTTGGGCGTGCTGGGCTTCCTGGCGCACTGGCGGCGCGCGAAACAGGGATGAGTTGGCCGTACACGCCACGCGATGTGGCGCGCATGCCCTGGCTGGACGCGTGG